>NZ_AEWG01000015.1 GCF_000190375.1 Rubrivivax benzoatilyticus JA2 = ATCC BAA-35
TGCGGCGCCTCCGGTGCCGGCCGCGTGGCCTCGCCGGCCCGCAGGCCCCAGCGCCGCGCCAGGTCTTCGCGCGGCAGCCGGGCGCGTTCGGCGATCTCGCCGAGCAGCTGGTCCTTCAGGCTGCCTTCGGGCAGCGCCGACCACAGCGGCCGGGCCTGCGCGGCCAGGCGCGCGCGGCCTTCGGCGCTGGACAGGTCGGCGTCCTCGGCGGCCAGCTCGACGAGCTGGCGCGACAGCGGCACGGCCGCGGCCAGCGCCTGCTCGAAGGCCTCGACGCCGAGCTCGCGAACGTAGCTGTCGGGGTCGTGCTCGGGCGGCAGGAAGAGGAACTTCACGCTGCGCAGGTCGGTGGCGTGCGGCAGCGCGGCCTCGAGCGCACGCGCCGCCGCGCGCCGGCCGGCGGCGTCGCCGTCGAACGAGAAGACGATCGCGTCGGTGAAGCGGAACAGCTTCTGCACGTGTTCGGCGGTGCAGGCCGTGCCCAGCGTCGCGACGGCGTTGTTCACGCCGTGCTGGGCCAGCGCGACGACGTCCATGTAGCCCTCGACGACGATCGCGCAGCCGCGTTCGCGCAGCGCCTGGCGGGCCTCGAACAGGCCGTAGAGCTCGCGCCCCTTGCTGAACAGCGGCGTCTCGGGCGAGTTGATGTACTTGGGCTTGCTGTCGTCGAGCACGCGGCCGCCGAAGCCGATGACCTCGCCGGCGACGTTGCGGATCGGGAACATCACCCGGTCGCGGAACCAGTCGTAGCGGCCGCGCTCGCTGTCCTCGGACTCGCCGTCGGCGGCCTCGCGGTGGCGCACCAGGCCGGCTTCCTCGAGCAGCGGGTCGTCGTAGCGCGGGAAGACGCCGGCCAGCGTGCGCCAGCCCGGCGGCGCGTAGCCGAGGCCGAAACGCGCGGCGACGACGCCGGTCAGGCCGCGCGCCTTCAGGTAGCCGACCGCCCGCGGGCTGGTCTTCAACTGGCCGCGGTAGAAGTCGTTGGCGCGCACCAGCACCTCGCCCAGCGACAGCCGGCGTTCGCGCAGCTTGTCGCGGCGCACCAGCTCCTCGGCGCTCAATTGCTCCTCGGGCACCTGCATGCCGACACGCTGCGCCAGGTCGCGCACCGCCTCGACGAAGCTCAGGCCCAGGTGTTCGGTGAGAAAGCGGATCGCGTCGCCCGAGGCGCCGCAGCCGAAGCAGTAATAGAACTGCTTGCTCGGGCTGACCGAGAAACTGGGCGACTTCTCGGCGTGGAACGGGCACAGGCCCATCAGGTTGGCGCCGCCGCGCTTGAGCTCGACGTGCTGGCCGACCACGTCGACGATGTCGACGCGGGACAGCAGATCCTGGAGAAAACCGGCGGGAATCACCCGCCGAGTCTAGCCAAGCCGTCGGCGGCCCCCGCCGGCGCGATGACGAACATGCCGCGGAAGTCGCGCACCCACTGGGCCACTTGCTGGGCGCGCAGCGGAGAGGCGATGCCGGTGCCCTGGCCGATGTCGCAGCCCAGCTCCAGCAGCATGCGCGCCTGAGCCGGCGTCTCGACCCCCTCGGCGACGACACTGCAGCCGAAGGTGCGCGCCAGGCTGATGATGCCCTCGACGATGCCGCGGTCCTGGGCGTCGTCGAGCATGTTGTGCACGAAGCTGCGGTCGATCTTCAGCGTGTCGGCCGGCAGGTCCTTCAGGTAGCGCAGCGGCGAGTAGCCGGTACCGAAGTCGTCGAGCGCGAAGCGCACGCCGAGCTCCCGGCACAGCTTCATCTGCTCGGTGGTGGTGGGGCTGTCCTCGGCGGCGATCGCGGCCGTCTCGACGACCTCCAGCTCGAGATAGGGCGCGAGGTCGTGGCCGTGGCGTGCGATCAGCGCCGCCAGCTGGGCGGCGAAGTCCGGGCGGCGCAGGTGGCGGGCCGAGACGTTGACGCCGACCGCGAAGTCCAGGCCGTCGCGGCGCCACTGCGCCAGGTGTTCGAGGGCCTGCGACAGCACCCAGTCGCCGACGCGCACCAGCAGCCGGTCGTCCTCGATGCAGGGCAGGAAGCTGTGCGGCGGCAGCTCGCCCTTGAACGGGTGTTCCCAGCGCAGCAGGGCCTCGAAGCCGACGACGCGGCCGCTGCGCATGTCGACCTTGGGCTGGTAGCGCAGCATCAGCTCGCCGCGGTCCAGCGCCTGTTCGATCTCCTCCTGGGCCATCGCCAGCGCCTCGCGCTCGCGGCGGCTGGCGGGATCGAACAGCACGTAGCCGTTGCGGCCCGACTGCTTGGCTTCGTACATCGCGTGATCGGCGTGGCGCAGCAGCGCCTCGGGGTCGCTGCGGTCCAGCGGATACAGCGTCGCGCCGAGGCTGGTCGTGATCGGCACCGGGGCCGCCGAGCTGTCGACCAGATAGGGCTGCGACAGCACGCGCAGCACGCGCACGATCGCGCGCCGGACCTCGTCGATCGAGCCGGCGCGCAGCAGCAGCACGAACTCGTCGCCGTGAAGCCGCGCCGCGACGTCGGCCCACTGATCGCGGCGGCGCAGCGTGTTGCGCAGCCGGCTCGCCAGCTCCACCAGCAGCCGGTCGCCGGCAGCGTGGCCGAAGCGGTCGTTGACGGGCTTGAAGCGGTCCAGGTCCAGGTAGCAGACGGCGACGAGGAAACCGTCGCGGTCGGCGACCTCCATCGCTTCGGCCAGCAGCGTCGACAGGTGGGCGCGGTTGGGCAGCCGGGTCAGCTCGTCGTACAGCGCCTGGCGCTCGAGCCGTTCGCGCTGCTGGCGCTGCTCGGTGATGTCGGAGATCACCAGCACGTGGTGGCTGATCCGGCGGTCGGCCCCGGGCACGGCCGAGATCGTCGCCTGCAGCGTGCGCAGGCTGCCGTCGGCGGCGCGTTCGTCGAGCTCGCCGCGCCAGCTGCCTTGCTCGCGCAGCGCGGCCCACATCTCGGCGCGCTGCTGGCGCGCACGCGCGTCGTCGGGCGCCGGGCTCAGCAGCGAGGGCACGGTGCCGATCAACTGCTCGCGCGCCACGCCCAGGATCTCGCCGTAGGCCGGGTTGGCCTCGAGCACACGCAGTTCGGCGTCGGTGACGAGCAGGCCTTCGTGCAGGTGCTGGAACAGGCTGGCCGACAGGCGCTGGCGGTCCTGCGCCTCGTGGCGCTCCTCGATGTCGGCCAGCGTCGCCAGGATGCGCGCCGGGCGGCCGTCGGGGCCGCGTTCGATGACCAGCAGCGTGGCCTGGCGCCAGCGCCAGCCGCCGTCGTGGCGCATGCGCAGTTCCAGCGGCAGGCGGCCGGCCTGGCCGGAGTCGATCAGCGCGATCGCCGCCTCCAGGTGGCTGCGGTCGTCCGGGTGCACCTGCGCCAGCCAGGTGGCCGGGGACCAGGCGGCGGCCTGCGCCGGGGCCAGCGTGCGCCAGGCCGTCGACGCGAACCCCTCGCCGCGATGCACGTGCCAGTCGGCCACGCCGAGGCGCGAGCCGTCCAGTGCCCACTCCCAGCGCTGCTCGCGCCAGCGGGCCTCGACGGCGCTGGCGTGCAGGATCAGCAGCATCGCGGCCTGCGTCGCGAGCCACGTGCCGGTGGCCAGCGCCCCCGGCTGCAGCGAGCCGGCCCACCACGGCGAACCCGAGGCGGTGGCCAGTGCGCCGGCGGTGGTGCAGGCCAGCAGCGCCGCGCCGGCCAGCGGCGCACCGTGCAGCGCGGCCAGCGTGACGAGCAGCAGCGGCGGCAGAAAAGGGAGCAGGGGGGCCAGCGCGCCGGCATGGTTGGCCGGCATGCACAGCAGCACGGTGGCGGCCGTCGCGCCGCCGATCAGTGCCAGGGCACTCGCGGCGCGTGCCGGCTTCGCCAGCGCCGCCATCGCACGCTGGTCCAGGGCCAGCAGCGGGAAGGCGGTCAGCAGTGCACCGACGGCCAGTGTCGCCCAGGCGGCCAGGACCGGCCCGGCCTGATCCACCGTCGGTGACAGCGCGGTCCAGCGCAGCGCGCCGGCAGCGACGATCGCCGCCACCGGGCCGAAGGCCAGCGTCGCCGCGGCAGCGAGCCAGCCGACGTCGCGGGCGCGTTCGAGCCGGCGTTCGAAGCCGACCTCGCCGAGCAGGCGCCAGGCCAGGGCCAGGCCGCAGCCCAGAGCCACCAGCGCGATCGCGATCTCCAGCGGCGGCAGCGGCAGCGCCAGCAACGCCAGCGCGGCGCCAAGGGCGGCGCCGGCGCCGGCCGCGGCGCCCCAGCGCAGCACGCAGGCGAGCACGACGCCGGCCGTGGGGCCCATCGTGCTCCACGGCATGTCGGCGAGGGAGAAGCCGCCCAGCAGGCCGGCGAGCAGGCAACCGAGCGCGGCGGCGAAAGCGCCGACGGCTCGTGCGGGGCCAGTCTGCCAGTCCGCCCGCAGTCGGGGCAGAAGTCGGCGGCTTTCGGAAGGGGTCACGCGGGGGTGGGGTGGCGGCGGCAGGCGAACCGCCGGATGCTACCGCCGCACCCGGGCATCGACCCGGGCCCGCCCCGCATTGGGGTGGCCGTCTTCAGACGGCGAAGTCGGACAGCGACCGGCCGTTGGCCAGCGCCGCCTTCAGCCACTTGGGCTGCAGGCCGCGGCCCGACCAGGTGTCGCCGGTGTCCGGATCACGGAACTTGGCCGGCACCTTGCCGGTGCTGCCGCGGCGCGGGGCCGCGGCACTCGTCTTGCCGCTCAGGTCGGCCAGCGTCAGCCCGTACTGCGACATCAGCGATTTCACCTGGGCGATCGCTGCAGCGCGTTCTTCGCGCTGCGTCTCGATGATCTGCTTTTCGAGTGCAGCCTTCTGCGCGAGCAGTTCGGACAACGTGGCCATCGAGGTATCTCCTGTCGAATCCGTCGGTGCCGGGGAATATACCACCGGCACCCCGATCGACCCGCGAGAAATCTCGCAGCGCGAAATCAGCGGTAACCGACGCGGTCCAGCATCTGCTGCACCGGAACCTGGTTGCGGCCGATCGTCGAAACCGGCACGGATTCCATCTTGAAGCTGCCGAAGGACTCGAGTGCGGGATTGCGCGGCTTGACCTCGGTGACTGCCGGCCATTCATTGTTGCCGTTGGCGAAATACAACTGGGCGTCGGCGCTGGCGAGGTATTCGAGGAATCGCACGGCGGCCTCCCGGTTCTTCGCGTGGCGCGCCACGGCACCGCCTGCGATATTGACGTGGGTGCCCGTCGTGGCCTGGTTCGGGAAGACCACGGCGATGCGCTCGACGACCTGCTGGTCGGCCGGGTTGGCCGAGCGCATCAGCCGCGCGAGGTAGTAGCTGTTGGTCACCGCGACAGCGCACTCGCCGCTGGCCACGGCCTTGATCTGGTCGGTGTCGCCGCCCTTGGGCGGGCGGGCCATGTTGTCGACCACGCCGCGCAGCCAGGCCTCGGTCTTCTGCGGGCCGAGGTGCTCGAGCATGGCGCCGAAGAGCGACAGGTTGTAGGGATGCGAGCCCGAGCGCGTGCAGACGCGACCCTTGTTCACCGGATCGGCGAGTTTTTCGTAGGTGTCGACTTCGGTGGCCTTGACGCGGGCCTTGTCGTAGACGATGACGCGCGCCCGCGTCGAAAAGCCGAACCACTGCGAGCCCTGGCCGGCGTCGTCACTGCGCAGCGTCGCGGGAATCCGTTGCTCGAGCACCCGGCTCTTCACCGGCTGGAAAAGCCCCTGGTTTTCAGCGCGCCACAGCCGGGCGGCATCGACGAGCAGCACGACGTCGGCCGGGCTGTTTTGTCCTTCGCTCTGCAGGCGTGCCAGCACGCCGGCGTCGTCGGCATCGACGCGGTTGATGCGGATGCCGGTCGCCTTCGTGAAATTGTCGTAGAGCGCCTCGTCGGTCTGGTAGTGGCGCGCCGAATAGAGATTCAGCACCGGCGTCTGGGCCTGGGCGGCGGAGACGGCGGCGAGAAGCACGGCGGCCGCGGCCGCACGGACGAAGGACGAACCCGACATGAAGGACTCCCGGACGATTGACGAGGCCGGGAGTCTAGCTTGTAACGAGAACGATTCTCGTTTTTCTGTATTCCTGTCGGGTCATCGGCGTCGCTCAGGCTGCCGGCGGGACATAGCCCGCCGGCGCGTCGGCTCCGCCGCCGAAGAAGGAACCGTTGGTGTGCACGTCACCTGCGCTGCGCGCAGATGAGTGCACCCCGCAGTTCTTCATGCCCGAGCTTCGCTCAGGCTGCCGGCGGGACATAGCCCGCCGGCGCGTCGGCTCCGCCGCCGAAGAAGAACTGCTCCATCTGGCGGGCGAGGTACTGGCGGGCGCGGGCGTCGGCCAGGTTCAGGCGGTTCTCGTTGACGAGCATCGTCTGGTGGCGCTTCCACTGCTCGAAGGCCTCCTTCGAGACGTTGTCGTAGATGCGCTTGCCGAGCTCGCCGGGGTAGGGCGCGAAGGACAGGCCTTCGGCTTCCTTCTTCAGGTAGACGCAGTTCACCATGCGGGCCATCGGGGTCTCCAGTCGTTCAGAACAGTCGTTTGACCAGCACCTGCGAGCGCCGGTCCCAGTTGTACTTGCGCTTGCGCGCCTCGGGCAGCCAGTCGGGGTCGACCTGGGCGAAGCCGCGCTTGATGAACCAGTGCATCGTGCGCGTGGTCAGCACGAACACGCTGTCCAGGCCCATCGCCTTGGCGCGGTGCTCGATGTGCTTGAGGATGCGCTCGCCGTCGCCCTGGCCCTGCGCCAGCGGCGAGACGGTCAGCGCCGCCATCTCGGCGGTGCGCGCCTCGGGGTAGGGGTAGAGCGCGGCGCAGCCGAAGATGATGCCGTCGTGCTCGATGACGGTGTACGCCGAGACGTCGCGTTCGATCTCGGTGCGCTCGCGTCGCACCAGCGTGCCGTCGCGCTCGAAGGGTTCGATCAGCTGCAGGATGCCGCCGACGTCGTCGGGCGTCGCTTCGCGCAGGCTTTCCAGCTTCTCGTCGACGACCATCGTGCCGATGCCGTCGTGGGTGAAGACTTCCAGCAGCAGCGAGCCGTCGGCGGCGAAGGGCAGGATGTGCGAGCGTTCGACGCCGTGTTCGCAGGCCTTGACGCAGTACTGCAGGTAGAACGCAGGGTCGGTGGGCTTGGTCGGTGCCGGCCACGAGGCCAGCAGCCGGCGCGCGTCGGCCAGCGTCAGCTCGGTGTCGATCGGGCTCTCCGGGTCCGCGGGGTTCTCGCGGATGCCCGGCACCTCGGTCATGAAGACCAGCTTGTCGGCCTGCAGCGCCATCGCGGTGGACGTGGCCACGTCCTCCATCGTCAGGTTGAAGGCCTCGCCGGTCGGCGAGAAGCCGAACGGCGACAGCAGCACCAATGCGCCGATGTCGATCGCGCGGCGGATCGCGGCGTGGTCGACACGCCGCACCAGGCCGCTGGACTGGAAGTCGACGCCGTCGACGATGCCGACCGGGCGCGCGGTGAGGAAGTTGCCCGAGACCACGCGCACCGTGGCGTTGGCCATCGGCGTGTTCGGCAGGCCTTGCGAGAACGCGGCCTCGATCTCGAAGCGCAGCTGGCCGGCAGCTTCCTGGGCGGCGTCCAGCGCCACCGGGTCGGTGATGCGGCGGCCGTGGCTGAAGCGCGAGACGTGGCCCTTGGCGGCGAGCTGCTCGTCGACCTGCGGCCTGAAGCCGTGCACCAGCACGATCTTCAGCCCCATCGCGTGCAGGATCGACAGGTCCTGCACGAAGGCGTTGAGCTTGCCGGCGGCGATCATCTCCCCGGTCACCGCGACGACGAAGGTCTTGCCCCGGTAGGCGTGGATGTACGGCGCGACGGCGCGGAACCAGGGGACGAAGGTGTGCGGGAAGACGACACTCATGGCGCGGGCGATTGTGCCGCAGCATCGTCGCCGCACCCCTCAGACAGGAGATCGCATGGACGTCTTCAAGACCCACGGCGCTTTCAGCTGGAACGAACTGCTGACGGCCGACCCTGAGCGCGCCGCCGCGTTCTATACCGGGCTCTTCGGCTGGGCCGTCGAGACCCACGAGATGTCGGTCGGCCCGTACCGTGTCGTCAAGACCGCCGACGGCACCGCGGTCGGCGGCATCATGGCCTTCCCGCCCGACACGCCGAAGGAAGTGCCGCCGCACTGGGCGGGCTACGTCACGGTCGATTCGGTCGACGACACGATCACCAAGGCGCTCGACCTCGGCGGCAGCGTGCTGGTGCCGGCGATGGACGTGCCCGGCGTCGGCCGCATGGCCGTGCTGCGCGACCCGACCGGCGCGGCGATCAACGTCATCCGCTACGAAGCGATGTGATCCCGCGGGCGCGGCCATAATCCGCGCCCCGTGTCCGACACTCGCCCCGGGCGGCCGGCCAACCCGGTTCCGCCGATCACCTATCCCGAATCGCTGCCCGTCTCGGCTCGCCGAGACGAGATCGCGCGTGCGCTTTCCGAGCACCAGGTGGTCATCGTCTGCGGCGAGACCGGCTCGGGCAAGACGACCCAGTTGCCGAAGATCGCGCTGGAGCTGGGCCGCGGCCTGGCGAACTGGGACAAGGGCGGCCGCGGCCTGATCGGCCACACGCAGCCGCGGCGCATCGCCGCCTCCAGCGTCGCCAAGCGCATCGCCGAGGAGCTGAACTCGCCGCTGGGCGAGGTCGTCGGCTACAAGGTGCGTTTCCAGGACCGGCTGCAGCCGGGCGCCTCGGTCAAGCTGATGACCGACGGCATCCTGCTGGCCGAGACGCAGACCGACCCGCTGCTCAAGGCCTACGACACGCTGATCATCGACGAGGCCCACGAGCGCAGCCTCAACATCGACTTCCTGCTCGGCTACCTGCGCCAGCTGCTGCCGCGCCGGCCCGACCTGAAGATCGTCGTCACCTCGGCGACGATCGACGCCGACCGCTTCGCCAAGCACTTCGAGTCGGCGGCGGGCCCGGCGCCGGTGATCATGGTCTCGGGCCGGCTGTACCCGGTCGAGCAGCGCTGGAGGCCGTTCGAGGAGAAAAAGGACTGGGATCTGGGCGACGCGATCGCCGATGCCGTCGACGAGCTCTGGCGTGGCGGCTCGGGCGACATCCTCGTTTTCCTGCCCGGCGAGCGCGAGATCCGCGAGACCGCCGACCACCTGCGCAAGCACCTGGCCAGCACCGCGCGCGGCGGGCCGCAGCCGGAGATCCTGCCGCTGTTCGCGCGCCTGTCGCAGGCCGAGCAGGACCGCGTCTTCGAGGCCGGCAACGGCCGGCGCATCGTGCTCGCGACCAACGTCGCCGAGACCTCGCTGACGGTGCCCGGCATCCGCTACGTCGTCGACTCGGGGCTGGCGCGCGTCAAGCGCTACAGCTACCGCAACAAGGTCGAGCAGTTGCAGGTCGAGCCGGTCAGCCAGGCCGCGGCCAACCAGCGCGCCGGCCGCTGCGGGCGTGTCGCCAACGGCGTCTGCATCCGCCTCTACGACGAGGCCGACTTCAACCAGCGCCCGCGCTTCACCGATCCCGAGATCCTGCGGTCCTCGCTGGCCGGCGTCATCCTGCGCATGAAGGCGCTGCGCCTGGGCACGGTCGAGGACTTCCCGTTCCTGGAGCCGCCGCCGAAGAAAGCCATCGCCGACGGCTACGCGCTGCTCGACGAGCTCAACGCGATCGACGACGGCGGCGAGCTGACGAAGACCGGCCGCGAACTCGCCAAGCTGCCGCTGGACCCCCGTGTCGGCCGCATGATCCTCGAGGCGCGTGACCGCCACGCGCTGTCGGAGGTGCTGGTCATCGCCTCGGCGCTGTCGGTGCAGGACGTGCGCGACCGGCCGCTGGAGCAGCAGCAGGCCGCCGACGAGAAGCACCGCAAGTTCGACGACGAGAAGAGCGAGTTCGTCGGCTACCTGAAGCTGTGGCACTGGATCGAGGAAGGCCGCGGCCATGTGCACGCCGGAGGACTCCCTCTCCCCGCGAGCGGGGGAGAGGGTGGGGGTGAGGGGCCGTGCCGCGCCACCNC
>NZ_AEWG01000014.1 GCF_000190375.1 Rubrivivax benzoatilyticus JA2 = ATCC BAA-35
GGAACGCGAGATCCGCGCGCTGGCCGCCTTCGCCGCGAAGCTGGGCAACGTGCAGCGGGTGGACGTGCTGCCGTTCCACCAGATGGGCGAGCACAAGTGGCACGAGCGTGAGCTGAACTACCGCCTGGCCGGCGTGGCGCCGCCGTCCGAAGAGCTGGCCGAGCGAACGCGTTCGCTGTTCCGCGAGGCCGGGCTGGCCGTCGACTGACGCCGGCCCCGGCGTTTCCCACTGCTTACGACACACCGGGTGCCCACCCGGCCGGGCCTGCCTTCGCCTGGAGATCCCCACGATGTCCACCCTCCGCTTGTGCGCCGCGCCAAAAGCGCGTGCGGCCGCTGCCGCGTGCGAAGCGCCGCTGCCGACGGCGCTGGTCTATCCCTGCGACGACATCTCGCTGCGGGTCGCCGTCGAGGCTGCGAGCACCGGGCTGATGGCTCCGGTGCTCGTCGGCCCGGCGGCGACGATGCAGCGGCTGGCGGCGATGCAGGCGCTGGACCTGTCGGGCTGCTGCCTCGTTGACGCCACTTCCGCGCACGCGGCCGTCGAAGTTGCCGCCCAGCTGGCGCGCGACGGCGAGGTCGGCGCGCTGATGCAGGGTGCGCTGCCTGCGGACGAGATGGTGGCCCTCGCGATGCGCAAGGACCACGGGCTGCGCGTCGCGCCACGCCTGAGCCAGGTCGCCGTCGTGCAGGTGCCCGGCCGCGCACGGCCGCTGCTGATCACCGACGCGGCGATCAACGTCTCGCCGTCGCTCGAGGACAAGGCGCAGATCGTGCAGAACGCGATCCGGCTCGCGCAGGCGCTCGGCCTCGCGAGGCCCAAGGTCGCGATCCTGTCGTCGACCGAGGCGGTGAACCCGAAGATCGCCTCGACGCTGGAAGCCGCCGTGCTCTGCAAGATGGCCGAACGCGGCCAGATCACCGGCGGCCTGCTCGACGGCCCGCTGGCGCTGGACGACGCGATCTGCGCCGACACCGCTCGTGCCAAGGGTCTGGCCTCGCCGGTGGCCGGCGACGCCGACATCCTGCTGGTGCCCGACCTCGTGGCCGGAGACCTGCTGGTCAAGCAGCTGCGCCTCTTTGCCGCCGCCGACGCGGCCAGTGTCGTGCTCGGCGCCCGGCTGCCGGTGATCCTGGCCGGCGCCACCGACACGCTGCGTTCGCGCCTCGCGTCCTGTGCACTCGCCGCGCGGCTCGCGGCGGCGCAGCTCTCCCATTGAGAACCCGATGAGTCCTCCGTTGTCTGCGGCCGCCGAAGCGGCCCCCCGCTCGCTGTTCGACCCGCTGGCCCCCGACGCGGTGGCCTGCGCCGCCGAGGAGATGGGCGTCAAGAAGGCCAAGGCCTCGGCCGCCCAGCAGTTCGGCCTGGCCGTGCTCGGCGGCGCCTTCGTCGCGCTGGGCGCGATGTTCGCCACCGTCGCCATCGCCGGCGCCGACCACGTGCTGCCCTGGGGCGTGATGCGCCTGCTGATGGGCGCTGCGTTCTCGATGGGGCTGATGCTGGTCGTCGTCGCCGGCGCGCAGCTCTTCACCAGCGACGCGCTGATGGTCATGGCCTGGGCCAGCGGCCGGCTGGACACGCGGCGCATGCTGCGCGTCTGGACCCTCGTCTGGCTGGGCAACCTGGTCGGTGCGCTCGGCACGGCGCTGATCGTCTTCCTCGGCGGCCAGTACGGCGCCGGGCACGGCGAGGTCGGCGCCAGCGCGCTGTACCTGGCCGCCAGCAAGGCCAGCCTGCCGCCGTTCAAGGCTTTCAGCCTGGCCATCCTGTGCAACGTGCTGGTGTGCCTGGCGACCTGGCTGTCGCTGGCCGCGCGCAGCGTGACCGACAAGATCGTCGCGATGTTCCTGCCGATCACGGCCTTCGTCGCCGCCGGCTTCGAGCACTGCGTGGCCAACATGTACTTCGTGCCCTACGGGCTGCTGGTGCGCTGGTTCGCGCCGGCCGGCTTCTGGGCCGAGCCCGCGGCGCAGGCCCGGCTGGCCACCGAGATCCCGGTGGGCCAGTACCTCGTCAATCTCGGCGTCGTGACGCTGGGCAACTGGGTCGGCGGCGCGCTGCTCGTCGCCGGCGCTTACTGGTGGCTGTACCGCCGCATGTCGGCGGGCGCCAAAGCCTGATGGCCGGCTTCGGCAACCCGAAGGCGACGGCGCGCGACATCGAGCGTGCGCTGCAGCAGGCCGGCCGCGCGCTGGGCCTGGACTGGCACGACGCTGCGGCGGTGCAGGCGCTGGTGGCCGAGACGCTGGACCGGCGCCAGGGCCTGAAGGCCGCCGCCGGACGTTGGCCGCACGGGCACGAACGCCAGCGGCTGAAACTCTGCGCGCTGGTGGTGCTGCGGCGCCGGCTGGAACTGGAGCTCGGTGCGGCCGATGCGCCGGGCGCGGCCTGGACGACGCTGTCGCGCGCGCTGGACCGCGAAATCGAAAGCCGCCTCGCGGGCGGCTGAAGCGGGAACCGCCGCCGGGTCGCGGCGGCATCGTGAAAGCCCGCCGCCTGGTGGCGGCGGCGGGGGCCGGTCAGGCGGCCGCAGTCTCGGCGAGCAGCAGGCTCACCGGGTCGTCTTCGACTTCGGGCGCCTCGTCGACGATCACGTTGCTGAGGCGGCCGATGCCCGAGATCTCGACCTCGATCGTGTCGCCGTCGTTCATGAACAGCGGCGGCACACGCTTCTTGCCGACGCCGCCGGGCGAGCCGGTGATGATCACGTCGCCGGGCGACAGCGCGCTGAAGGTGCTGATGTATTCGATCAGCTCGGCCACCGGGTGCAGCATCGCGGCGGTACTCTCGTCCTGCACCTGCTGGCCGTTGAGGAAGGTGCGCAGGCGCAGCTGCTGCGGGTCGGGGATCTCGTCGGTGGTCACGATCCACGGGCCGAAGGCGCCGGTGTCGTGCCAGTTCTTGCCGGCGGTGAACCAGGTGTGCTGCCAGTCGCGCACGGAGCCGTCCATGTAGCAGGCATAACCGGCGACGTGCTGCAGCGCGTCTTCGCGCCGGATACCGCGGCCGCCGGTGCCGATGACGACGGCGAGTTCACCTTCGTAGTCGAACTCGCGGCTCTGCAGCGGCTTGACGACCGGGCAGCGGTGGCCGGTCTGCGAGTCGGGGAAACGAATGAACAGCGTCGGTGCCGGGTTGCTCTCGTTGAACTCCTGGCGCTTGGCGGCGTAGTTCATGCCGACGCAGAAGATCTTGTTCGGACGGTCGATGACCGGCAGGAAGACGACGTCCTGTTCCTGCAGGTCGGCGGCGGCGTGTTCGTGCTGGCGCGCCAGCGCCAGGCCGTCGGGCGCGGCGAGCAGCGCGCGCAGCGTGGGGAAGCGGCTGCCCAGGCGCCGGCCGAGGTCGACGATGCCGTGTTCGTTGCGGATGCCGTAGCTGCGTTCGCCTCGGCGGTCGCGGAAGCTGAGCAATTTCATGAGGTCCTCTGAAAACGCTAGGGCATCGGCGTGCTCGTCGTGTCCGTAGCAAAAAGGGTTGCGATGGCGACCACTGTAGGAAACGAGTCGATATCTTCATAGACTCAATTCCGAGGTTTCAGAGTTGCCACAAAAGGCATTGCATTACGGCGCGATGCTCTGTTGTGGGCGAGGCGTTTGCCGCCGCGCATCGGCCTGCCTCGGCCCTGGCTCCTGTCAATGCGTGGGCGGGCTTGGACCACATCCTCGTCGTCTGCGGTTCGAGCCGTGCCGACCGCGTCGGCATCCGCCCGGCGCAGTTCATCGTCGGCGCCGGAACGGATCGATGCCCTGGCGGCGGGCCTGCCGATGCCGGGCCGCATGGACAAGGAGTGCCCGGCCGGTGCCGCCGTGCCGAGCGGCCGGCCCCGCAACCGGGGAGTGCCGGGGGCGCCGGTGTCATCCGGCTTTCACCGGCCGCCGGAATCATCTGCCGTCTTCATGACCTCCGGTGACCCCTCATGTCCCTGATCCCGCGACTGCGCCCGGCATCGCTGCGGCGCGCTGCACTGTTCGGCATCACCTCGCTGGCCGTTGCCGCGCTGTCGGCCTGCGGCGGAGGCGATGACGAGCGCTACCCGGCGATCGAGATCAACATCGCCCACGTCAACGACCACCACTCGCAGCTCGAGCCCTTCAGTGCGTTCGAGATGAAGATCGGCGGCGAGGCCACGCAGGTCGAGCTCGGCGGCTTCTCGCGCCTGACGACGCTGTTCAACGCCCAGGCCGGCACGAAGAACCTCTTGAAGCTGCACGCGGGCGACGCCGTCACCGGCACGCTGTACTACACCTTCTTCAAGGGCGAGGCCGACGCGAAGATGATGAACACCGTCTGCTTCGACGCGTTCGAGCTCGGCAACCACGAGTTCGACGACGGCGACCAGGCGGCGCGCAACTTCATCGACATGCTGCATGCCGGCAGCTGCAAGACCCCGGTGCTCGGCGCCAACGTCGTGCCCGCCAGCGGCACGCCGCTGAACCCGTCGGGCAGCCCGCTCGTCCAGCCGTACACGATCAAGACCTACGACGGCGTCAGGGTCGGCATCGTCGGCATCGACATCGCCGGCAAGACGACGAACTCCTCGCGCCCGCTGTCGACGACGCAGTTCCTCGACGAGGTGACGACCGCTCAGAAAACCATCGACGAGCTCAAGCGCCAGGGCATCCGCCACATCGTGCTGCTGACGCACCAGGGCTACGAGGCCGACAAGGCGATGGCCGCGCAGCTGAGCGACGTCGACGTCATCGTCGGCGGCGACTCGCACACGCTGCTCGGCGACTTCAGCGCCTTCGGCGTCGCCAGCTCGGGCGCCTACCCGACGCAGGTCACGAACAAGGACGGCGCCAAGGTCTGCATCGGTCAGGCCTGGGAGTACGCCAAGGTCTTCGCGCTGATGAACGTGAAGTTCGACGACCGGGGCGCGGTCGCCAGCTGCGGCGGCAATGCCTCGCTGGTGATCGGCGACCGCTTCGCGCGCAAGAACGGCTCGGGCAGCTTCGTCGCGGTGGACGAGGTCACCCAGGCGAACATCGTCGCCGGCCTGGCCAACGAGCCGCGCGTCAAGGTCACGACGCCCGATGCCGACGCGGCGGCGCTGCTGGCGACCTACACCTCGCAGGTGGCGGCCGAGAAGACCAAGACCATCGGCTCGGCGAGCGAGGCGCTGTGCCTGGTGCGTGTGCCGGGCGAGTCGACCAACCGCTCGTCGGGGGTCGCCGGCTGCATCGAGGCGGGGGCGCAAGCCAACCTGCAGGCGCGCGGCAGCGACGCGGCGCAGATCGTCGCCGAGGCCTTCCTGGCGGCCAGCCGGCGCGCGCACTTCGCGCTGCAGAACGCCGGTGGCGTGCGCGTGCCGCTGAGGGCCGGCACGCTGACGATGAACGACGCGTTCACGCTGCTGCCGTTCACCAACGTGCTCGTCGAGATCGACGTCACCGGCGCGCAGATGGTCGCGGCGCTGGAGGACGCCGTCGCCAACCACCTCGACAACGGCCAGTCCAGCGGCTCGCATCCGTACGCCGCCGGTCTGCGCTGGAACCTGGACATGAGCCAGCCCAAGGGCAGCCGCTTCAGCCAGGTGCAGGTGAAGGACCGTGTCACCGGTGCCTGGTCGGCGATCGACCCGGCGCGGACCTACACGCTGGTGACCAACGACTTCATCGCCGCCGGCCAGGACGGTTACCGCACGCTGGGCACGGTCTACGCCACCGGCGCCTGGGTGAACACCTACCTGCTCTACACCCAGACCTTCGCCGACTACGTGAAGGCCCAGGGCACGGTGGCGCGCCCGGCGCGGGCGGACTACTCGCACCAGCAGGTGAGGACGGCGGCGGGGGTGGTGCTGCCCTGAACGAGCGGCGGGCGGGCGGCGGTCGTGCCGCCCGCCCGGCTCAGACCTCCGGCGCCGCCGGCGCCGCCGGGGCCGCCCCCAGCCGGTACCAGTCCAGCCGCCGCGTCAGCAGCATCACCGCCGCCAGCGCCGCGAACAGGCCCAGCGAGCCGACGAGCAGCGCCGTCTGCTCGCGCAGCAGCAGCAGGTACAAGAGGCCGTAGAGCAGCGCCATGCCGGCGCCGAACAGCCAGCCGTCTCGCACGCCGCCCAGCATGTGGCGGCCGTAGCTGCCCAGCAGCAGCACGCAGGCGGCCGCGGCGAGGCCGTAGGCGGCGGCAAAGGGAAGTTGCTCCGACAGCGCCAGCAGCAGCAGGAAGAACAGCGCCAGCGCCAGCCCGACCAGCGCGTACTGCACCGGGTGCACGCGGCGCACGCGCCGGCGCGCCAGCGTCTCGGCCAGCGCCACCGCGGCGAAGGTGAGCACGACGAACAGCAGGCCGTACTTGATCGCGCGGTCGGCCAGCACGTACGGGTTCACCGGGTCGGTGAAGGTCACGGCCAGCGTGTCCAGCGAGCCCAGGCGCGGCTTCTCGCCGCCGGCCTGCTCGACGATCTGCGCCGCGTTGCTGGCCAGCGCGCTGACCGACCAGCGGGCGTCGAAGCCGTCGTCGCGCACCTCGCGGGTCACCGGCAGGAAACGGCCGCCGAAGGACGGGTGCGGCCAGTCGGCGGCCAGCGTCCACTGCACGCTGCGGGCGGCGGGCACGACGGCCAGCTCGGCGGTGCCGACGAGGTCCAGCGTCACGTTCAGTTCCAGCGCGCCGCCGTCGGCCAGCGCGGCCGGCAGCCCGGCGTGCAAGCCGTCCTTCCAGGTCTTGTGGCCGGTGCCCGGCTGCAGCTCCAGCGTGCGGCCGGCGAGCTGGATGCGCGCGCTGCGCAGCCCGCGCGGGTCGGACACCGCCACCCAGACCGTCGGTGCCTGGCAGCTGACGCGGCCGCCGGCGTTCTCGGCCCTGGGCTGCAGCACCGCCAGCTGCGGCCAGCGCGCCTGCAGTTCCAGCCGGGCGTTGTAGCCGTTCACCTTGAACAGGCCGCGGTAGCGTGCGTCGGCCTGGGTCTTCGTGCTGGCCACCAGCTCGGCAGGCACCGCCTGCAGCGCGAAGCCGCGGCGCGCGACCTCGGTGCGGCTGCCCTGCACGACCTCCCATTCCTCGACGCACTGGCGCTGCAGCACCGGCCCCATCAGCGTCTGCGCTCCGGCGTACGACTGCTGCACGCTGTCGACCGCCTCGTGCTGGTAGACCTGGCGCTCGTCGACCAGCCAGCCGATGCGCGCCAGCACCACCGAGATCAGCACCACCGTGGCCAGCACGGCCATCACCTTCACCACCACCGGGTTTCGCATCGTTCCTCGCTCCGTTGTTTCACGATGCGCCGCAGTCTGGCCAGCGGCGGTGAAGCGGCGATGGGCTGCGTGAAGCGGGCGTGAAGTCAGGGGAAGCGGAACACGACGCGCAGCCCCGGCGCGGCCGGCTCGAAGCCGACGCTGCCGCCGTGCAGCCACAGCACCTGGCGCACGATGGCCAGGCCCAGGCCGCTGCCGCGGCCCTCGCCGGTGCTGAAGAAACGTTCGCCCAGGCGCGCCAGCGCGTAGTCGGGCACGCCGGGGCCGTGGTCGCGCAGCGACCATTCCAGCGTGCCGCCGTCGTGCCGCACTTGCACCTCCAGCGGCGTGCCGGCCGGCGCATGGGTGATGGCGTTGGCGAGCACGTTGGAGATCGCCAGCCGCAGCCGCTCGGCGTCGCCCATCACGACGGCGACCTCGGCCGGCAGCCGCAGGCGGTCGCCGGCGCCGTGGGCCTGGGCGACCTCCCGCGCCAGCACGTTCAGGTCCACCGGCACGCGCGCCGGCAGCGCCTGCAGGCTCTCCAGCTTGGACAGCTCGAGCATCTGCTCGACGATGGCCTGCAGCCGCCGCGCCTGCGTGTCGACCTGCTGCACGAAACGCCGGCGGTCGGCCTCGGGCAGGTCCTCGTGCAGCAGCTCGGCGGCGCCGCGGATGCCGGCCAGCGGCGTCTTCAGCTCGTGGGTCAGCGCACGTACCTGGTGTTCGAGCTGCTCGCGGCCTTCCAGGCGCTGGCGCATGCGGTCCATGGCCTGCGCCAGCTCGCCGAGTTCGCCGCCGAGTGCGGGCGGCGCCGGCGGCGTGCGGCGCGGGCCTTCGGGCCTCTCGCCGACGGCCTGCGCGTAGGCGCGCAGCCGGCGCACCGCGTGCACCGCCCACAGCGTGACCACCACGCCGATCGCCAGCGACAGCCCGAGCAGCAGCACGCCGGCCCACAGCACCTTGCGTTCGGCACGTTCGACGAAGGGCATGATGCTCGCCAGCGGCTTGGCGACGACGAGCACGCCGACGGTGCGGCCGCCGCTGCGCACCGGCGCGGCGACGTGCATCACCGAGCTCTCGTCGCCGGCACCGTTGCGCGTGGTGCGCGCGCCGTACTCGCCGCGCAGCGTCAGCAGCACGTCGCGCCAGCGCGAGTAGTCCTGGCCCACGGCCGGCGGCGTGCCGGAGTCGAAGACCACGCGGCCGCCGGCGTCGGTGACGACGACACGCAGGTCCAGCGTCGTCTTGTGCAGCCCCCAGATCTTCACGTCGACCTCGCGCGCCGCGTACTCGCGCACCGCGCCGGCGAAGGGCCCGTCGCCGAGCGTGCCGCCGGCCGGCAGCGCTGCCAGTTCGGGCGCGGCGACCTCGGCCAGCAGGTTGGCGCTGTCGACCATCACGTCTTCCATCACCTCGCGCACGCTGGGCTTGATCTCGGTGACGAAGACGCGCAGCACGAAGAAGGCGGCCAGCCCGGTGATCGCGGCGAAGGCGAAGAACAGCCGCAGGCCGATGTGCATTCAGCCCTCGCCGTCGGCCAGCGTGTAGCCCAGGCCGCGGTGGGTGGCGATCGGGTCGGCGCCGGCGTGCACCTCGCGCAGCTTGGCACGCAGCGTCTTCACGTGGGTGTCGACGGTGCGGTCGGCGGCTTCGGCCTGCGTGCCCCAGACGCGGTCGAACAGCGCCTCGCGCGACAGGATGCGGCCGCGCGCCAGGATCAGCTCGCGCAGCAGGCCGTACTCCAGCCGCGTCAGCGCCAGCACGGCGCCGCGGTAGCGGATGCGCTGGCCGGGCTCGTCGAGCTCGAAGACCTGCGGCGTGGCGCGCGGCATCGCGGCGCGGCGCAGCAGCGCGCGCACACGGGCCACCAGCTCGCGCGGGCTGAAGGGCTTGGGCAGGTAGTCGTCGGCGCCGGCTTCCAGACCGAGCACGCGGTCGATCTCCTCGCCGCGTGCCGTCAGCACCAGCAGCGGCAGCGTCGCGACGCGCGCGTCGCCGTCGGCGCGCCAGCGCCGCAGCAGGTCCAGCCCGTTGCCGTCGGGCAGCGCGACGTCGAGCACCGCGGCCGCGGGCAGGGTGCGGCGCAGCGCCGCGTCGGCGTCGCGCAGCAGCGTCACCGCCTCGACGGCGAAGCCGTCGCGCTCCAGCGCGAAGGCCACGGTGCCGGCGATCGCGTTGTCGTCTTCCAGCAGCAGGATGCGGGGTTTCATCGCTCGGCTTTGCCTCAGGCCGGCCGGGCCAGCGCCGGCGGCACGAACCCCTGATCGGTCAGCGCCTTGACGACGCCGCGCAGCAGCGTGCTGTGCATGAAGCCCAGCGTGTACTGGCGTGCCCCCGGCCGCACCGGCTGCAGCATGCCGCTGTCGAGCAGCTTGCGGATCTGGTAGGTGCGCTGGTTGGCGTTGAGGCCGGGCAGCGCGGCGTCGAGGTCGCCGGCCTTCAGCGTGCCGGCCTCGATCGCCAGCTGCAGCACGGCTTCTTCCTGGGCGGTGATCAGCTGGCGTTCGCGCGCGTGGGCCAGTGCGGGCAGCAGCACCACCTTCTGCAGATGCGCATAGTCGGCCAGGCGGGCGACTTTCTCGAGTTCGTCGCGGATGCCGCCGAGCACGTAGGTGCACCACGATTCCAGCGCCGCGTCCTGGCCGCTGTCGGCCTGCGCCAGCATCGCGTAGTAGCTGTTGCGGTCGGCGCAGAAGACGGCCGCGGGGTTGAGCAGCCGGCCGGCGGCGCTGACCTGAAAGCCGTACTTGATCAGCATCGCGTAGGTCAGCAGCCGCACGACGCGGCCGTTGCCGTTGCTGAACGGGTGGATCCAGGCGAAGCGGTGGTGCGCCAGCGCGACCTTCATCAGGTCGTACTTGGGCGCGTCGGGCCGGTTGACGAAGTCCACCAGCTCGCTCATGTAGCCGGGCACCTGCACGGCTTCGGGCGGCTGGTGCTCGGCTTGGGCGATGCGCACCGGGCCGCCGCGATAGCAGCCTGGCGTGCGGTCGCCCTCGCGTTCGAGGCCCTGGACCGTGGTCGTGTGCAGCCCGCGCAGCAGGTGCTCGCCGAGCGCCGAGCCGGGTTCCACGGTCTCTTCCAGCTGACGCATCGCGGTCTCGATGTTCTCGATCTCGCGCAGCGGTTCGCCGTCGGGCCGTCCCGGCACCACCTTGGCTTCGACGTAGTCAGCCAGCGTCGTGTGGTTGCCTTCGATGCGCGCCGACGCCAGGCTTTCGAGCAGATGGAACACCTGCTTGAGCTGCATGAAGACCGGCGGCGGCGTGCTGCCGCGCAGCTCCAGCCGGCGCAGGTGCTCCAGATCGGTCAGCACGTCCAGCAACGGCGAGTCGAACCGCGGGTTCAGCAGTCGCAGATCGTGGTGATGGAACTGGGGCATGGTGGCTCGGGATCTTGAATCCGGCTTCCGATGAATCTTGAATGGCGGATCAGGATCTGTTGAATGACAACATCTTAGAGCGAATTCTGGTGTCACGAAAACTCGCATGTGCGCTGCGAGGATCTTGAATGCTCTGGCCCGCCGATGTGTGCCGGTTCGCCGCCGACGCGCGATGAAGAACGCCCCCGGAACCGCGTGTGCGGCGCCGGGGGCGTCGTGGGGAAGTCGAGCCTTAAGGCTGCTTGCCGATGTAGGCCAGGATGCCGCCGTCCACGTAGAGCACGTGGCCGTTGACGAAGTCCGAGGCGCTGGAGGCGAGGAACACCGCCGGGCCCTTCAGGTCCTCGGTGCGGCCCCAGCGGTTGGCCGGGGTCTTGGCGAGGATGAAGCTGTTGAACGGGTGGCCGGGCGTGCGCAGCGGCGCGGTCTGCGGCGTCTCGATGTAGCCCGGGCCGATGCCGTTGCACTGGATGTTGTGCGCGCCGTACTCCGAGGCGATGTTGCGCGTCAGCATCTTCAGCCCGCCCTTGGCGGCGGCGTAGGCCGAGACGGTCTCGCGGCCCAGCTCGCTCATCATCGAGCAGATGTTGATGATCTTGCCGCCGCCCTTGGCGATCATCGCCGGGATCACCGCCTTGGCCAGGATGAACGGCGCCGTCAGGTCGATGTCGATGACCTGACGGAACTCGCTGGCCGCCATCTCGTGCATCGGCACGCGCTTGATGATGCCGGCGTTGTTCACCAGGATGTCGATCGTGCCGACCTCGCGCTCGATGCGCGCGACCATCTGCTGCACCGCCGGCTCGTCGGTGACGTCGCACAGGTAGCCGTGGGCGGTGATGCCGGCGGCCTTGTAGGCCGCCAGGCCCTGGGCCAGGAACTCTTCGTTGATGTCGTTGAAGGCGATCGTCGCGCCGGCCTCGGCCAGCGCGCTGGCGAGAGCGAAGCCGATGCCGTAGCTGGCGCCGGTGACGAGCGCGACCTTGCCCTTCAGGGAGAAGGCGTCGGGGTAGAAGCTCATGGTCTGTCCTTGCTCGAGCGTCAGCGCAGGTCGCCGATCGCGATGTGGTCCATGTCGTCGAAGGTCTGGTTCTCGCCGCCCATCGCCCAGATGAAGGTGTAGGCCGAGGTGCCGCAGCCCGAGTGGATCGACCACGACGGCGAGATCACCGCCTCCTCGTTGTGCACGAGGATGTGGCGCGTCTCCTGGCCCTCGCCCATCATGTGGAACACGGCCTGGCCTTCGGGGATGCCGAAGTAGGTGTAGATCTCCATGCGGCGCTCGTGCGTGTGCGCCGGCATCGTGTTCCAGACGTTGCCGGGCTCCAGCTGCGTGAGGCCCATCGACAGCTGACAGGTCTCCAGCACGTCGGGGTGGATGAACTGGTTGATGACACGCTTGTTCGCCGTCGCGGTGTCGCCCACCGGCTTCTTCTTCGCGTCGGCGATCGAGATGAAGGTCGTCTTGCAGGCTTTGTGGGCCGGCGCGCTGACCATGTAGAACTTGGCCGGCCGCGACGGGTCGGCGCTGCGGAAGACGACTTCGCGCGTGCCTTGGCTGACGTACAGGCAGTCCTGGAAACCGAGCTGGTAGCGCACGCCGTCGGCCTCGACCGAGCCGGCGCCGCCGATGTTGAAGATACCGAGCTCGCGGCGCTCGAGCACGTAGTTCGTGCCGAAGGTCTTCATGCAGGCGATGCCCTTGTCCAGCGGCACCGCCTCGTCGACCGGCATGCAGCCGAAGGTCACCATCCGGTCGACGTGGCTGTAGACGGCCTGCACGGTGTCGGGCAGGTACAGGTTCTGGATCAGGAACTCGCGGCGCGTCTCTTCGGTCGTGTAGCGCTTGAAGTCCCGCTGGTTGGTGGAATAGCGGATGTCCATGATGGTTCTCGTGTCGGTGGCGTGGGTCAGGCGAGGACCTTGACCACGACCTTGCGCACCTTGCGGCTGCGGTCGTCGCAGCAGCCCGGGCGGTGGATGTCGGTGGGGTGGAAGATGGCGTAGCTGCCGGGGCCCAGCAGCAGGTCGGTCTCGTCGGCGACCGAGGCGAAGAACTGCACGTCGCGTTCGGCGAGCAGGTCTTCCTCGACGGCGCCGCCGTGGTTCAGCGGCGCGTAGCCGATGACCTCCAGCCCGCGCGCGACGTACTGGATGTCGATGTAGCGGGCGTGCGATTCGGCGCGCTTGTGGGCCTTGGGTTCGGTGTCGTAGTCCTGGACCAGCGCGAACAGGCGGTCGCCGTCGAGGTCGAAACGCCCGGCGGGCAGGCTCTCGATGTCGGTCTCGGCGAGAAAACGAAGGCCGCGCACCAGCGCGGCGGGCAACTGGTCGGCCTCGCGGTCGAGCAGGGAGATGTGGCTGAGGAACATGGCGGATTCCGCTGCGGTCCTGGGGTTCGGAGTGGCCGGCCGGCGTGCTTCCGGCCGGGGGCGCCCGGCGCGTGCGGCCAGAACCGGCACCTCACGCGCGGGGCGACGTGGTCGGGCTCAGGCCGTGGCCGGCTGGGTCTTGGTGTCGCCGCGAGCGGCCATGCGCTTGGCCCACAGGCCGGTCAGCACGGGCACCAGGATGGCGGTGGTCAGGCAGGCGGCGGCGACCAGCGAGGTCGCGGCGGCGGCGGCCGGTTTGAAGGCCGGCACCATCTCCGCGATGATCATCGGGTTGGCCACGGCGGCGCCGGCGGTCGACGAGGCGGCGAGGCCGGCGGTGCCGTTGCCGCCGCCGATCAGCTTGTCGGCGATCATCAGCGGGATGCCGGTGACGACGATCACCATCAGGCCCAGCAGGATGCCGCCGAGGCCGGTCTGCGCGATCACGTTCAGGTTGATGCCGTTGCCCAGCGCGAAGCCGAAGAACGGGATCAGCACGTGCACGCACTTGCCGAAGAACTCCTTCAGGTCCTTGTCGAGGTTGCCCAGCGCGAAGCCGATCAGGAAGGGCAGCACCGCGCCGGCGAACAGCCGCGGCTCGAAGCTGGCGACGCCGGCGGCGCCCAGGATCAGCATCGACACCAGCGGGCCCGACTCGACCGACATCAGGACGAAGGCGCCCGCCTCCTCCTTGGTGCCGTACTGCTGCATCACCGCGGCGTAGAGGCCGCCGTTGGTCATGTCCATCGCGGCGCAGATGGCCAGCGCGGAGAAGCCGGCGAAGAGGCCCGCCTGCACGCCGTCCATCGGCAGCCACTGCGCGGCCATCCAGGTGGCGGCCCAGGCGACCAGCGTCTTGACGACGACGAGGTTGCCCGACTTGCGCAGCACCGTGCCGGTGGCGCGCAAGTCGATCGTCGCGCCCATGCAGAAGAACCACACTGCCAGGATCGGCACCGTGCCCGTGATCAGCCCGTTGGTGAACGAGCCGAAGTACTTGCCGGCGTCCGGGAAGAAGGTCTTGGTCAGCGCGCCGAGGATCAGCGGCACCAGCATCAGGCCACCGGGGATCCGGTCGATTGCCTTCTTGATGTTCATGGACGTACCCCTTGTGTGCAGAGAAAGCCGGTGGGGCCGGCAGGGTGGAGCGCTACGGGCGGTCTGCGGCCGTTTCCGTGGCGTAGACGTCGGGGGTGGCCTCGGCCGGGATGATGGCGCCGCGGTGCTGGACCACGGCGCCGGCCACCCGGTGGGCCCGGCGGGCGCTTTCGGCCGGGGCCAGGCCCAGCATGCGTCCGAGGAGATAGGCGCCGGAGAAGCTGTCGCCGGCGGCGGTGGTGTCGACGACCTGCGGGATGCAGGTCGCGGCGACCGATTCGACCTGGCCGCCGTGGATCAGCGTGCAAGGCTTGGCGCCGTCCTTGATGACGACTTCGAGCTGCGTCAGCGGGCGGAAGTGCGCCGCGCCGGCCGCCGGGTGCGGGGCCACGCCCAGCACCTCCAGTTCCTCGACCGTCACCAGCACGCGGCGGGCGAAGCCGAAGACACGTTCGTAGACGGCGCGTGTCGTGGCCACGTCCTCCCACAGCAGCGGGCGGTAGTTGCAGTCGAAGTCGATCGTCTTGCCGGCGGCGGCCAGGTCGGCCAGGCGCACCAGCAGGCGCTCGCGGCTGGCCGGGCGCAGCACCGCCAGGCTGATGCCCGACAGGTAGATCGCGTCGAAGCTGGCGAGCGACTCGAGCAGCGCGTCCGAGCCTTCGCACTCGAAGGCCTCGCGCACCGCGGCCTCGCCGCGCCAGTAGAAGAAGCGGCGCTCGCCGGCGGCGTCGGTCTTGATGAAGTACAGCCCCGGGCGGCGGCCGGTGCGGCGCATCGTCAGGCTGTCGTCGACGCCCTGGGCGCGCCAGAACTCGGCCATCGCGCTGCTGAACGGGTCGTCGCCGATGGCGCTGACGTAGTGCACGAAGCGGCCGAGGCGCTGTCCCAGGCGGGCCATGTAGACCGCGGTGTTCAGCGTGTCGCCGCCGAACGCCTGGCTGACGCTGCCGTCGGCACGCTCTTGCAGTTCGACCATGCACTCGCCGATCGCGGCGACGCGCAGCACGGGGCTCTTGTCCATCTCTCGGTCCTTGCCAGCGGTCTCCCGGTCGCCAGCCTCGTGGGCCGGTCGCCGGTTGTTGCGCCGCTCGCATCGGGCCTGCCGTCAGGGCGTCTGTGCGCCGTCTTGCGGGTCAGGTGGGCGGTCTGTATGCATGATATACAAGGAGTATTTGGTATACATAGCGATCTTTGAGGCGTTTGACCTAGTGTTTTCACTGATTCCATGACGACCGGACTTGACGTGCGGTGCGGCGCGATCCCGGCGCCGTTTCGGCGGCCCGTCGTCGGCGGTGACCGGGCTCGGCAGCCCGGCTGGCGAGCCCTCTGACGCGGCCAAGCCCCTGTCGGGGTGGCCATATATGTAATATGCGAGAACTGCTCGCCGGAGCGGGCGCCATGCGGCGGCCGCGTTTCGCGGGCCCAGGAAGGGATCCCATGGCGGACTGGACCATCGGTGGCGACGCACGGCGCGTGGCCGCCGCGAACGGCGCGAGCCTCACGGCCGCGCAGCTGGTGCACGAGCGCCTGCGCGACGAGATCGTGTCGCTGCAGCGCCGCCCCGGCGACGTGATCTACGAGAAGGAGATCGCGCAGGAAGCGCAGGTCAGCCGCACCCCGGTGCGCGAGGCGCTGCTGCGCCTGGCCGACGAGAAGCTGGTCGAGATCGTGCCCAAGTCGGGCACCATCGTCGCGCGCATCCCGGTGGCCAAGCTGCCGGAGATCATCCTGGCGCGCACCGCGCTGGAGACGATCACCGTGCGTGCCGCCGCCGAACGCGCACGCGGCTCCGACATCGCCGGGCTGCGCGCGCTGATCGAGCTTCAGCGCGAAACGCTCGAAGCCGGCGACCAGGCCGGCTTCCACGCCGCCGACGAGACCATGCACCGCGCCATCGCCGAGGCCGCCGGCCTGCCCGGCATCTGGGAGATGGTGCAGCAGATCAAGGTCCAGCTCGACCGCTTCCGCCGCCTGACGCTGCCGCAGCCGCATCGCATGGAGCTGGCGCTGGACGAACACGCGGCGCTGGTCGACGCCATCGCCGCGCACGACGCCGACACCGCGGTGGCGCGGGTCAGCGCGCATCTCGAAGGGCTGACCGCCAGCCTGGCGACGATCCGCGAACTCAACCCCGACTACTTCGCCGGCGACGTGGAGGCGGTCTACACGCGCTGGGCTGCGGTGGCCTGAGGGCCGCGCTCTCAGCCGCGCGCGGCTGCCACGCGCCGGCGGGCCGCCAGCCGCCGCCCGTCGCGAAGGCTGCTCAGCATCAGCGCCAGGTTGGCGCTGCCGGCCAGCAGCTCGACGCCCTGCAGCGCGAAGAACGCCGTGTCGAAGCGCCCGGCCGATGCCCAGGTGTCGAGCAGCAGCGCGCAGGGCACGAGCACCAGCAGGCCGTTGGCCGCGACGAGCCGCATGCGCCGCCGCTTGGCTTCGACGAGAGGGTCGCGGCGTGTGCGCGCCAGCCGGATGCCGCTGCCGCCCAAGGCGGCCATCGCCGGCACCAGGAGCCACAGCCCGGGCGTGACGATCGCCGCCTTGACGCCGGCGATGGCCTCGGCGCTGCCCAGCAGCTCGACGGCCAGCGTCGAGACCAGGAAGGTGGCGACGCACAGCGGCGCGACAGCGGCGGCCGCGACATGAAGCGTCCTGGACATCGGGTTCCTCCATCGTGAAGGGCCGGCTGGCCCGTCGAGCGTCACTCTAGGAATCCGCCGCGGCCGTGCCCAGCCCGCCGGGGGCGACACACTGTCTTGGATCCGTTGACAATCACCGCGTACACGGAGGCCGGTAATGGACCGTTTCGAGGCGATGCGCGCCTATGTCCAGGTGGTCGACAGCGGCAGCTTCACCCGGGCCGCACAGCAGCTCGGTCTGCACAAGGCCAGCGTCAGCCAGCAGGTGCAGCAGCTCGAAGCCAAGCTCGGCGTGCGGCTGCTGACGCGCACCACGCGCAAGGTGACGCCGACGACCGAGGGCCTGCGTTTCCACGAGCGGGCGCGGTCCATCCTGCAGCAGCTCGACGAGGCCGAGACCACGCTGCGCCAGGGCAGCCGGGCGCTGCAGGGCCAGCTGCGCGTGGACGTGCCGGTGGCGGTCGGGCGGCTGCTGTTCGCGCAGGAGATCCGCGGCTTCCTCGACAGCCATCCGGGCATCGACGTCGAACTCGGCTGCACCGATCGGCGTGTCGATCTCGTGGCCGCCGGGGTCGACTGCGCGCTGCGCGGCGGCGAGCTGCCCGACTCGGGCCTAGTCGCGCGCCCGGTCGGCGCGCTGCGCTTCGTGCTCTGCGCGGCGCCGCGCCATCTCGAGCGCCACGGCGTGCCGGCCACGCCGCAGGCCCTGGCCGCGCATCCGCAGGTGGGCTTCGTCGCCGGCTCCACCGGCCGGCTGCGCCCGCTGCGGCTGCGGCGCGACACCGCGTCCGTCGAGCTCGAGCTGCCGGCGCGCCTGGTCACCACCGACAGCGCCGCGGCGTTGTCGGCCGCGCTCGACGGCCTGGGTGTCGTGCAGCTGGCCGAGTTCGTCGCCGCGCCGCACCTGGACAGCGGCGCGCTGGTGCGCGTGCTGCCGGGCTGGCGCTGCGCGTCGCTGCCGATGCACTGGCTGACGCCGCCGCCGCGCCGGCGCCCGGCGCGTGTGCAGGCTTTCCTCGAATGGGCCGACGCGATGCTGCTGCGGCGGCTCGGGCCGCACCTGGACTGACGCGCCGCGGCGCGGCCGCCGCCGGGTCCGTCAGCCGCCGAGGCGCCGCGCCATGTCTGCCTTGCGCGCGAGCATCTTCTCGGCCAGCGCCGCACTGCCGCCGTGGCCGAGCACGCAGGCGCGCACCGCGGCGTCGTCCAGCCGCGTGACGATCGTGATCGCCTCGTGCAGCTCGGCCTCGCCGATCTCGCCGAAGAGGCGGCTTGCGTGCCGGTTGTCGGGGTCGTGGCGCAGGCGGTCGAGTTCGCCGACCTCGTGGCCGAAGGCGCGGCCCTTGGGGCTGCCCTGGGCGCGGAACTCGAGCGCGCCGCCGACGTCCAGCGTCAGCACCGTGCCGCCGGTCACGCCCTGGTTGTCGCCGTCGTAGCCGGCGGCATCCCAGTTGGCGGTCCAGGCGTGCACGCCCAGCCAGCGCCGGGCCTGGCGGCGTTCGGCCTCGTCGAGCTGGCCGACGTTCTTCTTGTCGAGCACGACGAACTCGGTGGCCACCTGGTCGGCGGCCCGCGTGCGCAGGTAGCGCAGCGTCGGCGCGCCGGCCAGGCGGTAGAGCTGGGCCGCGAGCCACTCGTTGCGCGCCAGCGCCGGGCTCTCCAGCTCCTTCACGTAGTAGCGGCGCCCAGCCTCGTCGCGGTAGACACCGGCCGGGTTGCTGCCCAGGCGGCCGCCGACGCGCTGCAGCGTGGCGGTGTCGAGCACACGCGCGGCGGCATCGGGCGCGGGTTCCGGCGGTTCGGGACGCACGAACGGGTTCACCAGGGCCCCCTTCGGCCGGGCGGCCGGCCCCGCCGAGCGGGAATGCGCCCCGACTCCCGAGGGCTCATGGCAGCGGGCGCGTGCG
Source organism: Rubrivivax benzoatilyticus JA2 = ATCC BAA-35 (assembly GCF_000190375.1). Classification (GTDB taxonomy): domain Bacteria; phylum Pseudomonadota; class Gammaproteobacteria; order Burkholderiales; family Burkholderiaceae_C; genus Rubrivivax; species Rubrivivax benzoatilyticus. The sequence goes on from NZ_AEWG01000014.1 coordinate 18,575, forward strand.
CTGCACCAGCATCATCTGGGCCGGTGTCTCGATGGCCCCGTGGCGCGCGCGGCGCACGTCGCGGATGGCCTGCTCGGGGGCGACGCCGAGCTCGGCCAGCAGCCGCGCGGCGATCATGCCGGCGCGGCCCAGGCCGCCCTTGCAGTGCACGAGCACGTCGTCGCCGGCGCGCAGCAGGGCGCGGATCTCGGCTCCGGCCTGCACCCACTGGCGCTCGAAATGTTCGCCGGGCACGCCGAAGTCGGGAATCGGCAGGTGCTGCCAGGCGATGCCGCGGCGTCTGACCTCGTGGCCGAGCTGCGGCACCTTCAGCGACGACAGCTCCGCCGGCTCGACCAGCGTCAGCACCAGCTTCGCGCCCCAGGCGGCGATCGTGTCCAGGTCCATGCCCAGGTCGCGCGCCCAGGCGCCGGTGGCGGCGCTGCGGTCGTGCTTGCCGGGGCAGAAGGTGATGCCGATGCGCCCGTGCGCGGGACTGGCGCGCACCGCGGCGATCTGCAGCGGGTGGCTGTGGCTGGTGCGGGCGGTGGTCACGGTGCGGTGCTCGAGACGACGCGCCGATGCTGCCACAGCGCGGCGCCGCGGCCCGGGGTCAGCCGGGTTGGCGGGCCCGCCGCCGATCCGCCGCAGCGCGGAGGGCGAGGGGTCGCCGAACCATCTTCGCTGCCGGTGATCGCTGCGGAAGATCAAAGCCGAGCCTTCGGCGGCGTGTCGTATTGCACGCCCAGGCCCTGAAACAGGGCCGAAGCTGTGGTTCAACCACCTGAATCGGGGTGCACAGCCGGCCGGATTTGTTTGACATTGTTTCAAACAACGCAATGTCAGGATTGACTGCAGTTTTTGTAGCCTATAAAGGCGCCGCGCAAACGGTGCCTTCGAACACCCCGGCGCCTGCGGTCGCACCGCCCCGATCACCATGTCCGACACCCGAATCTCCCGCCTGAAGCTCAGTGTGCTGGCCTGTGCCGCCGGCCTCCTCGTCGCCGCCGCCCCGGCGGCACTGGCGAGCCCGCTGAACCTGTCTCCGCTGTACGCCGGCAGCTACGCCAGCGGCAGCGGCGCCGACGCCAGCTTCGTGCAGATCGACGGCAACTGGCAGGGCAGCACCGTGCTCTGGAACGAGGCCACGCAGAGCTACGGCAGCGGCAGCGCGATCGGCAGCTACGGCTGGGGCACCGGCCTGTGGGGCCGCGCCGACTGGCAGGCGGTGCAGGCCGCGGCGGCCGGCGGCGGCGGTGCCGGCGCGCCGGACATCATCTCCAGCTGGAGCGGCCTGTCCTCGGCGATCAACTACGGCAACGGCTGCTACAACGGCGCCCATTCGGCGCAATGGGGCCCGGCGACCCCGGTGCCGCTGAGCCAGGACAGCGGTGTCTGCGGCGACGACGCCAACGGCAACTGGACCTCGCACTTCGAGGGCTTCATCCGCATCACCGAGGCCGGCCTCTACAACTTCTCGGTGCTCTACGACGACGGCTTCTTCTTCCGCCTGCTGGGCCTGGAGGAGACGCTGGAGATCGGCAAGGACTTCCTCAACCCGCGTGACCGACTGGGCTTCGCCGAGGACCTGTTCCTGACCCCGGGCCTGTACGGCTTCGAGCTCGGCAGCTGGAACCGGCTGCAGGCCGGCGTCGTCGACCTGCGCTACAGCTACCAGGGCAGCGACTGGACGCTGGTCGACCCGCAGAACCTGCTGCCGACCTCGGCGGTGCCTGAACCTTCGACGCTGGCGCTGCTGCTGCCGGCCCTGGCGATGCTGGGGCTGCGCCGCACGATCGGCCGCCGCGCATGACCCCCCCGCTCCCGCACACAGCCGCTCGGCCCGAGCGGCTGACGGCGGCGCGTCGCCTGCTGCATGCGCTGGTCGTGCTCGCCGGCTGGGTGCTGTTCGTCTGGGGCTGGGAGCGGGTCCTCGCCGGGCGCCCCGACTTCGCCGAACTGCTGCTGCTGATCGGCGGTGCGCTGGTGCTGGTGCCGGTGCTGACGCTGTCGTGGGTGCTGCACAACGTCGGCATCTACCGCCGCAAGGGGCCGCGGCGCAGCAGCGCGCGGGTGGCGCTGGACTACCGCCACGACTTCAACGGCCGCCACATCGACGCCGACTGGGCCATGCTGGCCGGCGCCCGCCGGGTGTGCATCCGCAACGACGGCGCGCACAAGCGCTTCGAGCTCGTCGAGCCGCCCGCAGAACGCAGCGCGCTGGCGGCCGCCGTGCCGCCGCGGCGCGAGCAGCGCCAGGAGGTGCTCTGATGGAAGCGTGGCTGCTGGCCGTGCAGACCACGGCCTGGTACGGCTGGGTGCTGGCCTTCTTCGCGATCTACCCGATCGTCACCAGCCTGATGTGGATCGTCACCGCACTGATCTTCCGCGTGCGCTGGGAGGAGACCGTCGGTCCCGACCCGAAACGATCCGACGCCGACCTGCCTTTCGTCAGCGTGCTGGTGCCGGCGCACAACGAGGAGGCGGTGATCCGCCGTTCGGTCGAGTCGATGCTGCGCATGGACTACCCGCATTACGAGGTCATCGTCGTCGACGACGGCTCGACCGACGGCACGCTGGCGGCGCTGGAGCCGTTGACGGCCGACCCGCGGCTGCGCCTGGTGCACAAGGCGAACAACGAAGGCAAGGCGATGGCGCTCAACGACGCCATCGCGCTGGCGCGCGGCGAGATCCTGATGGGCCTGGACGCCGACGCCGAGCCCGACGCGCGCATGCTGCGCTACATCGTCCCGCACTTCGACTCGCCACGCGTGGCCGCCGTCACCGGCAATCCGCGTGTGCGCAACACCGGCAGCTTCCTGGCGCGGCTGCAGGCGGTGGAGTTCTCGTCGATCGTCAGCCTGCTGCGCCGTGCGCAGCGCGTCTGGGGCCGCATCGTCACCGTCTCGGGCGTCGTCGCGGCGCTGCGCCGCAGCGCCGTGCTCGACGTCGGCGGCTACAGCCCCGACATGCCCACCGAGGACATCGAACTCACCTGGCGGCTGCAGAAGCGCCATTACGACGTGCGCTACGAGCCGCGTGCGCTGTGCTGGATGACGGTGCCGCTGTCCTACCGCGGCCTGTGGCGCCAGCGCCTGCGCTGGGCGCGCGGGCTGATCCAGGTGCTGCGCAAGCATGCCGACGTGCTGGTCACGTGGCGCAGCCGGCGGCTGTGGCCGGTGTTCGTCGAGTCCTCGCTGTCCATCCTGTGGTCGGTGTGTTTCGTGCTGCTGGCGACGCTGTGGACGCTGTCCTGGGCGGTCGGCCTGCCGCCGGTCGGCGCCTCGCCGATCCCCAACCTCTGGGGCATGGCGATCGCGACGCTGTGCATGCTGCAGCTGACGGTCGGCGTCTGGATCGACCGCCGCTACGACCCCGGCATCACCCGCTTCCTGCCTTACGCCGTGTGGTATCCGCTGATCTACTGGGCCTTCCTGGCCGTCACGACCGTCGTCGCGCTGCCGACCTTGTTCCGCCGCCCGGCGACCCAGGCCGTGCGCTGGAGCACCGCGCGTGTCGGGAGGGGCTCGTGAGCCCGCGCCTGGCACCGTTGCTGCTGGCGCTGGCCGCCGCTTTAGCCGCCGCGCCGGTGGCCGCCGCGGGCCGCGCCGAGGCCCGCGCCGCCGCCGAGCAGCGCGACTGGGCGCAGGCGCTGCCGCTGTACACGCAGCTCGTCGCCGCCCACGGCGACGACGTCGACCTGCTGATCGAGGCGGCGCGCGTGCACGGCTTCGCCGACCGCAACGCCGAGGCCGCGGCGCTGTACCGGCGCGCGCTGGCCCAGGCGCCGCAGCGGCGCGCCGACATCGTGCCGTCGCTGGCCTGGCAGAGCCTGTGGAGCGGCCGCGCGGCCGAGGCCGAGGCGCTGTTCGCCGAACTCGTGCCGGGCACCGCCGGCGCCACGCGGGCCGCGCTGCTCGACGGCCTGGGCCAGGCGCGCCAGGCCGGGGGTGACGCCGCCGGGGCCGTCGCCGCCTTCACCGAGGCGCAGGCCCTCGCGCCCGACGACGTGCGGCTGCAGCGCCGGCTGGCAACCGCTCGGCTGTGGAGCGGCGACGAAGCCGGCGCCGTGCGCGAACTCGAAACACTCGCCCGCCGTTTCCCGGCCGACCGCGACCTGGCCTGGGCGCTGGCCAACGCGCGCAACTTCGCCGGCGCGCCCCGCGCGGCGCTCGCCGGCTTCCTGGCGCAGCCGGCGCCGGTGCACCCGGGCGAACGGGCCGACCTCGCCCGCGCCTGGTGGTGGGCCGGCTACGAAGAACGCGCCTGGCCGCTGCTGGCCGAGCCGACCGACGCCGAGTCGGCCTGGCTGCGCGACTGGCGCATCGGCCGCGAGCTGCGGCCTTTCGGCTACGCCGGCTTCGAGGCCTCCGAAGACAAGGACGAGCTCGACACGCGGGCCTGGACCGTCGGCGGCGGCTGGCATCCGGCGCCGGGCGCGACCGTCGACCTGCAGACCCGCCGGCTGACGCTGGACGACGCCAACGGCGACCCGGCGGCCAACCAGGTCGCGGCCTCGCTGCGCTGGCGCGTCGGCGAACCGGGCAGCCCGGCGGGCACCTGGTGGCCGTCGATCGCGCTGCGGGCGGCCAACTTCGACGGCTGGCATCCGGTGCTGCCGACGCTGCGCCTGACCGGCGTGCCCGCCGACCACTGGCGCGTCGACGCCCAGGCCGCGCGTGAACTCGTCGAGGCCCCGCGTGCCGTCGCCAACCGGGTCACGGTGGACTCGCTGGCGCTCGGCGTCGACTTCCGCCCGACCGGGCCCTGGTCCTATGCCGGCTCGGGTGCGGTGCAGCGTTTCGACGACGGCACGACGCGGCTGCGCCTGCGCGGCCGCGCCGAACGCACGCTGCCGTTGCGCGGCCTGTCCGCCGGCGTCGAGGCCAACCTCATCGAGCGCAGCGCCGGCGACGACGACGTCGACCGCGGCTACTGGAACCCCGACCGCTACCGGGAACTGCGCGCCTATCTCGCGTGGTCGCGCGAATGGCGCCCGGTCGACCTGGAACTGCGCGCCGGCCTGGGCATGGCCCACGAGACGGATACCGCCGGCAATCGCAGCACCGCGCATCCGAACTTCTGGGAACTGGCGCTGGGTTGGGACCTGTCGCCGTCGGCGCGGCTGCGTCTGGCGATGGGCGGCAGCGGCCAGCGCATGGCCACCGGCGACTCGGCCGGCGGCTATTGGCGCCGTTACCTGACGCTGGGCCTGAACGTCTGGCGCTGAGCGTCGAGCGCGGCGAAGGCCTCGGCCAGGCTGCGGCCGAGCGTCGGGGTCAGGGCCTCGACCAGGCGTGGCGTCGGCAGGCTGGCCAGTGGTTCGGCGCGCAAGACGTGGCGCATCACCGCGGTACCGAGCAACTGCGCGCCGATCAGCTGCGCACGCTGCACGCCGTCCTCGTCGTCGAGCAGCGTCGCGATGCCCTGGCGCAGCTGGCACTCGATGGCCTGCTGCAGCGTCGTCGGCGGTTCCTGCGCCGCCAGCGCGGCATGCAGCGCCGCTGCGAGCTCACGGCCTTCTTCGCCGTGTTCCCAGATCTCCAGGTAGCGCTCGACGATGCCTGCGGCCAGAACCTCGAACGCGTGTTCGTCCAAACGGGGCGCCGGCAACGTTGGCGGCTGGGTCGGCACCTCGGGTTCGGCCGCCCGGCGGCGCTCGGACAGCGTCAGCAGCTTCTCGCTGACGCCGTCGACGATCACGTAGCCGAGCCAGGAGCCGCTGCCGAGGCCGACCAGCGCCAACCAGATCTCGAACTCGCTCAGGATGCCGTCCACGGACCGATGAAGAAGTGAGGGGCGCCGCCGCCGGCGTCGTCGATAGGCGCGACCGGGCGAAGGCCGCCCTCCGTCGCAGGGCATGCAAGGGGCGGCGGGGCGAGACACCGATTCTGGGCAGCGCACCCCGCGCTTGCCTTCCGGAGATGGCCGGCGAAGACCCCGCAATTCCGGCCCTGGCGACGTGCGCCTGCCCGCGGGTGCCGCTGCCGGCTTCGGGCAGGTCTTGAGGACCGATCCCAGGCTGCGCTCGACGCGCACTCGGGCTGCAATCACGACACCGAGCCCGGAGGTCCGGGCCGTCCAGGAGCTTGAACGATGTCGCTGAACACCCTGCCGGCAGGCGCCGGCATCGCCGCCGGCGGCTGCATGCCGCCGCGTGTCGACCCCTCCAACCCGAGCAACGCCAGCACGCGGCTCGAAAACGGCGTCGCCGTCTTCGAGAACGACAACTACCGCATCACCGCCGGCGACGACAACCAGGTTCTCATCCAGAACAAGGTGACCGGTGAGACCTACCGTGCCTGGGGTGACCCGCACATGGAGATCGACGGCAAGCAGGCCTTCGACTTCTGGGGCACGACCAGCTTCGTGCTCGACGACGGCACCAAGGTCACGATCGAGACCACGCCCTGGGCCGCCAACCCGGCGATGACGCTGTCGTCCAAGGTGACGATCACCAACGGCGACTACGGCGTGCAGATCACCGGCGTCGACACCAACACCCGCGGCGATCTCGCGATCGACGAAGGCCGCGGCTGGGGCCGTGCCGTCGACTGGGCGGTCGACGACGGCAACACGCTCTACGAGAACGCCTTCGGCAAGGGCTTCGTCGGCATCGACGACCAGGGCCGCATCCGCCAGGTCGACCAGAGCTTCATCAACGAGACCGACCTGATGAAGGGCGGCCGCCTGACCGAGCAGTACCGCGACGCCTTCCGCGCGCTGGGCGGGCTGATGACGATCAGCTTCGTCGGCGCCTTCCTCGGCACGCTGGCGGCCCTGTCGAACGCGTCGAACGCCGAAGGCCGCCACGACCCGCGGCCGCGACTGCCCGACACCGGCGGCACCGACACCTGGGCCGGCGGCACGCCGTCGCGCCGCTTCGACGAGACCGGCCCGGCCTTCCCGCTGCTGCGCCTGACGCTGATGCTGGCGCGCCTGGGCGGCTGACACAGGCTGTTGCCGCCGCCCCGGGCGCGATCCCAGGGTGGCGGCACGCGGGGCTTCTGATGAAGTCCGGGGTTCGCTCCGGTCCCCTGTCGCATGTCCCCGCCGCCGTTCCGCTTCGACCTCGTCTGGCCCCAGGGCCGCGCCCGCCTCGAGCTGCCGGGGGCCGGCGACCCCGATTCCGACCTCGACGCCGCGCGTGCGCTGGCCTCGGCGCTGGACGCGCTGGCGGCGCTGGAGCGCTGGATCGGCACGCCGCTGGACGATCTGCGGCCCGCCCGCGCGCCGGCAGCCGCCGGTGCCGTCGGCCTCGGCTGGGGCGAGGGCGGCCGGCTGCTGCTGCCGCCCGCGCTGCTGCCCTGGGGACGGGCGCCATCGGCCGCGCTGCGGCTGGCCTGGCCGGTGTGGACCGTGCGCGTGTGCGTGCAGACGCTGCCCGCCGGGCGGGTTCCGCCGGCGGCGCTGGTGCCGGGC
>NZ_AEWG01000013.1 GCF_000190375.1 Rubrivivax benzoatilyticus JA2 = ATCC BAA-35
GTCTCCAGCTTCCTGGACATCTACATCCAGCGCGACCTCGACGCCGGCCTCATCGACGAAGCCCGCGCCCAGGAGTTCATCGACGACCTCGTCGTCAAGCTGCGCATCGTGCGTTTCCTGCGCACCCCCGAATACGACCAGCTGTTCTCCGGCGACCCGACCTGGGTGACCGAGGCCATCGGCGGCGTCGGCGAAGACGGCCGTCCGCTGGTCACCAAGAACAGCTTCCGCTTCCTGCAGACGCTCAACAACCTGGGCCCGGCGCCCGAGCCCAACCTGACCGTGCTGTGGTCGGAGCAGCTGCCGCAGGGCTTCAAGGACTTCTGCGCCAAGACCTCCATCGACACCTGCTCGGTGCAGTACGAGAACGACGACCTGATGCGTCCGTACTGGGGCGACGACTACGGCATCGCCTGCTGCGTGTCGGCGATGCGCATCGGCAAGCAGATGCAGTTCTTCGGCGCGCGTGCCAACCTGGCCAAGGCGCTGCTGTACGCGATCAACGGCGGCCGTGACGAAGTCAGCGGCGAGCAGGTCGGCCCGGTCACCGAGCCGATCACCGGCGAGCTGCTCGACTACGACGAGGTCGTCGCCAAGTTCGTGCCGACGATGGAGTGGCTGTCGGGCGTGTACATGAAGTCGCTCAACGCGATCCACTTCATGCACGACAAGTACGCCTACGAGCGCATCGAGATGGCGCTGCACGACCGCGACATCCTGCGCACGATGGCCTGCGGCATCGCCGGGCTGTCGGTGGTCGCGGACTCGCTGTCGGCGATGCGCCACGCCAAGGTGCACGTCGTGCGCGACGAACGCGGCCTGGCGGTCGACTTCCGCCTCGAAGGGCGCTACCCGGCGTTCGGCAACAACGACGAGCGTGTGGACACCATCGCCAGCTGGATCGTCGAGACCTTCATGGGCTTCCTGCGCAAGCAGAAGGCCTACCGCGGCGCGACGCCGACGATGTCGGTGCTGACGATCACGTCCAACGTCGTGTACGGCAAGAAGACCGGCAACACGCCCGACGGGCGCAAGGCTGGCGAGCCGTTCGCGCCGGGGGCCAACCCGATGCACGGCCGCGACTACAAGGGCGCGGTGGCCTCGATGGCCTCGGTGGCCAAGCTGCCGTACAGCTGCTCGCAGGACGGCATCTCCTACACCTTCACGATCGTGCCCAGCGCGCTGGGCCCGGACGAAGGCCAGCGCGTGGACAACCTGGTGAACCTGATCGACGGCTACTTCGGCTCCGGCGGGCACCACGTCAACGTCAACGTCTTCGACCGTGCGACGCTGCTGCACGCGATGGAGCACCCGGAGCTGTACCCGCAGCTGACGATCCGGGTGTCGGGTTACGCGGTGAACTTCATCAAGCTGACGCGCGAGCAGCAGCTCGATGTCATCAGCCGTACCTTCCATGCCTGCCACTGACGTCAAAAGCGTCGCGGTCGCCGCCCCGTGCGGCGGCACGCGGCCGGTGCACGCGCCCGGCGCGGCGCCGGCCGCCGCCGTCACCGAAGGCTGGGTCCACTCGACCGAGACCTGCGGGACGGTGGACGGCCCGGGGATCCGCTACGTGCTGTTCCTCTCGGGCTGCCCGCTGCGCTGCGCGTACTGCCACAACCCCGACACCTGGCATCGTCACGACGGCACGCTCACCAGCGTCGCCGAGATCCTGACGGACATCGGCCGCTACCGCGGCTTCATCCAGGCGCACGGGGGCGTGACGCTCAGCGGCGGCGAGCCGCTGACGCAGCCGCGTTTCGTCAAGGCGCTCTTGCGCGGCTGCAAGGCGATGGGCCTGCACACCGCGCTGGACACCTCGGGCTACCTGGGCGCCAAGGTCGACGACGAGATGATGGCCGACCTGGACATGGTGCTGCTGGACATCAAGGCCTTCAGCGAGAAGACCTACCACCGGCTCACCGGCGCGGAGCTGAAACCGACGCTGGACTTCGCGCGCCGCCTGGCCGCGCTGGGCAAGCCGATCATCCTGCGCTACGTGCTGGTGCCCGGCTGGACCGACCA
>NZ_AEWG01000012.1 GCF_000190375.1 Rubrivivax benzoatilyticus JA2 = ATCC BAA-35
GGCCTGCGCCGCCTGGCGTTCGCGCAGCCCGCCCAGCGTGTAGGCGGCGGCGCCCACGCCCACCAGGGCCAGGCCGCCGAAGAGCGCGCCGCGGTCGCCGCCGCCGGTGCAGCCGGTCATCGACAGCAGCCCCGCGATGCCGGCCAGGCGCAGCGCGAGAGCGCTGCCGGCGTGGCGCAGGCGGTGGCGGGTGACGAGCATGTGAACGATTGTACGGACGGGGGCTGCGGCCGACGCTGTCGACAGCAAGCCTGCGGCAGGACACGAAAGCGGCGCCGGAAACGGGTATGGTGCGCGGGCACGTGCCGGTCGCCGGGGCGCGGCGGAGACGCCGCGCACGAGGTGCTGCGGCAAGATTGCTCACCGCGGCGGCGTCCGTGGTGCCGCCTGTCGTGACCCCGCTTGACCACCGCCGCGCCGGGCGCCATCCTCGCCGCCTGACCGGCGGCATGGAGCTTGCCTCGCAGCCCCGCCTATGACTGGCCAGAACATTCCGCACGACGCCCCCGCCCCGATGCTCGACGACACCGCGCTCGCGCGCCTGCGTGAACTGGACCCCGACGGCAGTCTCGGCGTCGTCGGCCGCGTGCTCGAGACCTTCCGCACCGCGCTCGGCCGTGACCTCGAGCGCCTGGCCCTGGCGCGCGACGCCGGCGATCTGAAGACCGTCGGCGAGGTCGCGCACAAGGTCAAGTCCTCGTCGGCCAGCGTCGGCGCGCTCGAGCTGTCGGCGCTGTGCGCCGAGGTCGAGCGCCGCGTGCGCGCCGGCGACACCGCCGACATCGCGCCGCGCGTGCAGGCCCTGCTCGACGAGGCCCAGCGCGCGCTGCGTGCCGTGGTCGCGGCGCTGCGAACGTGAGGGCCCCGGCACACGGTCCGATCCCTCCGCGCCGCGACGACGCGGCGCTTCTCGCTCGCCCGGAGGTCCTGCTCGTCGACGACGACGAGGTCGGCCTGCTGACCACCGCCATCGCGCTGCGCGAGCGCGGCTTCGCCATCGTCGAGGCCACGCGCGGCGAGGAGGCGCTGGCCATCCTGCGCGATCGCAAGCCCGATCTGGTCGTGCTCGACGCCCAGATGCCGGGCCTCGACGGCTTCGAGACCTGCGCCCGCATCCGCGCGCTGCCGGGCTTCGAGCGCCTGCCGATCGTCATGCTCACCGGGCTGGACGACGAGGCCTCGATCAAGCACGCCTTCGACGTGCACGCCACCGACTTCTACACCAAGGACAAGGACCGGGCGCTGAACTGGAGCCTGCTGGCGCGCCGCCTCGAGTACGTGCTGCGCGCGGCGCGCACCACCGTCGAGCTCGACCGCAACCGCGAGAAGCTGGCGCGCGCGCAGCAGCTCGCGCGCATGGGCAGCTTCGAGTGGCGCCAGGGCGGCGGGCTGACGCTGTCGCGCGAGGCGCTGGAGGTGCTCCGCGTCGGCGGCCGGCCGCCGACGCTGCGCTCGCTGCTGCGGCGCGTGCCGCGGGCCCTGCGCCTGCCGTCGCTGCGGCTGCTGCGCGACCGCGTCGCCCAGCGCCGCGCGCTCGACCAGGACCTCACGCTCGACGACGGCCTGCTCGTCGTGCACGTCGCCGGCAAGGCCGAGGAGGACGAGCACAAGCGTTTCGTCGGCTACGACGGCTTCCTGCAGGACATCACCGACCGCCACCGCGCGCAGAGCCAGTCGCGCTATCACGCCGCCTTCGACATGCTCACCGAGCTGCCGAACCGGCGCGAGTTCATCCGCCGCGCCAACCTCGCGCTCGAGGCCAGCCGCCAGCATGGCCTGCGCCACCGCGTCGCGCTGCTGCAGATCGACCTCGACCGCTTCAAGCAGATCAACGACACGCTGGGCCACCAGGTCGGCGACGAGGTGCTGCGCGAGGTCGCCACGCGGCTGCGCGGCTGCATCCGCTACCACGCCGACATCGACGACAGCGCCGTCGAGGCCGCCGGCCCGCGGGCCCACCGCGACCTGGAGACCGTCGGCCGTGTCGGTGGCGACGAGTTCGTCGTGCTGCTGCCCGAGGTCACCGACCCGGCCGACGCCGAGCGCGTCGCGCAGCGCATCGTGCTCGCGCTGCGCGAGCCGATGCGCCTGGCCGGCGTCCACGACCGGGTCGTCACCGGCAGCGTCGGCGTGGCCCTGTTCCCCGACGACGGCGAGACGGTGCAGGAGCTGCACCGCAACGCCGACCTCGCGATGTACGAGGCCAAGAAGGAGCGCGACTCGAGCATGGTCTACGGCCCCGGCCTGCTGCAGCGGCCGATGCTCGAGGCGGCGCTGCCCGGCGCGGCCGGGCGCGGCGAGCTCGAGCTGCATTACCAGCCGCAGGTCGACGTCGCCAGCGGCCGCCTGGTCGGCGTCGAGGCGCTGATGCGCTGGCGCTTCAACGGCCGCCTGGTGATGCCGGGCGACTTCATCCCGCTGGCCGAGGAGTCGGGCGACATCCTCGGCATGTCCGAGTGGGCGCTGCGCGAGGCCGCCGCGCAGGCGCGCCGCTGGCAGGCCGACTTCGGCTTCGACGGCACCATCGCCGTCAACCTGCCGCCCAAGCTCTTCCTGCGCAACGAGCTGATCGACCTGATCGACCAGCTGACCTCCGACGGCGGCGGCCCGCGCCGGCTGCTGTCGCTGGAGATCACCGAGACCAGCCTGATGCGCGACGTCGTCGGCGTCGGCCCGGCGCTGCGCCGGCTGCACCAGATCGGCGTCGACGTCTCCATCGACGACTTCGGCACCGGCTATTCCAGCCTGTCGCACCTGTCCGGGCTGCACTGCGCAGAACTCAAGATCGACCGCAGCTTCGTCGCCAAGCTCGGCATCGAGCCCACCGCCGTGCACATCGTGCGCACGATCATCGCGCTGGCGCGGCACCTGTCGCTGCGTGTCATCGCCGAGGGCGTCGAGACCGAGCATCAGGTGGAGCTGCTCCACAGCCTGGAGTGCACCCGCATGCAGGGGTACCACATCGGCCGGCCGGTGCCGGCACCGCAGTTTGAACACTGGTTCGCGACGATGGCGCTGCCGCTGCCCGCGGCCGCCGGCGCCGGCCTCGCGGCCGCCGCGCACGATCGCTGATGAACGCGCCCACCCCGGCGCAGATCGCCAAGGGCGCGCTGCGGCGCCTGGCGATGGCCAAGCTGGAGCCGACCCCCGAACACTACGCCCGTGCCTACGCCGAGGAGGCCGGCCTGCCGCTGCCGGCCGACCCCAAGGCCCAGGGCCCGGTCTGGGCGGCGCTCGTCGAGAAGCTCGTCAAGGGTGTCGAGCGCGGCGGCCGGCAGTGGACCACGGCGCGCAAGAAGGAAAGCCTGCAGCGGGTGCTCGACGGCAGCCGCGGCGACCTGCAGCGCCTGCAGCAGCGCCTGCAGGCGCTGGTCGGCGCCTGGGACGGCGACCACCGCTACGAAGACCCCGAGGCCCCGTCGGCCGAAGGCGACACGCCGCTGGAGCTGCCGCCCACCGCGCCGGCGCCGCTGGACGAGGCCCCCGGTGCCGAGGCTGCGTTGCCCGACGCGCCCTGGCAGCCGGTCGTCGCCAGCCTGGAGACCACGGTGCGGGCCGGCCTGCCGCCGGCCGAGCCGCGGGCCGCCGAGCTCGCCGACCGCCTGGCCGCGCTGGCCGATGCCATCGCCGCCGACGGCGTGTCGCCCGAACGGGTCGCCGAGGTCGACGAGCTCTGCCAACGTGCGCGCCGGCTGTTCGCCCACCGCCACCACCTCGTCGAGCAGCTCGGCGACCTGTGCCGTGAGCTCGGCCGCGGCCTGGTCGAGGTCGCCGAGGACGACAGCTGGGCGCGCGGCCAGTGCGAAAGCCTGGAGCAGCGCCTGGCCGACGGCATCACCGCACGCGGCGTGCGCGCGGCCACCGAGCTGCTGGCCGAGACGCGGGCGCGCCAGCAGCGCGTGCGCGACGAGCGCAACGCCGCGCGCGACGCGCTCAAGGGGCTGATCCACCGCCTGCTCGGCGAGGTCGGCGCGCTCGGCGAGCACACCGGTCGCTTCCACGAGAGCGTCGGCCGCCATGCCGAGGCGGTGGCACGCGCCGAGTCGCTGGAGAGCCTGGCCGGCGTGGTGCGCGAGATCGTCGACGAAAGCCGCGCCGTGCAGCAGCTGGTCGGCGCGGCGCAGCGCCGCATGGAGGACGAACACGCCAAGGCGACCGAGCTGGAGACACGCGTGCGCGAGCTCGAGGGCGAGCTGCGGCGGCTCTCCGACGAGGTCTCGACCGACGCGCTGACCCAGGTCGCCAACCGCCGCGGCCTGGCCCAGGCCTTCGACGCCGAGCGCGCCCGTGTCGACCGCGCCGGGCCCGAGGCGGCGCCGCTGGCGATCGGCCTGATCGACATCGACAACTTCAAGAAGCTCAACGACACGCTGGGCCACGCCGCCGGCGACCTGGCGCTGAAGTCGCTGGCCGCCGCGGTGCGCGAGCGCCTGCGGCCGGTGGACCATCTGGCGCGCTTCGGCGGCGAGGAGTTCGTCGTGCTGCTGCCGGCCACCCCGCTGGCCGAGGCGCAGCAGGCGCTGACCCGGCTGCAGCGCGGCCTGACCGAGGCGCTGTTCCTGCACGAGCAGCGCGAGGTCTTCGTCACGTTCTCCGCCGGCGTCACCGCCTGGCGCCCCGGCGAGGCGCTGGAGATCGCGCTCGAACGCGCCGACGAGGCGCTGTACGAAGCCAAGCGCAGCGGGAAGAACCGCACCTGCACGGCCTGAGCGGTTACGGCTTGTTGCTTTCGGGCCCTCAACAGCGGGCCCCGGGAAGCCGACTCATCGAAGACGATGAGCTCCCCACGATCGCCCTTCGGTCTGCTGCGGACGGCCTTCGACGCCGTCTTCCGCCAGGACCTCGCGCTGCGGCGGGGCCCCGGCGGCGTGCGCGTCGTGCTCAAGCGCGCCGACGGTGGCGCCGAGCCGCCGCCGACACCCGAGGAACTGGAGCGCCGCCGCCAGCACGCCGAACTGCGGGCCGCCCGCGACGAGCTCACCGGCCTGCTCGACGAGGATCACACCGCGCGCTCGACGATGCGCCATCTGGCGGTGGTCGAGCACGCGCTCGGCCGGCTTGGCTGGCAGGCGCTGGAACGTGTGCCGCTGGACGTGCTGCAGCGTGCGCTCGAGCAGTTCGAGGAGCGTGTCAGCAACTGGTCGGCGCGTGGCCTGGCCTGCCTGCGTTCGCGCATGGCGGTGGCGGTGGCCGAGCGGCTGCGCCGCGAAGGCCCGCCCAGCGGCGAGGCCGCCGCGGCGCTGGATTCGCCACCCGACGTCGCCCGCCAGGCGATCGACCGCGCGAGGGTGACCGCCGCCGTGGCCGAGCCCGAGGTCACCGAAGCCGGCGACGACGACGAGGCGCAGGCGCTGCTGGCCGCCTACGGCTCGCTGGTCGAGCCGCCGCCCGGCCGCTGAACGGGCGTGTGCCGGGTGTCGCCCGGCCTCAGAAGGTGATGACCTTGTCGGCCCAGAGCGTCCACTGGGCGAGTTCGGGCAGGGTGCCGATGCGCGTGCCCTCGACCAGCGGCAGCTCGGCCAGGCCGCGCGCCAGCGCGCAGGTGCGGCACAGCGCGATCGGCACCTCGCGCGCGGCCAGTTCCTGCACCAGCCCGAGCAGGCCGTTGCCGCTGCCGTCGGCCTGGTTCGGCAGGCCGAGCACGACGGCGTCGGACATCAGGAACAGGCGCAGCTCGGGTGGCGTGCCGTCGCTGCCGGCCAGCGCGTTGGCCAGCCGCAGGGCCGACAGCACGCGTTCGCTGCCGTACGGCGGCGCGTGGACGATGATGAGGATGCGCTGCATCGTGGCCTTTCGCCGCGGCGCCCGGGCGCCGCGCGGCGCCGATCATAGGCCGCTCAGGCCGAGCGCTTGAACACCGACAGCGCCGCCCCGGCGGCGATGAACAGCGAGCCGAAGACGCGGTTGAGCAGGCGCACGTGGCTCGCCGAATGCAGCGACCCCAGCACGCGCGCGGCCAGCGCGGTGTAGCCGGCCATCACGACCAGGTCGGTGAAGCCCAGCGTCAGCCCGATGACCAGGTACTGCGGCGCCAGCGGCTCGGCCAGGTGCAGGAACTGCGGCACCACGGCCAGCAGGAACACCGTGCCCTTCGGGTTCACGGCGTTGACCATCCAGCCGCGCAGCACCATCGTGCGCCGCCGCACCGCCGCCGCCTCCTCGCGCGCCGCGGCCAGCGGCCGCGCCGGCGCGCGCCACTGCTGGATGCCCAGCCACACCAGGTAGGCCACGCCGCACCACTTGACGGCCTGGAAGGCCGTCGACGACGCCGCGATCAGCGCGCCCAGGCCGACGCCGACGACCAGCAGCTGCGTCCAGATGCCGGCGACCAGCCCCACCGTCGTCCAGTAGCCGCGGCGAAAGCCGTGGTGCAGCCCCGAGGTCATCGCCGCCAGCGCACCGGCACCCGGCGACAGGCTGATCGCCCAGGAGGCGGCGAAGAAGGCGAGCCAGGTGGAGAAGTCCATGCGGCGGCGTGGTCGAGGCGGCGGGGCGCCGAGTCTAGGGCACTACAGCAGCAGCAGCGCCGCGGCGGCGACGACGGTCGGCCCCAGCGCCCCGAGCAGCAGCCCGCCGGCGCCGATGCTCTCGTCGGCGAAGCCGCGGCGCAGCAGCGCGACACCGGCCGGGTTCGGCGCGTTGGCGATCACCGTCAGCCCGCCGCCGGCCACCGCGCCGGCCACCAGCATGTACTTGGCCTCGTCGGAGATGCCGGGGATCAGCGAGCCGAGGTAGGTCAGCGCCGCGTTGTCGGTCACCGCGGTCAGCGCCAGCGCGCCGAAGAACAGCGCCAGCGGCTCCAGCGACTCGACGATCGGCCGCAGCCACCAGGCCTGCAGACCGCCCAGCACGACGAGCCCGGCGAGGAAGAAGGCGACCAGCAGCGCCTCGCGCATCAGCAGCGGGCTCTGGTGGCGCTCGTAGGCCTGGGTGAAGCCCAGGAACAGCAGGAAGACCGCGAGGAAGGCCACCGGGTGGTGGGCCAGCATCACGATCGCCGCCAGCACCGCCAGATGCACCAGCACCACCGCCACCGGCGGCCGCGGCAGCGGCGCGGCGGCCTTCGGGTCGGCGCGCAGCGAACCGCGCAGCAGCCAGGTCGCGACGCTGGCATTGAAGAGCACCGCGACGGCCGCCTTCCAGCCGAAGTTCTGCAGCATGAAGGCGCTGTCCCAGTTCCAGGCCGACGCCACCATCAGCACCGGCGGTGCGGCGTAGGAGGTCAGCGTGCCGCCGATCGACACGTTGACGAACAGCACCCCCAGCGCCAGGTACTTGGCGCGCTCGGGAACGTCGCTGCGGAAGGCCAGCGGCGCCAGCGTCAGCGCCGCGATCGTCATCGCCGCCGGCTCGGTGACCAGCGATCCGCTGAGCGGCACCACGCCCAGGCCGAGCCAGGTCACGGCCACCGCGCGTGACATCGGCAGCCGCGCCGCGGCTGCGTCGACGAGGCTCCTCACCGCGGTGAGCACCGGGCCGGAACCGGCCACGACCATGACCACGAAGACGAACAGCGGCTCGGTGTAGTTGCGCGACTCGGCGTAGCCGATCGCCGCGGTCGGGCCGACGACGAAGGCCAGCAGCAGCACCAGCACGATGGCCCAGAAGCCGAACACGACCTCGACCTCGCCGAGCAGATGGAACAGGCCGGCATGGCGCGGGAAGCGGTGCGACAGGCGCTCGAACTGGCGCGCGGTGAAGGTGTGCAGCAGTGCGACGGCGAAGACGATCGCAGCCACCGTCTCGACGGCGGGGTGGTTCATGCGGAGGAACAGATGCAGCCGCGCGGCGGCCCGACCTGCGCGAAAACCTGCCGCGGCGATCTCCGCGGCACCCGGCTACGACTTTACCCGCTGACGCTTTGACGCCGCCGGCGCGGGGTCTTGCCGTTCGCCCGCGGGTTTCGACCGTTCACCGGCGGCGGGCTGCCGTTCGGCCGAAAGCGGGGTTCCGCGAGGCTCCGGTTTGATCTGCTCCAAATCCCACCGGCGGGGTATCAAAAGCCGTTTCCGGGGCTGCCGCTGGCGCCCGCGATTTCACCGTTCAGGGGGCTGCATGCGCCGCTGGCGTGAAAGCCCTGCGGCCCGTCCGGCGACTCCTAGGATGGCTCCCGTCAGACAAACGTTCCGACACTTCGATCGATCAACCAACCGGATGGAAATAGAAATGGACCAAGCCATCTATTTCGTCGTCATGGCTGTTTGCGTCCTCGCCCTGGCATATCGCTTCTACGGGATATTCTTCGTGCGCAAGGTGCTCGCCGCCGACGACAAGGAAATCACCCCCGCACACCAACTCGAGGACGGCAAGAATTACGTCCCGACGAAGAAGTGGGTCAACGCCGGCCAGCACTTCGCCGCCATCGCCGCCGCCGGCCCGCTCGTCGGCCCGGTGCTCGCGGCCCAGTTCGGCTACCTGCCGGGCTTTCTCTGGCTGCTCGTCGGCGCCGTCATCGGCGGCGCGGTGCACGACACGGTCGTGCTCTTCGCGTCGATGAAGCACCAGGGCAAGTCGCTCTCCGAAGTCGCCAAGGCCGAACTCGGCCCGGTGGCGGGCTGGAGCACGGGCCTGGCGATGCTGTTCATCATCACGATCACGATGGCCGGTCTGTCCATCGTGGTCGTGCATGCGCTGGAACGCAACGCCTGGGGCACCTTCGCGGTCTTCATGACGGTGCCGATCGCCATCGCGCTCGGGCTGTATGAACGCTACTTCGGTTCGTCGAAGTGGGCCACCTACGTCGGCGTCGCCGCCGTCGCCGCCTCCGTCGCCGTCGGTCCGCACCTCGCGGGCACGGCGCTCGGCGAATGGCTGACGCTGCACAAGACGACCGTCAGCTGGGCGCTGCCGATCTACGCCTTCTTCGCCACCGCGCTGCCGGTCTGGATGCTGCTCACCCCGCGTGGCTACCTGTCCAGCTTCATGAAGGTCGGCGTCTTCCTGGCGCTGGTCGTGGGCGTGATCTTCATCAACCCGACGATCCAGTTCCCGGCGGTGACCGAGTTCATCAACGGCGGTGGCCCGATCCTGAAGGGTTCGGTCTGGCCGTTCATCTCGATCACGATCGCCTGCGGTGCCATCTCCGGCTTCCACGCCTTCATCGGCTCGGGCACGACCCCGAAGCTGGTCGACAAGTGGACCGACATCCGTCCGGTGGCCTTCGGCGCGATGCTGGCCGAGTGTCTGGTCGGTGTCATGGCCCTGATCGCCGCGACCTCGCTGCATCCGGCCGACTACTTCGCGATCAACTCGACGCCTGAAGTCTTCAAGACGCTGGGCATGACGGTCGTGGACCTGCCGCACCTGAGCCAGGAAATGGGCATCGACCTCGCCGGCCGTACCGGCGGTGCCGTGACGCTGGCCGTCGGCATGACCTACATCTTCACGAAGATCTCCTGGTTCACCGAGCTCGCCGCCTACTTCTTCCAGTTCGTCATCATGTTCGAGGCGGTGTTCATCCTGACCGCCGTCGACTCGGGCACCCGCGTCTCGCGCTACCTGATCCAGGACCTGGTGGGCGACTTCTTCCCGGCGATGAAGAACCTGAACTCCGTGCCGGCGGCGATCACCGCCAGCGTCATCGCCTGCGTGCTGTGGGGCTACCTGCTGCTGTCCGGTGACATCAGCTCGGTCTGGGCGCTGTTCGGTGTCTCCAACCAGCTGATGGCCTCGATCGGCCTGATGATCGGCGCGACCATCATCCTGCGACTGTCGGCCAAGCGCGCCTACATGCTGACCTGCCTGGTTCCGCTGGCGTACCTCTTCGTGACCGTCAACTATGCCGGTTACTGGATGATTACCAACGTATACCTGAACAGCGCGGCCAAGGGCTACAACGTCTTCAACGGTGTCATCGCCTCGATCATGCTGGTTCTCGGCATGGTCATCATGGTGGCCTCGGTGAAGCGCTGGCTGGTGCTCTGGAAGGCTCGCGGTGAATCCAAGGCGATTCCCGCCGACCTGACCGCGGCACACGCCTGAAGTCCCCCCAAGACGTTTTCCACGAATAACAACAAATAACGGTCCCGGCCCACCCGGCCGGGACCTCACGAAACGCCAACCAGCAGTTTTCGTTTAAGGAATCCAAATGAATACCATGACCATCGTCAGCAGCCGCGCGAATGCCTGGGAAGGGTTCGTCGGTGGACGCTGGGAAACCGCCGTCGACGTCCGCGACTTCATCCAGAAGAACTACACCCCGTACGCCGGCACGAGCGCCTTCCTCGAAGGCCCGACGACGCGCACGCTGGCGCTGTGGAAGAAGCTCTCCGAGCTGCTCAAGCAGGAGCAGGCCAAGGGTGTGCTGGACGTGTCGACCGACCGTCCGTCGACGATCGTGGCGCACGACGCCGGCTACATCGACCAGGGTCTGGAACTCATCGTCGGCCTGCAGACGGACGCCCCGCTCAAGCGCGCGATCATGCCCAACGGCGGTCTGCGCATGGTGCAGTCGGGCCTGAAGGCCTACGGCTTCGAGAGCGACCCGACGGTCGACGAAATCTGGACCAAGTACCGCAAGAGCCACAACCAGGGCGTCTTCGACGTCTACTCGACCGAGATCTCCAAGGCGCGCAAGTCGGCCATCCTGACCGGCCTGCCCGACGCCTACGGGCGCGGGCGCATCATCGGCGACTACCGCCGTGTCGCGCTGTACGGCGTGGACGCGCTGCGCAAGTTCAAGCAGCAGGAATACAAGGACCTGGACAGCCGCGACTTCAGCGAAGACGTGCTGCGCCTGCGCGAGGAGCTCTCCGAGCAGGGCCGCGCGCTGGAGGAGCTCAAGGTCATGGGCGCCAAGTACGGCTTCGACCTCGGCCGCCCGGCGCAGAACGCGCGTGAAGCGGTGCAGTGGACGTATCTGGCCTACCTGGCCGCGGTGAAGGAGCAGAACGGCGCCGCGATGTCGCTGGGCCGT
>NZ_AEWG01000011.1 GCF_000190375.1 Rubrivivax benzoatilyticus JA2 = ATCC BAA-35
GGCTGGGGGTGCGCCGGCACCCTCACCCCAGCCCTCTCCCGCGAGCGGGAGAGGGGGCAGGTCCGTGCCGCGGGCGCTTCCCGGCCAGGCGACCGTGCCGCCTTCGGCGAAACCGCCGCCTTCGCGGTGCGCGTCCCAGCCGCGCGGCTGGGCGCGCACGCTGGCCGGCACCGGCAGCGGGGCCTGCGGCGCGAAGGGGTCGGGTGCGAACGAGGCCGGCCGGTCGCCAGCCTCGGCCCAGGGCAGCGAATCGAGCGGCAGACGCCAGCCCATCGGCGAGTCGCCGGGGATCAGGTAAAGGCGCTCGTCGCGCAGGAACCAGGGGCCGCTGATCCACTCCGGCCCCGCGGCACCGGCGAACCACTCGCGGCGCAGCGGCAAGGCGTAACCGGTGACGGCATCCAGCCCGGCGCTGAAGACGCGGCGCAGGCGCGCCCGCTCCAGCTCGTCGTCCAGTCGCGAGTCGAAGGGGTCGACGTTGCTCGGCAGCCGGCGCTCGCGCCAGAGGTAGTACCAGGCGTCTTCGTGGCCCGGCATCAGCCACTTCGGGTCCAGGCCCAGCCGGCGCGCCAGCGCGGCGCCGAAACGTTCAGCGTCGGCCACCGTGTAGGCATGCGTGTCGCGCTCGTCGGCGAACAGCGAGGCGTCGTGCCAGCAGGGCTGGCCGTCGGCGCGCCAGGCGATCGTCAGCGCCCAGCGCGGCAGCTGCTCGCCGGGATACCACTTGCCCTGGCCGAAGTGCAGGAAGCCGCCCTCGCCGTAGTGCGCGCGCAGCCGGTGCACGAGTTCGTTCGCCAGGCCGCGTTTGGTCGGGCCCAGCGCGTCGGTGTTCCATTCGGCGCCGTCGCGGTCGTCGACCGAGACGAAGGTCGGCTCGCCGCCCATCGTCAATCGCACGTCGCCGCGTTCGAGCTCGCGGTCGACCGCCTCGCCCAGCGCCAGCACGTCCTGCCACTGGTCCTCGGTGTAGGGCTTGGTGACACGCGGCGACTCGTGCACCCGCGTGACCTGCATCGTGTGGCCGAAGGTCACCTCGCAGGCGTCGACCGCGCCGGAGACCGGCGCCGCGGTCGAAGGCTCGGGCGTGCAGGCCACCGGAATGTGGCCTTCGCCGGCCAGCAGGCCCGAGGTCGGGTCCAGGCCGATCCAGCCGGCGCCCGGCAGGTAGACCTCGCACCAGGCGTGCAGGTCGGTGAAGTCGGTCTCGGCGCCGCTCGGGCCGTCGAGCGACTTCAGGTCGGGCTTCAGCTGGATCAGGTAGCCGGAGACGAACCGCGCCGCCAGGCCGCAGTGGCGCAGCGCCTGCACCAGCAGCCAGCCGGTGTCGCGGCAGGAGCCGGACTTCCTGGCCAGCGTCTCTTCGGGCGTCTGCACGCCGGGCTCCAGGCGGATCAGGTAGCCGATCTCGCGCTGCAGCCGGCGGTTGATCTCGACCAGGAAGTCGATCGTGCGCACGCGTTCGCGCGGGATGCTGGCGACGAACTCGGCGAACCGCGGCGTCGCCTCGTCGCGCGCCAGGTAGGGCGCGAGGTCGTGCGCCAGTTCGGGCGCGTAGGCGAACGGGAAGTGCTCGGCCTCGGGTTCGAGGAAGAAGTCGAACGGGTTGTAGACCGACATCTCGGCCACCAGGTCGACGGTGACCTTGAACTCGATCGTCTTCTCCGGGAAGACGAGGCGCGCCAGGTGGTTGGCGAACGGGTCCTGCTGCCAGTTGACGAAGTGCTCGCCGGGCTCGATGCGCAGCGAGTACGAGACGATGGGCGTGCGGCAGTGCGGCGCCGGGCGCAGACGCACGACCTGCGGCGAGAGCCCGACGCGGCGGTCGTAGCGGTAGTGCGTGACGTGGTTCAGCGCGACGTGGATGGACACGGACGGAGCTCCTGCGGCGGGATGCCGCGGTGTTGCAAGTGCCGGGCCACGGATGCAGCACGCGGGCTGCGACGATGATGCCAGCGCGGCGATGACGGCCGCAGCGCGCCGCGCAAGCCGGCCTCAGATGGCGAGCGCGGCTTCGAGCTCGGCCTGCAGCTCGGCCACCGCGTCGGCCCAGCGGCCCGCCGCCGGACGGCGGAACAGCCGCATCACGCCCGGATACCAGGGCGTGTCGGCGCGGCCTTCGAGCCAGCGCCAGTCGACGTTGTAGTCGGGCAGCAGCAGCGCGCACGGCGTGCCCAGCGCGCCGGCCAGATGGGCGATGGCGGTGTCGACGCTGACGACGAGGTCCAGGTTCTCGATCAGCGCCGCGGTGTCGGCCAGGTCGGCCACGTCGGGCATCGGGTTCAGCAGCGCGAACGGCGGCGCCGCGGCCTCGTCCTCGCCGGCGCCCTTCTGCAGGCTGACGAGCTGCACGCCGGGCAGCGTGGCCAGCGGCGCCAGTTCGGCCAGCGACGGCAGCGAACGGCAGGCATCGGTCTCGAAGCGCGGGTTGCCGCGCCAGACCAGGCCGATGCGGCGGCGGCGGCCGGCGTCGCCGAGCACGGCGCGCCAGCGGGCGACGCGGGCCGGGTCCGGGCGCAGATAGGGCAGCGCGGCCGGCACCGAGTCGACGCGCGTGCCGAAGTGCCACGGCAGGCTCATCGCCGGCGCCCACAGGTCCCAGTCGCCCGGCGCGACCTCGGCCGTCGGCGGCACGACCACGTCGACGCCGTCGGCACCGGCGAACAGGCGGACCAGCGGCGCATAGGCCAGCACGCCGACACGCCCGGCACCGGCGGCCTTGGCAACGGCGGCATAACGCACGAACTGGATCATGTCGCCGAGGCCGGCCTCGGCGCCGATGAGCAGCGAACACCCGGCCAGCGGCTCGCCGGCCCAGCGCGGCAGCGGCAGCCGGGCGGCCAGCGTGTCGGACCAGCGGCGGCGCTCGAACAAGGCCCAGCCTTCGTCCCAGCAGCCCTGGCGCAGCCGCAGCGTCGCGAGGTTGAGCGCGGCGTCGACGTGGCCGGCGTCGAGCTCCAGCGCCCGCCGGTGGCAGCCTTCGGCCAGGCGCTCCAGGCCGGTGGCCGCGTAGAGCAGACCCAGGTGCGTCCAGGCGGCGGCGGATGCCGGGTCCAGCGAGACCGCACGCGTCAGCGCGACCTCGGCGTCGAGCCGGCGCTTGCGCGTCAGCAGCAGCGTGCCGAGCAGGTTCCAGATCGGCGCCGCCTGCGGCGCCAGCGCCAGCGCGTCGCGGTAAGCGGCCTCGGCCTCGTCGGCGCGGCCGGCGCGTTCGAGCACCAGCGCGAGGTTGGCGTGCGCCTCGGCCAGCGTCGGCTGCCGCACGATCGCCTCGCGCAGCGCGGCCTCGGCGCCGGCCAGGTCGCCCGCTTCGAGGGCGCAGGTGCCCTGGGCGAACAAGGACTCGGCAGCGGCGGACACGGGTCAGGCGGGATCAGCGGGAGGAAGGCCGATGATGCCAGTAGCGGCGCGAGCGCTCGCGCTCGCAGTGCGCGCGGCCGTCGGCGGCCAGCGTCCACGCGCCGCATTCGTCACTGCGCACCAGCACGATGCCGCGCTCGACGAAGCGCGCGCTCACCTCCGGCGCCGGGTGGCCGAAGCGGTTCAGGTAGCCGGCCTGCACGACGGCGACCCGCGGCGCGACCGCGTCGACGAAGGCCTCGCTCGACGAGCTGCGGCTGCCGTGGTGCGGCACGACGAGCACGTCGGCACGCAGCGGCGCACCGGCGGCCACCAGCGCCCGCTCCTGTGCCGCCGGCAGGTCGCCGGGCAGCAGCACGCTGGCGAGCGCACCGCGCACGCGCAGCACGCAGCTCGTGGCGTTCGACGCCTCGTCGGCGATGGCCATGCCGGCCGGCGGGTGCAGGACCTCGAAGTCGACACCGTCCCAGCGCCAGCGCTCGCCGGCCATGCAGCGCCGGTGCGGCACGCGGCCGAGCAGCGGGTGCTCGGCCGGCAGCGAGCCGACGATCTCGGCGACCGGCAGCGCCTGCAGCAGCGCGGCGGCGCCGCCGACATGGTCGCCGTCGCGGTGGCTGAGCATCAGCAGGTCGATGCGGCGCTCGCCACGGGCGCGCAGCAGCGGCACGAGCACGCGCGAGCCGGCATCGGCCTCGGGGCTCCAGCGCGGGCCGGCGTCGAACACCAGCAGGTGGCGCGCGGTGCGCAGCAGCAGCGCGCTGCCCTGGCCGACATCGGCGGCGACGAGCTCGAAACGCCCCTCGGCCGGCCGCGGCAGCGGCGGTGCGAGCAGCGGCAGCATCAGCGGCAGCGCCAGCCCGCGCAGCCGCCACGGCAGCGGCAGCACCGCGAGCAGCCCGCCCA
>NZ_AEWG01000010.1 GCF_000190375.1 Rubrivivax benzoatilyticus JA2 = ATCC BAA-35
ACCTGCCGAAGCGCAGGCCCGCAGCGCCCCACGCGGCTACTGGATCGGCGTCGGCACCGGCGCGGTGGCGCTGCTGGCCTTCTACGCGCTGCTCAGCTTCCAGCGGCTCGAGATCTTCAAGATGCTGCTGAGCTCGTTCTTCCCGCTGATGGCGCTGATCATGGCGGTGCTGGGCTCGATCGTCTTCGGCCTGGCGACGCCGACCGAGGCCGCGGCCGTCGGCGCGCTCGGCGGCTTCGTGCTCGCCGCGGCCTACCGTCAGCTGACCTTCAACGTCGTCAAGGAGAGCGTGTTCCTGACGGCCAAGACCAGCGCGATGGTGTGCTGGCTGTTCGTCGGCTCGGCGATCTTCTCGTCAGCCTTCGCGCTGCTGGGCGGGCAGGAGCTGGTCGAGCAGTGGGTGCTGTCGATGAACCTGACGAAGACCGAGTTCCTGCTGCTGTCGCAGGTGCTGATCTTCATCCTCGGCTGGCCTCTGGAGTGGACCGAGATCATCGTGATCTTCATGCCCATCTTCGTGCCGCTGCTGGACCACTTCGGGGTGGACCCGCTGTTCTTCGGGCTGCTGGTCGCGCTGAACCTGCAGACCGCCTTCCTGTCGCCGCCGGTGGCGATGGCCGCGTTCTACCTGAAGGGGGTCAGCCCGCCGCACGTGACGCTGAACCAGATCTTCGCCGGCATGCTGCCGTTCATGGGGATCCAGATCATCGCCATCGCGCTGCTCTACGCCTTCCCGGCGATCGGGCTGTGGCTGCCGCAGCTGCTGTACCGCTGAGGCCGGGCGGCGGGGCGAACCCCGCCGCCTGTCGAACGGTCAGTCGGCCAGCGAACGCGCGAAGGCGAACACCGAGTTCGGCGCGCGCGTCGTCACCGCACGCGGCGCCGGACGCGGCATCGCCAGCGCGCGGCGGCGCGGCGTGACGTCGATGTCGACACCCTTGGCACGCTGCTCCTCGAGCAGCGACTCCAGCGTGATGCCGGACATGTGCTGCATCATCACCGCGTCGAGTTCGGACCACAGCGCCTGGCCGGGCGTGACCTCGGCGGCCGGCGCCGGACGGTCCTCGACCGCGGAGACGACGTCGGCGATCGTGATCGCGTCGGCGCGGCGGCCGAGCGTGTAGCCGCCGCCCGGGCCGCGCGTGCTCTCGACGAGCCCCTGGCGACGCAGGCGGGCGAACACCTGCTCCATGTACGACAGCGACACCTGCAGCCGGCCGCAGATGGCCGCCAGGGCCACGGGGCCGGCCTGCTGGCGCAGGCCGAGGTCGACGAGGGCGTTGACCGCGAATCGGGTGCGGGTGCTCATGCGCATGGCAGGTTTCCTTTCTTGGGTCCGACGGAGAATCTAGGGCCGCATTCACTTCGTGTAAATGCGATATTTGAATCAGCAAGCTTCGCTTTTCTCGAAGGATCTTCTTCGAGCACCTGCTCGGGTACCGGGGCACGGCACGCACCCCGGACGGCCTGCGGCGCCCTCGGGCGGCGTCTGGCCGTCCCACGGAAGACCGCCCCCGGCGCGGTTGGTTCCGCACAATCGGCCGACAGCCCCCAAGGCGCAGGTGAGTGCATGCTCACACCCGAGCCGCCGACACCGAGACACCGCTTGCGGGAAGCGTCTCGGTGGCGGAGGAATACGCAGGACATCGGCGGCATCGGGTGGCTGGAGCGAGCATCTGCGCTACAGAAGGCCGGCGCGGGGTAAAAGTTCCCCTTCGTCTTGTCGGACATCGCCGCATCCTGTCGCCCTCGGCTGCAGCGCGTCGCCCGACGGTGGCACCACGACGGTGCCTGCGTACAGTGCTCCCATCGCCCACGGCGCGCCCCGATCACCATGAGTTCCGCCTACCGCTATCAAGACGACATCGACTGGGCGCGGCTGCGCGACCAGACCGTTCGCGCCTTCCACGTCTACGCGAACTGGCTGGTCGGCATCAGCTGGAAGCGTTTCGTCGTGCTGTCCATCCTGCTGCTGGTGGCCGCCTCCATCCTCGAGGAGATGCCGCCGTTCCGCTGGACGGTCACCGAGACGATCGAGAACGACCGGCCGGCCCGCCCGGCGCGCAAGCCGGTCGAGCCGCCGGCGCCGCCCGCGCCGCCGGTGGTCGCAGCGCCGCCGCAGCCGGCCTCCGGCGCCTCCGCAGGCACCGGCGGGTCGCTGGACATCCGCATCGACGAACACGGCATCCGCATCACGCCCAAGGACGCCGAGCCGGCCGCCCAGGCGGCGTCGGCCGCGGCCTCGGCGGCCGAGATCGCGCAGAACGCCGCGTCGACGGCCGACGACGGCATCACGATCAACGTGCCGGCCAACGTCGACCGCGAAGCCATCCGCGAGGCGATCCAGGAAGCGCGCGACGCGATCCGCGAGGCCATCGAGGACCAGAAGCAGGCCGCCCGCGACGCCGCCGAAGCCGCACGCGAAGCCGCCGCCGCCGCGCGCGAGGCGGCGGCCGAGGAGGACGTCGTCATCGACAGCGGCGGCCGCCGCGTGCGCCGCATCCACTGGGGCGACTTTCTCAGCGACCTGGCACTGCTGTGGATCATGGGCTCGGCGCTGATCAAGGCGACCTACAAGGGCCGCATCCAGGCCGAGGCCAAGGCCGCACAGGCCACCGAGACCGCCGAGGCCGAGGCGCTTCGCCGCCAGGTCGTCGAGGCGCGCATGGCGGCGATGCAGGCCCAGGTCGAGCCGCACTTCCTGTTCAACACGCTGGCCTCGATCGACCACCTGATCGAGACCGACCCGCAGCGCGCCAGCCAGATGCAGAAGAACCTGATCGCGCTGCTGCGCGCCAGCATGCCGACGATGCGCGAGACCAGCGACGGCGGCGTGCGCGAGCTCGGCCGCGAGATCGCCGTCATCCGCCCCTACCTGGAGATCCTGAAGGTGCGCATGGAGGAACGCCTGGCCACGGTGGTCGACGTGCCCGACGGCCTGCTGTCGGCCGAGTTCCCGCCGATGATGATCCAGACCCTGGTCGAGAACGCGATCAAGCACGGCCTGGAGCCCAAGCCCGAAGGCGGCTCGCTGACGGTGCGCGCCCAGGTCGTGCACGGCAAGCTGCAGGTGACGGTGGCCGACACCGGCCTGGGCTTCGGCAAGGCCGCGACCGCCGGCACCGGCGTCGGCCTGGCCAACGTGCGCGAACGCCTGCAGATGCTCTACGGCGGCAAGGCCACGCTGGCGATCACCGAGAACCAGCCCGGCGGCACGGTGGTCACGATCACGGTACCGTACCGCCCGGTCGAAGGCGCGGCGACGGCCGCCGCTGCCACGGCCTGAACCCCGTCAGGAACCCACGATGAACGACAACGCCCCCGTGCGCGCCGTGCTCGCCGACGACGAGCGCCTGATGCGCGACCAGCTCCGTGCCCGCCTGGCCGAGGTCTGGCCCGAACTCGAGATCGTCGCCGAGGCGCGCAACGGCCTCGAAGCCGTCGAGCTCGTCGGCCAGCACCGCCCGGACATCGTCTTCCTCGACATCCGCATGCCGGGGCTGACCGGCGTCGACGCGGCGCGCCAGATCGCCCAGCTGCCGCCGCGCGACGGCGGCGACGACGACGAGCCGCTGCCGGAGATCGTCTTCATCACCGCCTACGACCAGTACGCGGTCGAGGCCTTCGAGCAGGGTGTCGCCGACTACGTGCTCAAGCCCGCCGAGCGCGAGCGCCTGCAGCTCACCGTCGAGCGGCTGCGCAAGCGCCTGGCGGCGCGCCGCGGCGACGGCGACGAGGCCCCGACCGGGCCGAACATGCAGCAGCTGCTGCACCGGCTGGCCGCCCAGCTGAACCCGGCGGCCGCACCGCGTTACCTCGAGTGGATCCAGGCCGGCGTCGGCAACGCGATCCAGATGATCCCGGTGCAGGACGTGCTGTTCTTCGTCAGCGACGAGAAGTACACGCGCGTGCAGACGGCGCAGGTCGAGGCGCTGATCAGGAAGCCGATCAAGGAGCTGGTCGACGAGCTCGACCCGCAGCGCTTCTGGCAGATCCACCGCAGCGCGCTGGTCAACGTCAACGCGATCTCGGGCGTCACGCGCGACTTCCGCGGCCGCCAGATCGTCAGCGTGCGCGGCCACCCGCAGAAGCTGGAAGTCAGCCGCAGCTACAACGGCCTGTTCAAGGGCATGTGAGCGTGACGCGGCGCCGGGTGGTGCTCGGAGCCGCCGGCGTGGCGGTGCTGGCCGTCGGCGCCGGCGAGCTGATGCGCCGCTTCGGCCCCGCCGGGGTGTCGCCGCTCGTCGACGAACCGGCGCCGCCGCTGGCCGGGCCGCGGCTGGACGATCCGGCGGCCGCGTGGTCGTCGGCCGCGCTCGCCGGCCGGCCCTGGCTGCTGAACTTCTGGGCCTCGTGGTGCGCACCATGCCGCGACGAGCATCCGCTGCTCGTGACACTGGCGGCCGAGCGCCGGCTGACGATGGTCGGCGTCGCCCACCAGGACCGCCGCGACGCCGCACGCGGCTGGCTGGCGCGCCAGGGCAACCCGTACGGCATCGTGCTCGAGGACGCCGACGGCGCGCTGGCCGCGCCCTGGCGGCTGCCGGGCGTGCCGGCGACCTTCGTCGTCGACGCCGCCAGTCGCGTGCGCTTGCGCCGCATCGGCGCGCTGCGCGCCGCCGACCTCGACACCTGGGTCAGGCCGCTGCTGAAGGAGCTGGGCGTCTAGTCGGCGCTCGGTGCCGGCGCCGAGGCCTTGGCCGCGAGCGCGGCGCGCAGCTTGGCCAGGCGCTCGCGCGGATCCTCGCGGCCGGTGGACTCGTTGAGCTTCATCTCGGCGATGAAGCGGCTGGGCACTGCGGCGACGAGTTCGCGCCCCTTCTTGCGCCGGCGCAGCGTGCTGACGACCAGCGTGCGCCGCGCGCGCGTGATGCCGACGTACATCAGCCGCCGCTCCTCTTCCAGGCGCTCGGGCGTCATCTCCTCCTCGCCGGCGCGGAACGGCAGCAGGCCTTCGTTGACGCCGGCCAGCACGACGTGCGGCCACTCCAGGCCCTTGGAGGCGTGCAGCGTCGACAGCGTGACGACGTCCTGGTCCTCGCTGCGTTCGGCCAGGCTGATGATGACGGCGATCGTCTGCGCCACCTCCAGCACCGTCTGCTCGGGCCGGTCCTCGTCGCCGCCGGCGCGGCGCGCGATCCAGTCGACGAAATCGACGACGTTGCTCCAGCGCGAGGCGGCGATCTTCTCGCTGTCCTCGCCGTCGTGCAGGTGGCGCTCGTAGCCGATGTCGGTGAGGAACTCCAGCATCAGCTTGCGCGCCTCCTCGCCGCCGCGCGTGTGGCGCGCGCGCTCCTCCAGCGCGTTCACGTAACGGCCGAACTCGTGCAACGAGTCGATCGCCTTGCCCTTCAGCGCGGTCTTCAGCGTCGGCGAGAACAGCGCCTCGAACAGGCTGACCTTCCACTTGCCGGCGAACTCGCCCAGCGAGGCCAGCGTCTGGTGGCCGATGCCGCGTTTGGGCGTCGTCACGGCACGCAGGAAGGCCGGGTCGTCGTCGGGATTCACCAGCAGGCGCAGCCAGGCGCAGAGGTCCTTGATCTCGGCGCGGTCGAACCAGCTCTGGCCGCCCGAGACCTTGTACGGGATCTGCGCCTGACGCAGCTTCTGCTCGAGGATGCGGGCCTGGTGGTTGGCGCGGTAGAGGATCGCGAAGTCGGCCCAGGCGATGCGCGCGTCGGCGCCGCGCAGCGCCTGGATGCGCGCGACGGCGCGTTCGGCCTCGTGCTCCTCGCTGTCGCACTCCAGCAGCCGCACCGGCTCGCCGTCGCCGAACTCGCTCCAGAGCTTCTTCTCGTAGATCTTCGGGTTCTGGGCGATGACGTTGTTGGCGGCGCGCAGGATGTTGCCGGTGGAGCGGTAGTTCTGCTCCAGCGGGATGACCTTCAGCCGCGGGAAGTCCTGCGGCAGGCGCTTCAGGTTCTCGATCGTCGCGCCGCGCCAGCCGTAGATGCTCTGGTCGTCGTCGCCCACCGCGGTGAACGGCGTGTGCTCGCCGACCAGCGCCTTCAGCAGCTCGTACTGCACGGCGTTGGTGTCCTGGTACTCGTCGACGAGGATGTGGCGGAAGGTCGATTGCCACTTCTCGCGCGCCTCGGCATCACGCGCCAGCAGCTTCAGCGGCAGCGAGATCAGGTCGTCGAAGTCCACCGCCTGGAACGCGGCCAGCCGCTCCTCGTAGCGCTTCATCACGACCGCGGCGACGCGCTGGTCCTCGTCGGCGGCGGCGCGCGCCGCGGCATCGCTGTCCAGGCCCTGGTTCTTCCAGAGGCTGATCGTCCACTGCCAGCTGCGCGCCACCGCGTTGTCGTTGCAGCCGCCGGCCTCGCGCAGCACGCCCAGCACGTCGTCGCTGTCGAAGATCGAGAACTGCTCCTTCAGGCCGAGGCGCGAGCCGTCGGTCTTCAGCATGCGCACGCCCAGCGAGTGGAAGGTGCTGATCGCCAGATCCTTGGCGGCGCGGCCGCCGACGATCTGCTTGGCACGCTCGCGCATTTCGGCGGCGGCCTTGTTCGTGAACGTGATGGCCGCGATCTGGCGCGGCTCCAGCCCGGCCTGCAGCAGGCGCGCGATCTTGTGCACGATGACCCGCGTCTTGCCCGAGCCGGCGCCGGCCAGCACCAGGCACGGGCCTTCCAGGTGATGGACGGCGGCGAGCTGGGCGGGGTTGAGCGTGGCGGGAGCTTCGGCCATCGGTGGCGGTGTCGGGGGCGGGCAAAAGGGGCGCGCATCATAGGCCTTGGCCGCCGGCCGTGCCGGGCCCGCGGCACGGCGCCGCTGCCGCCGGTGACCACGGCATGTTGCATAAATACACGCCGCCACCGACGTCGGGGAAAACACCAGGGCCGCCAGAGCGCCAACCCACCTGGGTCGCACGGGTTCGCCGACGAAGTTGGTGAAGCGGCGGTGTAGCAGGACTACAGTCCGACACACCACCATTGCTCGTCCGAATCATGTCCACGCCCCTCCGCGCCTTCCGCCTGCCCGCCGTCGCCGCCGCGGCCGCCCTGCTCGTCGCCTGTGGCGGCGGCGGCGGAGGCGGCGACGCCCCGCTGCCCGACGTCGACACCAGCAGCGTCACCGCCGCCGACCCCGGCAGCCCGCTGGCCGAAGGCTGGCAGCGCCGCGGCATCGCCCAGGTCTTCGTGCGCAGCTACCAGGACAGCGACGGCGACGGCAAGGGCGACCTGCAGGGCCTGATCTCGCGCCTGGACTACCTGCAGGCGCTCGGCGTCGGCGGCATCTGGCTGATGCCGGTCACCGCCAGCCAGGACGGCGACCACGGCTACGCGGTCAAGGACTACCGCGCGATCGAGCGCGACTACGGCAGCGTCGCGGACCTCGAGGCGCTGGTCGCCGCCGCGCACGCGCGCGGCCTGGGCGTCATCGTCGACTACGTGATGAACCACAGCGCCGCCCAGCACCCGGCCTTCGTGAACTCGCGTGCCGGCAGCACCAACACCTTCCGCGACTGGTACGTCTGGCAGAGCTCGCGTCCGGCCGGCTGGAACATCTACGGCGGCGACCCCTGGCGCTCGGCCAACGGCAGCTGGTATTTCGCGCCGTTCTGGGACCAGATGCCCGACTTCAACCTGCAGAACACGGCGGTCGTGGCCTGGCACCACGACAACCTGCGCTTCTGGCTGAACCTGGGGGTCGACGGCTTCCGCTTCGACGCCGTCGGCAACCTGGTCGAGAACGGCCCGGCAGCCTGGGAGAATCAGCCGCAGAACCACGTGCTGATGGCCGGGGTGCGCGACCTCGTCGGCGGCTACAGCCGCCGCTACATGGTCTGCGAAGGCCCGAGCGACCCGGCCGGTTACGCCGCCAGCTGCGGCAGCGCCTTCGCCTTCGGCTACCAGGGCCAGCTGATCGCCGCGGCCAAGGGCGACACGGCGGCCGTCGCCGCCGTCGCCGCCTACCCGGTCACGGCGCCGGCCGGGGCGGCGACCTTCCTGTCCAACCACGACAGCTTCGCCGGCCAGCGCCCCTGGGACCAGTTCGGCGGCAACGTCGCGCAGTACAAGCTCGCCGCGGCCACCTACCTGCTGCAGCCGGGCGTGCCCTTCGTCTACTACGGCGAGGAGATCGGCATGGCCGGCGCCTCGACGCTGGACGGCGACCCCAAGCTGCGCACGCCGATGAGCTGGACGGCCGCCGGCGGCTTCACGACCGGCACGCCGTACCGGGCACGCTCGGCCAACGCCGCGACGCAAAACGTGCAGGCCCAGGCCGCCGACCCGGACTCGCTGCTCGCGTTCTACAAGGCGATGCTGGCGCTGCGCGGCGAGCGGCCGTCGATCTCGGCCGGCGACTACCTGCAGCCGCAGGCCAGCGGCACGCTGCTGAGCTTCCAGCGCACGCAAGGCGGCGAGCGCACGCTGGTGGTGCTGAACTACGGCACGAGCAGCGCCACCGCCACGGTCACCGGCCTGCCGGCCAGCGCGACGCTGGGCAGCCTGTACCCGAGCGGCGGCGGCGACACCACGGCCAGCGCCGGCGGCGAGGCCTCGATCACGATGGCCGCGCGCTCGGTGCGTGTGTTCGACGTGCGCTGAACCGGCGCGGGCGGCGGCCGGCACATGCCGGCCGCGGCGCTCTCAGCCCTCGCGCGTGCAATCGCGCTCGGCCCTTCGGCAGGCGCAGAACGCCTCCCGGCGTCCTGCGTCCGGCCTCAGAGCTGCTGCAGCACCTCGTAGCGCTTCTGCCGGTACTCCTCGTCGGTGATGAGGCCGTTGTCGTGCAGACGCTTGAGGGTGCGCAGCCGCTGCTCCTGATCCTCGTAGAAGCCCGCGTCACGCGGACGCTGCGGCGCCGGGGCCGGGGCGGCCG
>NZ_AEWG01000009.1 GCF_000190375.1 Rubrivivax benzoatilyticus JA2 = ATCC BAA-35
GCCGAACGTGCGATCCCGATCGACCAGCTGTCGGCCGAGCAGCGCCGCGGGCTGCCGCAGCTGTCGATCGGCGGCGCGATCTACTCCGAACAGCCGGCGGCGCGCATGCTGCTCGTCGGCGGCCAGTTGCTGCACGAGGGCGACGTCGCCGCGCCCGGGGTGACGCTGGAGCGCATCGGCCCGCGTTCGGCCGTGCTGCGCTGGCGCGAGCTGCGCTACGAAGTGGCTTACTGAGCCGCCGCAGGCCGGCTCCGGATCGCCCCGCGGTTGACCGGCATGAAACCGCGGAGCATGATCCGGACGAAACAAAGTTACATGCACGCCCCGACATGTCCTTCGACCTCGTCTTCTTCGGTGGCACCGGCGACCTGACCTGGCGCAAGCTGCTTCCGGCGCTGTTCCAGGCCTGGCGCCACCACAAGCTGCCCGAGGGCGGCCGCATCCTCGCCGTCGCACGCGATGAACGCAGCGACGACGAGTACCGCGCCTTCGTGCGCGAACGTTTTGCCGCCGTCGACAGCAGCAAGCGCCCGAACGACGCCGAGTTCGACGCCTTCGCGCAGCTGCTGCACTACCGGCGCATGGACCTGTCCAAGCCGGAGGACTACGCCGGCCTGAAGGCCTGGCTGGCCGAACGCGGCGCCGACACGGCGCTGATGTACCTGGCGACCAGCCCCTACCTGTTCCCGGTGATCTGCGAACAGCTCGGCGCCGCCGGCATCGTCGGCCCGCACGTGCGCATCGTGCTCGAGAAGCCGCTGGGCCACGACCTCGCCAGCGCGCAGCAGATCAACCGCGTCGTGCGTTCGGTGTTCGACGAGCGCCAGGCGCTGCGCATCGACCACTACCTCGGCAAGCCCGCGGTGCAGAACCTGATGGCGCTGCGTTTCGGCAACGCCTTGTTCGAGCCGCTGTGGCGGCGCGAGTGGATCGCCAACATCCAGATCACGCTGGCCGAGTCGCTCGGCGTCGGCACGCGCGGCGACTACTACGACCGCACCGGCGCGCTGCGCGACATGATCCAGAACCATGCGCTGCAGCTGCTGACGATGATCGCGATGGAGCCGCCGTCGTCCAGCGCCGCCGACGCGATCCGCGACGAGAAGCTGAAGGTGCTGCGTTCGCTGCGCCCGTTCACGCCCGAGACGGTGGCGCGCGACGTCGTGCGCGGCCAGTACCGCGCCGGCAGCGTCGAGGGCCAGGCGGTGCCGGGCTACCTCGACGAGGTCAAGGTGCCGGCCGGCAGCCGCTGCGAGACCTTCGTCGCGCTGCGCACCGAGATCCAGAACTGGCGCTGGGCCGGCGTGCCCTTCTACCTGCGCACCGGCAAGCGCCTGGCCGGGCAGGACGCGCACATCGTCGTCAACTTCCGCGAGGTGCCGCACCCGATCTTCCCGGGCACGCG
Source organism: Rubrivivax benzoatilyticus JA2 = ATCC BAA-35 (assembly GCF_000190375.1). GTDB lineage: Bacteria > Pseudomonadota > Gammaproteobacteria > Burkholderiales > Burkholderiaceae_C > Rubrivivax > Rubrivivax benzoatilyticus. The sequence continues at coordinate 1,406 of NZ_AEWG01000009.1, forward strand.
GCGCGCCAACCGTCTGGTCATCAAGCTGCAGCCCGAGGACGGGCTGGAGCTGCACCTGCTGGCGGCCACCGGCGGCAGCCGCGACGAGCTGCTGTCGCCGGTGTCGCTGGACCTGGACTTCGACCGGGCATTCCCGAGCGAGCGTGTCGGCGCCTACGAGCGCCTGCTGCTCGACGCCATCGCCGGGCGGCTGAACCTGTTCGTGCGCAGCGACGAGCAGGAGCAGGCCTGGCGCTGGGTCGAGCCGGTGCTGGACGCCTGGAACAACGACCCGACCGGCCCGCGCCCCTACGCGGCCGGCAGCTGGGGCCCGGCGGCGGCCAGCGCGCTCGTCGCGCGCGACGGCTGTGCCTGGGCCGAGGAACAATGAACACCTTCCCGCCCCCGACCCCGCGGCCCGTCCGCGACCCCGCCGCCGAACTGAGCCCGATGCTCGAACGCATCCGGGCCTCGATCCCGGCGCTGCCGCCGGCCGAGCAGCGTGTCGCGCGCCTGCTGCTGGCCGACGCCCGCGGTTTCGCCAGCCTGCCGGTCGGCGAACTCGCCGAACGTGCGCGTGTCAGCAAACCCACCGTCGTGCGCTTCTGCCGCAGCGTCGGTTACGACGGCCTGGCCGACTTCAAGATCAAGCTCGCCGGCAGCGTCAACGAAGGCGTGCCCTTCGTGCACCGCGCCGTCGAGGAGGACGACAAGCCCGGCGACCTGGTCATCAAGGTCGTCGACAACGCCGTCGCGGCGCTGCTGCGCTACCGCAACGCCGCGGCCAGCCAGGCGATCGAGGACGCGATCACGGCACTGACCGAAGCCGGCCGCCACAGCCGGCGCATCGAGTTCTACGGCGTCGGCAACTCCGGCATCGTGGCGCTGGACGCGCAGCACAAGTTCTTCCGCCTGGGCGTCAACTCGATGGCCATCAGCGACGGCCACGTGCAGGTGATGAGCGCGACGATGCTCGGCGAAGGCGACTGCGCCGTCGTCATCAGCAATTCGGGGCGCAGCCGCGACATCCTGGACGTCGCCGAGATCGCGCGCCGCAAAGGCGCGACGGTGATCGTCATCACCGCCAGCGGCTCGCCGCTGGCGACGCTGGCGCTGGGCTCGCCGGGCCACGTCCTGCTGGCCGCCGACCACCCCGAGGACGCCGACCGCTACAGCCCGATGGTCTCGCGGCTGCTGCACCTGACGATCGTCGACATCCTCGCCACCGGCGTGGCGCTGCGCCTGGGCTCGGCCGCGCTGCGGCCGACGCTCTCGGAGATCAAGAAGAACCTGCGCAACCGGCGTTATTCCGACGGCCAGCGGCTGGCCGAAGACGCCGGACGCTGAGCCGGTTCAGGCGGCGGCCGCAGCCGGCAGGCCCAGCAGTTCGTCGACACCGTACAGGCGCGCCAGCTCGACGAGCTGGGCCGGGGCGCCGTCGACACGCAGCGTGCGCCCGCGCGCCGCAGCCCGGCGCCGGGCCTCGAGCAGCAGCGCGACCGCCGAGCTGTCGAACTCGGCGAGCGCGCTGGCGTCGACGACTTCGGTGTCGTCACCGAGCTGGCGCAGCAGGTCCGGCGCCTGCGCCAGCATGGCGGTCGCGGGCAGCTTCATCTCAGCCCTTCTTGGCGGGCTGGACCGGCGCCTTGTTGCGTTCGACGAGCTTGGCGATCAGGCCGTCGATGCCGCCGGCGCCGAGCTCCTGCGCGAACTGCGAGCGGTAGCTCTGCACCAGCCAGATGCCGCCGACGTTGACGTCGATGATCTTCCAGGCGCCCTGCACCTGGTCGAGGCGGTAGTCGAGCTTGATCGGCTCGCCCTTGCCGCGCACCTCGGACTGCACGACGACCTGCGTGCCGCCGGGCACCGGCTGGGTCTTCGTGATCTCGACGGTCTGGTCCTTCAGCTGCGTCAGCGCGCCGGCGTAGACCCGCACCAGCAGCGTCTTGAACTCGGCCTGCAGCTTCTGGCGCTGCTCGGGCGTGGCGCTGCGCCACTGCGGGCCGACGGCCGAGCGCGTGACGGTCTCGAAGGCCACCGCCGGCATCACCTTCTGGTCGACGAGCGCGACGATGGCGTTGATGTCGCCGGACTGGATCGCCTTGTCGTTCTTGGCCGTCGTCAGCACGTCGTTGGAGATCGTGCGCACGAAGGCATCGGCCGCGCCGGGCTGGGCGTTGGCGCCGGCGATCAGGAGGCCCAGCATCGCCAGGCCGGTGAGGAGTTGCTTGAACATCGTTTGCCTTTCGGTTGCGTGCACGCCGCGAGGCGTTGCCGCTTCAACGCACGGGCCGCCAGGGCGGTTCACCGTGCCGGCTCGGCCTCGTCGTCGCCGTAGTCGTCGTAGTCCTCGAGCGGCGGAGCGCCGTCCCAGACCTGGTCCAGCCGCCGCGACAGGTAGGCGTCACGCACGAACGAATAACGGTCGAGCGCGACCTGGTCGAGCAACTGGGTCGTGGACAACAGATCGCTGCGGGCGTTCAACAGTTCCATCGCCAGCACGCCGTAACCGCCGGCATCGGTCTGCGGCAGCCGCGACGGGGCGAACATGCGGTCGACCGGCCAGGCCAGGCCGTCGCGCACCGACGAGGGGCCGAGCAGCGGCAGCACGACATACGGCCCGGGGCCCACGCCCCAGACGCCCAGCGTCTGGCCGAAGTCCTCGCTGCGGCGGTCCAGCCGCAGTTCGGTGCCCCAGTCGAGCAGGCCGAACAGGCCCATCGTCGTGTTGACGAGCACGCGCGCACTCATCTCCAGGCCGTCGGCCGGCTTGCCCTGCAGGAACTGGTTGGCCGCCGACCAGACGTCGCGGACGTTGCCCAGCACGTTGGCGACGCCGGTGCGCACGATCTGCGGCACGACGTCGCGGTAAGCCTCGGCGGCCGGGCGCAAGACCGCCTCGTCGACCTTGTCGTTGAACGCGTAGACCTTGCGGTTCCAGTTCTCCCACGGGTCCGCCGGCGACGCGACACGCGCCGGCGCGTCGCCGGTGGCGGGTGCCGGAGCCGTCGCGCAGCCCGCGGCGAGCGCGGCGACGGCGAGCGCGGCGGCCAGGCGCTTCACGGCGCGGCTCCCGGTGCGGTGGCGCCGCTGCCGGCCTCGGCGGCCTTGCCGGTCATGAACTGGCCGATGAGGTTCTCCAGCACGACGGCCGACTGGGTCTGCGCGACGATGTCGCCGGACTTCAGGTTCTGGTCGTCACCGCCGGGTTCCAGCCCGATGTACTGGTCACCCAGCAGGCCGGAGGTGAGGATCTTGGCCGCCGAGTCCTTGGGAAACTGGAAGCGCTGGTCGATGTCCATCTCGACGACGCCCTGGAAGGTCTGCGGGTCCAGCGAGATCGACTTGACGCGGCCGACGACGACGCCGGCGCTGCGCACCGGCGCCCTCGCCTTCAGCCCGCCGATGTTGTCGAAGCGTGCCGTCAGCGCATAGGTGGCGCCGCTGCTGCTGAAACTGCCCAGGTTGGCCGCCTTCAGCGCCAGGAACGCGAACGCGCACAGGCCCAGCAGGACAAACAGCCCGACGAGCGTCTCGATACCCTTCTTACCCATTCTTTTCCTCGGCGACGCCGGATCACGGCGTCGAGAACATCAGTGCGGTCAACAGGAAGTCCATGGCCAGCACCGCCAGTGACGCGATGACCACCGTGCGTGTCGTCGCATGGGCCACGCCCTCGGGCGTGGCCTGCGTCTCGTAACCCTGGTACAGCGCCACCGCGGTGCAGATGACGCCGAAGACGAAGCTCTTGACGATGCCATTGCCGACGTCGCGCCAGACGTCGACGCTGCTCTGCATGATCGACCAGAAGTTGCCGGCGTCGACACCGATCAGCAGCACCGCGACGACCCAGGCTCCCAGGATGCCGATGGCCGAAAACAGGGCGGCCAGCAGGGGCATCGAGATGATGCCGCCCAGGAAACGCGGCGCCAGCACGCGGCTGCGCGGGTCGATCGCCATCAGCTCCATCGCGGCGAGCTGCTCGCCGGCCTTCATCAGGCCGATCTCGGCGGTCAGCGAGGTGCCGGCGCGGCCGGCGAACAGCAGCGCCGCGACCACCGGGCCGAGCTCGCGCACCAGCGACAGGTTGACGACGAGGCCCAGGCTCTCGGCGGCGCCGTAGGTCACCAGCGCGTAGTACATCTGCAGCGCCAGCACGAAGCCCACCGCCATGCCCGAGGCCAGGATGATGACCAGCGAGCGGTTGCCGATGGCGTGGATCTGCGCGACGACCAGCGAGAAGCGGCGCAGCGCCGCCGGCGAGTGGCGCAGCAGATCGACGAAGAAATAGGCGGCGTGGCCCAGCGCCCGCAGCCATTCGAGCGTGAAGCGGCCGATGAACTGCAGCGCTGCCGTCATGCGCCGGCTCCCAGGTCCTGCGCCAGCGGCGGCGCCGGGTAGTGGAACTTGACCGGTCCGTCGGGCTCGCCGCGGATGAACTGGCGCACCTCCGGGTCGTCCGAGCGCGACAGCTCGGCCGGCGTGCCTTCGGCGACGATCGTGCCGCCGGCACGCATCAGGTAGGCGTAGTCGACGATCTGGAAACACTCCTGCACGTCGTGCGAGACGACGAGCGAGGTCGAGCCGGTGGCGTCGTTGAGCTTGCGGATCAGGTTGGCGGTGACGCCCATCGAGATCGGGTCCAGCCCGGCGAAGGGCTCGTCGTACATGATCAGCTCGGGGTCCAGCGAGATCGCACGCGCCAGCGCGATGCGCCGCGCCATGCCGCCCGAGACCTGCGAGATGCGCAGCGCCGCCGCGCCGCGCAGGCCCACCGCGTTCAGCTTCATCAGCGCGATGTCGCGAATCGCCGACTCGGGCAGATCCGGGAAATGCTCGCGCAGCGGGAAGGCGACGTTCTCGAACACCGTCAGGTCGGTGAACAGCGCGCCGAACTGGAACAGCATGCCCAGGCGGCGGCGCTGGCGGAACAGCTGGTCCTTGTCGCGCGTGTCGACCTGTTCGCCGTCGAAGACGATGCGCCCCTGGTTGGGCGGGTAGACGCCGCCGATCAGCCGCAGCAGCGTCGTCTTGCCACAACCCGAGCCGCCGAGGATGGCCGTGACCTGGCCGCGGCGAAAGGTCATCGAGACGTCGCGGAGGATCGTCCGCTCGGCGTCGTAGCCGAACGTGACGTGGTCGATCTCGATGAGCGTGTCGGACTTCAAGCGCTGCGCGTCGCGGCCTGTCGGCCCCGACCTAAACGAATCGTGGGTCGGTAATTTTCGCACGAGGCTCCGGAGGCTGCGGGTCGACCCGCATTCACCCCCGGTAAAGCCTTGTGAACGGCGACGTGACGGAAACGAAACGGGGTCAGGTCTCGAAAGACCTGACCCCAGCCTTCTTTCGCCTTGTTTAGCGCGGCAGCAGCGACGAGCCGGTCAGGAACTCGTCGACGGCGCGCGCGCACTGGCGGCCTTCGCGGATCGCCCAGACGACGAGCGACTGGCCGCGGCGCATGTCGCCGGCGGCGAAGACCTTGGCGACGCTGGTGCGGTAGCCGCCGGCGGCCTCGGTCGTGGCCGCGGCGTTGCCGCGCGCGTCCTTGGCGACGCCGAAGGCTTCGAGCACGCTGGCCACGGGGTTCGTGAAGCCCATCGCCAGCAGCACCAGGTCGGCCTTCCATTCCTTCTCGCTGCCCGGCACCTCGACCATCTTGCCGCCCTGCCACTGCACGTTCACCGTCTTCAAGCCGGTGAGCTTGCCCTTGGCGCCGACGAACTCCTTGGTCGCGATGGCGAACTCGCGCACGCAGCCTTCCTCGTGGCTGGAGCTGGTGCGCAGCTTGGTCGGCCAGTACGGCCAGGTCATCGGCCGGTCTTCCTGCTCGGGCGGCATCGGCATCAGCTCGAACTGCGTGACGCTGGCCGCGCCGTGACGGTTGCTGGTGCCGACGCAGTCGCTGCCGGTGTCGCCGCCGCCGATGACGATGACGTGTTTGCCGTCGGCCCGGATCTGGCCCTTGACCTTGTCGCCGGCGACGACCTTGTTCTGCTGCGGCAGGAACTCCATCGCGAAGTGCACGCCGTCGAGGTCGCGCCCGGGCACCGGCAGATCACGCGACTGCTCGGCGCCGCCGGCCAGGATGACGGCGTCGAACTCGGCCTGCAGCTGCTCGGCCGAGACCGTCTCCTTGGCGTCGTTCGTGACCTTGCTGCCCTTGGGCAGCGCACCGACGAGCACGCCGGTGCGGAAGACCACGCCTTCGGCCTTCATCTGCTCGACGCGGCGGTCGATGTGCGACTTCTCGAACTTGAAGTCGGGGATGCCGTAGCGCAGCAGGCCGCCGACACGGTGGTTCTTCTCGAACACCGTCACCTCGTGGCCGGCACGCGCGAGCTGCTGCGCCGCCGCCAGGCCGGCCGGGCCGGAACCGACGACGGCCACCTTCTTGCCGGTCTTGGCCTTGGCCGGCTGCGGCTGGATCCAGCCTTCGGCCCAGGCGCGGTCGACGATCGCGTGCTCCAGGCTCTTGATGCCGACCGCGTCGCCGTTGACGTTCAGCGTGCACGCCGCCTCGCAGGGCGCGGGGCAGATGCGGCCGGTGAACTCGGGGAAGTTGTTCGTCGAGTGCAGCACCTCGATCGCGTTCTTCCAGTCGCCGCGGTAGACCAGATCGTTCCAGTCCGGAATGACGTTGTTGACCGGGCAGCCGTTGTTGCAGAACGGCGTGCCGCAGTCCATGCAGCGTGCGCCCTGGATCTTCGCCTTCGGCTCGTCGAGGCCGATGACGAACTCCTTCCAGGTCTTCAGACGTTCGGCGACGGGCGCGTAGCCCTCCTCCTGGCGCTCGAACTCGAGGAAGCCGGTGACCTTGCCCATGATGGTTCTCGTCCTGTTCGGGTTACTTGGCGGCGACGGCGGCGGAGGCGCGGGCCTTGCCGGTGGCGGCTTCGGCCTGGGCCTTGGCGGCACGTTCGGCGAGCGCACGCTTGTATTCGTTCGGGAACACCTTGACGAACTTGGCGCGCGAGGCGGCCCAGGCGTCGAGCAGCTCGCGGGCGCGCAGCGAGCCGGTCCAGCGGTGGTGGTCCTCGATGAGCTTCTTCAGCAGCGCCTCGTCGGCCATGCCGCGGTGCCAGGCCGAAGCGTCGCCGGCCTGCTCGTCGCGCGGCAGCACCTTCTCCAGCGTGACCATGCTGGTGTTGCAGCGGCGCGCGAACTCGCCGTCCTCGTCGAAGACGTAGGCCACGCCGCCGGACATGCCGGCGGCGAAGTTGCGGCCGGTCTTGCCGAGCACGACGACCGTGCCGCCGGTCATGTACTCGCAGCCGTGGTCGCCGGTGCCTTCGACGACGGTCGAGGCGCCCGACAGCCGCACCGCGAAACGCTCGCCGGCGACGCCGCGGAAGAAGGCCTCGCCGCTGGTCGCGCCGTACAGCGCGGTGTTGCCGATGATGATGTTCTTCGTCGCGTCGCCGCGGAACTCGATCGACGGGCGCACGACGACGCGGCCGCCGGACAGACCCTTGCCGGTGTAGTCGTTGGCATCGCCGATCAGGTACAGCGTGATGCCCGGGGCGAGGAAGGCGCCGAAGCTCTGGCCGCCGGTGCCTTCCATCTGCATGAAGATCGTGTGGTCGGGCAGGCCTTCGGGGCGGTGGCGCACCAGCTCGCCCGACAGCATCGCGCCGACGCTGCGGTTGCGGTTGCGCGCGTCCTCCATGAACTGCACCTTCTCGCCGCGCTCGATCGCCGGGCGGCAGCGCTCGATGAGCTTCAGGTCCAGCGCCTTCTCCAGGCCGTGGTCCTGCTCCTCGCAGTGCAGGCGCGGCACGTCGGCGGCGACGGCGGGCTGGTGCAGCACACGGGCGAAGTCCAGGCCGCTGGCCTTCCAGTGCTCGATGCCCTTCTTCATGTCGAGCAGGTCGGCACGGCCGATCAGGTCGTCGAACTTGCGGATGCCCAGCTGCGCCATGATCTGGCGCGCTTCCTCGGCGACGAAGAAGAAGTAGTTGACGACGTGCTCGGGCTTGCCGGCGAACTTGCGGCGCAGCACCGGGTCCTGCGTGGCCACGCCCACCGGGCAGGTGTTGAGGTGGCACTTGCGCATCATGATGCAGCCCTCGACGACCAGCGGCGCGGTCGCGAAGCCGAACTCGTCGGCGCCCAGCAGCGCGGCGACGACGACGTCGCGGCCGGTCTTCATCTGGCCGTCGGCCTGCACGCGGATGCGGCCGCGCAGGCGGTTCAGCACCAGCGTCTGCTGCGTCTCGGCCAGGCCCAGCTCCCACGGCGTGCCGCAGTGCTTGATCGAGCTCCACGGCGACGCACCGGTGCCGCCGTCGTAGCCGCTGATGACCAGATGGTCGGCCTTGCACTTGGTGACGCCGGCGGCGATGGTGCCGACGCCGACCTCGGAGACGAGCTTGACGCTGATCGACGCGCGCGGGTTGGCGTTCTTCAGGTCGTGGATCAGCTGCGCCAGGTCCTCGATCGAATAGATGTCGTGGTGCGGCGGCGGGCTGATCAGGCCGACACCCGGCACCGAGTAGCGCAGGAAGCCGATGTATTCGGAGACCTTGCCGCCCGGCAGCTGGCCGCCTTCACCGGGCTTGGCGCCCTGGGCCATCTTGATCTGGATCTGATCGGCCGAGACCAGGTACTCGGTCGTGACGCCGAAGCGGCCCGAGGCCACCTGCTTGATCTTCGAGCGCAGGCTGTCGCCTTCCTGCATCACGTAGTCGGCTTCGATGACCTTGCTGCCGACGACGTCCGACACCTTGGTGCCGGCGGCGATCTTGATGCCCTTCAGCTCGTTGCGGTAGCGCGCCGGGTCTTCGCCGCCTTCGCCGGTGTTGCTCTTGGCGCCGATGCGGTTCATCGCCAGCGCCAGCGTCGAGTGCGCCTCGGTGCTGATCGAGCCCAGCGACATCGCGCCGGTGGCGAAACGCTTGACGATCTCGGACGCCGGCTCGACCTCGTCGAGGGAGATCGCCTTGCTCGGGTCGACCTTGAACTCGAACAGGCCGCGCAGCGTCATGTGGCGGCGGTTCTGGTCGTTGATGATCTGGGCGTACTCCTTGTACGTCTCCCAGCGGTTGCCGCGCGTCGCGTGCTGCAGCTTGGCGATCGCGTCGGGCGTCCACATGTGCTCTTCGCCGCGGGTGCGCCAGGCGTATTCGCCACCGGCGTCGAGCATGGTCGCGAGCACCGGGTCATCGCCGAAGGCCGCCAGGTGCATGCGCACCGCTTCCTCGGCGACCTCGAAGACGCCGATGCCGCCGACCTGGCTGGCGGTGCCGCGGAAGTACTTCTCGACGAAATCCTTCTTCAGGCCGATGGCCTCGAAGATCTGGGCACCGCAATACGACATGTAGGTGCTGATGCCCATCTTCGACATGATCTTCGAGAGACCCTTGCCGACGGCCTTGATGTAGTTGTAGATCGCCTTCTCGGCCGACAGCGCGCCGGGCAGCTCGGCGTGCATCGCCGCCAGCGTCTCCAGCGCCAGGTACGGGTGCACGGCCTCGGCGCCGTAGCCGGCGAGCACCGCGAAGTGGTGCACCTCGCGCGCCGAGCCGGTCTCGACGACCAGGCCGGCCGTCGTGCGCAGGCCTTCGCGCACCAGATGGTGGTGGATCGCCGACAGCGCCAGCAGCGCGGGGATCGCCACCTGGCCGCGCGCCATGCGGCGGTCGGTGATGATCAGGATGTTGTGGTCGCTCTTCAGCGCATCCACCGCTTCGGCGCACAGCGAGGCCAGCTTGGCCTCGACGCCTTCACGGCCCCAGGCCAGCGGGTAGGTGATGTCCAGCTCGTAGCAGCGGAACTTGCCGTGGGTGTGCTTCTCGATCGAGCGCAGGCGCGCCATGTCGTCGAAGTCCAGCACCGGCTGCGTCACCTCCAGACGCATCGGCGGGTTCACCGCGTTGATGTCCAGCAGGTTGGGCTTCGGGCCGATGAAGCTGTTCAGCGACATGACGATGGCCTCGCGGATCGGGTCGATCGGCGGGTTCGTCACCTGCGCGAACAGCTGCTTGAAGTAGCTGTACAGCGGCTTGTTCTTGTCCGACAGCACGGCCAGCGGGCTGTCGTTGCCCATCGAGCCGATCGCTTCCTCGCCGTTGGCGGCCATCGGCGCGAGCAGGAACTTGATGTCTTCCTGCGTGTAGCCGAAGGCCTGCTGGCGGTCGAGCAGCGTCTCGGCGAACGAGGCCGGCTCGGCGTTGACCTGCACGTCGTCCAGGCGCACACGCACGTTGTCGATCCACTGGCGGTACGGGCGCGCGTTGGCGAACTGGTTCTTCAGCTCCTCGTCGTCGACGATGCGGCCCTGCTCCAGGTCGATCAGGAACATCTTGCCCGGCTGCAGGCGCCACTTCTTGACGATGCGGTTCTCGGGGATCGGCAGCACGCCGGACTCCGAGGCCATCACGACAAGGTCGTCGTCGGTGACGATGTAGCGCGCCGGGCGCAGGCCGTTGCGGTCCAGCGTGGCGCCGATCTGGCGGCCGTCGGTGAAGACCATCGCCGCCGGGCCGTCCCAGGGCTCGAGCATCGCCGCGTGGTATTCGTAGAACGCGCGCCGGCGCGTGTCCATCAGCTCGTGGTTCTCCCAGGCTTCCGGGATCATCATCATCGCCGCGTGCGCGAGCGGGTAGCCCGACATCGTCAGCAGCTCGAGCGTGTTGTCGAAGGTGGCAGTGTCGCTCTGGTGCTCGAAGCTGATCGGGTAGAGCTTCTTCAGGTCGTCGCCGAGCACCGGCGACTTCATCACGCCCTCACGGGCGCGCATCCAGTTGAAGTTGCCCTTGACGGTGTTGATCTCGCCGTTGTGCGCGACCATGCGGTACGGGTGCGCCAGCGGCCATTCCGGGAAGGTGTTGGTCGAGAAACGCTGGTGCACCAGCGCCAGCGCCGAGGTCGCGCGCGGGTCGGCGAGGTCGCGGTAGTACAGGCCGACCTGGTCGGCGAGCAGCAGGCCCTTGTAGATCACCGTGCGGCAGCTCATGCTGGGCACGTAGTACTCGCGGCTGTGCGTCAGCTTCAGGCGCTGGATGGCGGCCGAGGCGGTCTTGCGGATCACGTAGAGCTTGCGCTCCAGCGCGTCGGGCACGATGACGTCGTGGCCGCGGCCGATGAAGACCTGACGGATCACCGGCTCCTTCTGGCGCACCGTCGGCGACATCGGCATCTCGCGGTCGACCGGCACGTCGCGCCAGCCGAGCAGCACCTGGCCCTCGGCCTTGATCGCACGCTCCATCTCCTGCTCGCAGGCCAAGCGCGAAGCGTGTTCCTTCGGCAGGAAGATCATGCCGACGCCGTACTCGCCGGGCGGCGGCAGCTCGACGCCTTGCGCGGCCATCTCGGCGCGGTACAGGTCGTCGGGGATCTGGATCAGGATGCCCGCGCCGTCGCCCATCAGCGCGTCGGCGCCGACGGCACCGCGGTGGTCCAGGTTCTCGAGGATCTTCAGGCCCTGCTCGATGATCGAGTGCGCCTTCTGCCCCTTGATGTGGGCGACGAAGCCGACACCGCAGGCGTCGTGTTCGTTGCGCGGGTCGTACAGGCCGCCTTGGGCGAGCTGGACTTCGTCGACGGTCGCGGGCGTGGCGGGGGCTGCGTCGCGCATGGCGATCTCCGGGCAATCAGGGGGGGGAGCGCGAGCCTAACCCACGCCCTCTATAAGGGCAAGTACGAATAAATGGGGTCAGACACCAAAAGACAATACGATCGACAAGCACGCCGCGTTAAATGGGGACATAGTCATGTTCCGCGACAGTGCACCGGAGCGCGGGCCCGGTGCGTGCGAGGCGACGATCGCCCGAATGTCGGCCGCGCCCGGCGCGGGTCGCCGTGAGCTGGTGCGCGGCAGCGGGAGCCCGCACCACGAGCGACCGGCGACACGCACGAGCGCGCCGGGCGTGCATTCGGGAATGTCCGGAGGCCGCCGGGTGGGCGGGCACGCGCCGGCTCAGCCCTCCTGCGTGAAATCGCGCTCGGGCCTGAGCCTGGCGCGCAAGGCCTTCCGGCCTTGCACGTCCCGGCTCAGCCCTCTTGCGTGAAATCGTGCTCGGGCCTGAGCCTGGCGTGCAAGGCCTTCCGGCCTTGCACGTCCCGGCTCAGCCCGGCCGGCGGGCGGGGGCCGGCGCCGGGCGCGCCGGTCGTCCCCGCGGACGGGGCCGCAAGGGCCGGGCGGTCTGCTCGCCCAGGCGGGCCAGGAAGCTCGGCCCCCCGACGGCCCAGCCGCCCAGCGCGGCTTCGCGCAGTGCCGCCGCCTGGGCGGGCGGGACGCCGGTGTCGAGCAGACGGCGGTACGCGGCTTCGCGCTCGAACGGCGTGTTGCCCAGTTGCCAGACTTCGGGCGGGTCGCTGACCAGCGGGTCGCGACCGCCGGTGCGGTGCGCCGCGCTGGAACACGGCGCCGCCGCGTCGACCAGCCGCAGCGCCGCCAGCAGCCAGTCACCCGGCTCGACCGGCGCGCAGCGGTAGCGCCCGTCCCACAGCGTGCCGCGGCCGCCGTGGCGCTGGCGATAGGCCGCGACGTAGCGCCGGCCCAGCGACTGCATCATGCGCGAGAGCGCGTCCTCGGCCGGCGGTGTGGCCAGGATCTGGACCTCGGTGTCGGGCAGCGCGTAGGCGTGGATCGCGACCCGCTGGGCCACCGCGGCCTCGCGCAACGCGGCGACGAAGGCGCGCCGATCCTCGTCGTCGGCGAACACGCTGCGACCGTCGTGGCCGCGCTGGACCACGAGGTGGCCGCAGCCGGGCAGCACGAGCCGAGGCAGCCGCGCCATCGCGATCAGAGCGCGAACAGGTCGCGGCCGGTCAGCCGCTGGTGCTCGCGCAGCGCGAAGCGGTCGGTCATGCCGGCGATGTAGTCGGCGACCGCACGGTGGAAGTCGCTGGCACCGGCGTAATCGGCCGGCATCTCCTGCGGCGCCGAGACATAGGCCGCGAAGAGTTCGGCGACGACAGTGCGCGCACGCACCGTCACGTCGACGACCTGCGGGTGGCGGTACAGCTCCTTGAACAGAAAGCGCTTCAGCTCCGAAAGCGGCTCGCGCACCTCGTCGCTGAAGGCGGCAATGCGCGGCAGCCGTCGCAGCGCGTCGGCATCCTCGGGCTGGTGCCTGGCAAGCTGGCGGTTCGTCTCGTCGATCAGGTCGTAGACCAGCGCCGACAGCAAACGCCGCAGCGTCTCGAACAGCAGGCGCCGCGGCGGCATCGCCAGCAGCTTCGGGTGCGCGGCGAGCGCCTCGTCGCGGAAGCGCGCATACAGCGCCAGCTCGTCGAGCTGCTCCATCGTGATCAGGCCGGAGCGCACGCCGTCGTCGACGTCGTGGGCGTTGTAGGCCACCTCGTCGGCGAGGTTGACGATCTGCGCCTCCAGCGAAGGCTGCGTGCCGTCGAGGAAACGCCGCGCCGGGCCGTCGGGCTCGGCGGCGCACATCAGCTCGGCGTGATGGCGCGAGCAGTGTTTCAGGATGCCTTCGCGCGTCTCGAAGCTGAGGTTCAGGCCGTCGAACTCCGGATAACGCTGCTCCAGCTTGTCAACGACACGCAGGCTCTGCAGGTTGTGCTCGAAGCCGCCGTGGCCGGCCATGCACTGGTTCAGCACGTCCTGGCCGGCGTGGCCGAACGGCGTGTGGCCGAGGTCATGGGCCAGCGCCAGCGCCTCGATCAGCTCCTCGTTCAGGCGCAGCTGGCGCGCGATCGAACGCCCGAGCTGCGCGACCTCCAGCGAATGCGTCAGCCGGGTGCGGAACAGGTCGCCTTCATGGTTGACGAAGACCTGGGTCTTGTAGACCAGGCGCCGGAAGGCCGTGCTGTGCACGATGCGGTCGCGGTCGCGCTGGTGCTCGGTGCGCGGCGCCGCCGAGCCTTCGTCGATGCGCCGCCCGCGGCTGCGCCACGGGTCGACCGCCCACGGAGCCAGGCCGGTGCCGTTCACGCCACGAGATGGCGCTCGATCGCCTCGGCGACCAGCGCGTCCGGCGCCGCGCACACGACGGCGCGGCCCGGGGCCTCGATCAGCACGAAGCGGATCTCGCCGCCTTCGGCCTTCTTGTCGACGCGCATCAGCTCGAGGTAGCGCTCGATGCCCAGCCGCGGGCCGCGCACCGGCAGGCCGGCACGTTCGCACAGGCGTTGCAGGCGCTCGACGAAAGCCGGCGGCACCAGACCCAGCAGCGCCGACAGCTCGGTGGCCATCACCATGCCGCAGCCGACGGCTTCGCCGTGCAGCCATTCGCCATAACCCAGGCCGGCTTCGATCGCGTGGCCGAAGGTGTGGCCGAAGTTGAGGATCGCGCGCAGACCGGCTTCGCGCTCGTCCTGGCCGACGACCTCGGCCTTGATCTCGCAGGAACGCTGCACCGCGTACGCCAGCGCGGCGCGGTCGCGCGCGCGCAGCGCGTCGACGTTGGCCTCGATCCAGTCGAGGAAGCCGGCATCGGCGATCGGCCCGTACTTGATGATCTCGGCGAGTCCGGCGCTGACTTCGCGCGCCGGCAAGGTGTCCAGCGTGTCGAGGTCGCAGATCACGCGGCGCGGCTGGTAGAACGCGCCGATCATGTTCTTGCCCAGCGGGTGGTTGATCGCCGTCTTGCCGCCGACCGAGGAGTCGACCTGCGCCAGCAGCGTCGTCGGCACCTGCACGAAGGGCACGCCGCGCATGTAGCTGGCGGCGGCGAAGCCGGTGATGTCGCCGACGACGCCACCGCCGAGCGCGTAGAGCACCGTCTTGCGGTCGCAGCCTCGTGCCAGCAGATGGTCGAAGATCAGGTTCAGCGTCTGCCAGGTCTTGTGCGCCTCGCCGTCGGGCAGCACGACGGTGCTGACGTCGCGGTGCAGCGGCGCCAGCGCGCGGCGCAGCGCGTCGCCGTGCAGCGGGTCGACCGTGGTGTTGGTGACGATGACGGCATGGGCCGCACGCGGCAGGCCCTGCCAGCACGCGGGCGCGGCGAGCAGGCCGCCGCCGATCAGGATGTCATAGCGCGAATCGGGCGTCGCGACGGAAACGGAGACGGGTTCGCTCATGGCGGCGACAGTGTACGGCGCCGCCCGAGACGCCTCAGTGGCGGTCAGCGGCGCTCGACGCCTCGGCGGGCGGGTGGTCGATCGGCGACGGCACGCGGCCGGGATCGACGAGGCCGGCCAGCTCCAGCTGCATCAGCACCATGCCGATCAGCGAGGGCACCGACGGCCGCGTCGTCTCGACGACGAAGTGCGCGCAGCGGCGGTACAGCGGGTCGCGGTCGCGGAACAGCTCGCGCAGCCGGCGCTGCGGATCGCCCACCTGCAGCAGCGGCCGCGTCGTGTCGTGGCGCAGGCGGCGGAACAGCTCTTCCGGCGTCGAGCGCAGATAGAACACCTGCGTGCGCGAGTGCAGCGCCTCGCGGTTGGCCGGCCGCAGCACGGCACCGCCGCCGGTGGCGAGCACGCAGCCGGGCTGGCGCGTCAGCTCGTCGATCGTGCGCTGCTCGAGGTCGCGGAAGGCCTCCTCGCCGTGGGCGGCGAAGTAGTCGCGGATGCTGATGCCCAGCGAGCGCTCGATCTCGGCGTCGCTGTCGACGAAACGCAGCCCGAGCTGCCGCGCCAGATGGCGCCCGACGGTGGACTTGCCACTGCCGGGCATGCCGACGAGGGAGAGGATCACGCGACGAGGCTCCGGGAGCGAGCGCCGCACCGTCCGGCCTGCCGGCCCGCTGCGGCACGCGCGGGCACGGCAGGCGAGCGCCTCAGGTCCGACACGTCAGGCGTCAACGCACCGCAGCCCGGTCGGTCACGATCTTGGGCGTCAGGAACACCAGCAGCTCGGTCTTGCTGGAGGTACGCGTGGTGCTGCGGAACAGGACGCCCAGCCCCGGGATGTCGCCCAGCAGCGGCACCTTGCTGACGTCGGTGCTCTCGCTTTGCGTGTAGATGCCGCCGATGACCACCGTGCCGCCGTTCTCGACCAGCACCTTGGTCTTGACGTGCTTGGTGTCGATCGCGAAGCCGGCGGCGGTCGAACGGCCGACGCTGTCCTTGTTGACGTCGACGTCGAGGATCACGTTGCCTTCGGGCGTGATCTGCGGCGTGACCTCGAGCTTGAGACTGGCCTTGCGGAAGCTGATCGAGGTGGCGCCGCTGGAGGTGCTCTCCTGGTATGGCAGCTCCTCGCCCTGCTCGATCAGCGCCTTCTCCTGGTCGGCGGTGATGACACGCGGGCTGGAGACGATCTTGCCCTTGCCGTCGGCTTCCAGCGCCGAGAGCTCCAGGTTCAGGAAACGCGTCAGGCTGGAGTTGAACAGCGACACCGCGAAGGTCGGTGCCGAGGTGACGCCGCTGAAGTTCGACGACGAGATGTTGGCCGGCAGGTTGACGAACTGGGTGCTGTTGAAGCCCGGGTCCTTCAACAGCTGGCCCGTCTGGTAGCCGACGTCGTCGTAGTTGCCGCCGACACCGACGCCCACACCGCCGTTGTTGTAGAACTTCGGCGCGGCATTGGCGCCCAGCTTGACCCCGAGCGCCCGCCCGAAGGTGTCGTCGGCCTCGACGATGCGCGCCTCGATCATCACCTGGCGCACCGGGATGTCGATCTTGGCGATCAGCTGGGTGATCTCCTCGAGCTTGCTCGGGATGTCGGAGACGAAGAGCTGGTTGGTGCGCGTCTCGAAGATCACGCTGCCGCGCGGCGACAGGATGCGCGAGGCATGCGACGAGCCGCCGCTCTGGCCCTGGTTCTGGCCCAGCAGCCCCTTGGCCACGACCTCGGCCTTGGTGTAGTTGAGCTGGAAGGACTGGGTGCGCAGCGGCTCGAGCTCGGCGACCTTCTTCTTGGCCTCCAGGTCGACCTGCTCCTTGGCGGCCAGCTCCTCCTTCGGCGCGATCCAGAGCACGTTGCCGGACTTCTTCACGCCCAGGCCCTTGCTCTGCATGATGATGTCCAGCGCCTGGTCCCAGGGCACGTCCTTCAGCCGCAGCGTGACGGTGCCAGTGACGGTGTCGCTGGTCACGACGTTGAAGTTGGTGAAGTCGGCGATGACCTGCAGCAGCGCCCGGACCTCGATGTTCTGGAAGTTCAGCGACAGCTTCTCGCCCTGGTAGCCCGGGCCCTGCGTCAGCTTGTTCGGGTCCATCTTCAGCGGCCGGACCTCGAGCACGAACTGGTCGTCGGTCTGGTAGGCGCTGTGCTCCCAGGCGCCGGTGGGCTCGACGACCATGCGCACGCGGTCGCCGGCCTGCACCGTCGACACCATGCGCACCGGGGTGCCGAAGTCGGTGACGTCCAGCCGGCGGCGCAGCGCGTCGGGCAGCGTCGCGCGCGGGAACTCGACGACGAGGTTCTGGCCCTGCTGGCGCAGGTCGACGCCGAGCTGCGCGCTCGGCAGCGCGACGACGACGCGGCCGGCGCCGTCGGCACCGCGGCGGAAGTCGATGCCGCGAATGCTCTGCGTCTCGACGTTCTGCGACGGCGCGAAGTGAACCGGCTGTTCGGCCACGGCGATCTGCGGCGCCACGGTGTTCAGCACCAGCAGCAGCGCGTTGCCCTGGATCTGGGCCTGGTAGCTCGTCGGCTGCTTCAGGTTGAGCACCAGACGCGTGCGGTCGCCGGCCTGCGCGATGCTGACCGAGCGCAGGTTGCCCTGGTTGACCTCGACGCTGTTGCGACCCATCGCGTTGCCGACGCCGGGCAGGTCCACCGCGATGCGCGGCGGGTTCTGCACCGAGAAGCCGTTGGGCACCGCCGCCAGCGGTTCGCTGAGTTCGATGCGCACGACCTCGCCGCCGGCCTGCTGGGTGCTGCTGACCGACTGGATCGCCGGATCGGCCCAGGCAGCCGGGGCGAGCAGCAGGCCGCTGGTCGCGATGGCCGCAAGAACGGCTCGCCAGTTGAACATCGTTCGAATCTCCTCGGTGTCCTTCATCGCCGTCATCGCGCCCTCTCCTGCAGTTGCAGCACGGCCGGGCGCTCGACCCACTCGCCGGCGGCGTCCTGCACGACCTCGCGCAGCGCGATCTCGCTTTCGGCGATGCGCATCACACGGCCATAGTTCTGGCCCAGGTAGTCACCCACCTTGACCTGGTACAGCAGGTTCTCCACCCGCAGCAGCGCGAACTGCTGGCCTCCCCGCACGACGCTGCCGACCATCGACATGCTGTCCAGCGGGTAGGCCTCGAGCGGCTCGCGGCGGCGGTTCATCTCCGACGCCAGCAGGGAGTTCGGCTGCCGCGCCTCCTGCTTGAGGGCGACCGACAGCTTCTGGTTGCTGAACGGCTCGACCCCCTGCGCCTGGGTGTAGGGCTCGGGGTCGAAGCGCTTGGGCGCCTGCAGCGGCTGCACGCTCGGCTTCACCTCGCGCCGCTGCTGGTCCATCCAGGCCTGGAGTTCCTCGTTCTGGTCGGCACAGCCGGCGACCAGCGCGGCGGCCAGCGCGAGCGCCAGGCCGGTTCGGGCGGGCATCACTTGCGGCCCCCCTTCTTCTTCTGCTGCGACGCGGCCGCCTTGCGCCGCTCTTCGACCTCGGACGGGTCGAGATAGCGGTAGGTGCGCGCGGTGGCCTCCATCGCCAGCATGCCGTTGGCTTCCTTGGGCATCTGCGTGATCGTGAGGTTCTGCAGCGTGACGATGCGCGATAGGTTGGCGACGTCGGCGGCGAACGCCCCGACGTCGTGGTAGCGCCCGGAGACCTTGATCGAGATCGGCAGCTCGGCGTAGTAGTCCTTGACCTCGACCTGGCCGGGACGGAACAGCTCGAACTGCAGGCCGCGGCCGAGGCCGGCCTGGTTGATGTCCGACAGCAGCGCGTCCATCTCGGCCTTGCCCGGCAGCTGGCGCTCGAGCTGGGTCACGTACTCCTGCACCTGCTCCTTCTGCTTGCGCAGCTCGCCGATGTTGACCGCCTGCGAGAGCTTGTTGCGGTATTCGGTCTTCAGCGCCGGCTCGCGGTCGCGCTCGGCCTGCAGTTCGTCGTTGGCCGCCGACAGCAGCAGGAACCAGCCGAGCACGACGGTCACCAGCGCGGCCGCGGTCCAGGCCGCGGCCTTGGGCAGCGGCGGCCACTGGCCGGGCTCGTTGACGTTGATCCCGCGGAACTGGGAGGCAGCCCGTTCGAACAGGCCGCCGAGGTCGATGTTGACGTTTCGGGCCATGCTCGCCTCAGGAAGACTTCGCGGCGACAGCCGAGGCACCCTTGGCGGGCGCCGAGGCGGCAGCGGCGGGGGACTGCGGGCGCTTGAGCGTCACGCGCATCGAGAAGTCGAACAGGCGCGAGGTGTCGCGGCTGTTCGCCTGGGCGCTGCGGGCCTTGATCTCGACGAGCTCGGGGCGCTCCAGCCAGGGCGAGTTGTACAGCGCGTTGCGCAGGAACTCCGAGACGCGCTCGTTGGTCTGCGCCACGCCGGCGATCGTCACGGTGCGCCCGCTCTGGCGGATGCTGGTCAGGTACACACCCTCGGGCGTCTGCTTGACGAGTTCGTTGAGCAGGTAGACCGGCGTGTTGCGGTCGGTCTGCAGGTCCTCGACCGCCTTCTGGCGGGACTTCAACGCCTCGATCTCGCTGCGCAGCGTCGCGATGTCCTTGATCTCCTTGTCGAGCACGGAGATCTTCGACTTGAGGAAGGCGTTGCGGTCGGCCTGCGTCGAGGTCATCTGCTGGAGCGCGGTGTACCAGACGCCGACGGCGGCCACGCCGCCGCAGGCAGCCAGCCCCAGGCCGACGAGGAAGGCCCGCTTGCGCTGGCGCCGCTTCTCCTCGCGATGCGGCAGCAGGTTGATGAGGATCACTGCATGAACCTCCGCATCGCGAGGCCGCAGGCCGTCAGGTACGACGGCGCTTCGCGGCGAACGCGGCTTTCACGCACGGCCGAGCCGAGCTGCATGTTGTCGAATGGATTCACGACCTGCGAGGCGAAGCCGGTGAGTTCGGTGACACGATCCTTCAGGCCGGGCAGCGTCGCGGTGCCGCCGGCAAGCATCACGTAGTGCACCTTGTGGTGCGGCGTGCTGGTGAAGAAGTACTGCAGCGCGCGGCCGATCTCCTGCGACAGGCTGTCGACGAAGGGAGCGAGGATCGCGCTCTCGTAGTCCTCGGGCAGGTCGCCGGAGAGCTTCTTGGCCTCGGCTTCCTCGAAGGACAGGCCGTACTGGCGGCTGATCAGCTGGGTGAGCTGCGAGCCGCCGAAGGCCTGGTCGCGGTCGTAGAGCATGTCGTCGTCGCGCAGCACCTTCAGGCTGGTGGTGTCGGCGCCGATCTCGAACAGCGCGACCAGCGCGTCGCGGCCCTCGTTGGGCAGCGCCGCGACGACCCGGCTCATCGCCAGGCGCGAGGCGTGCGACTCGATGTCCAGCACCACCGGCTTCAGCCCGGCGGCCTCGGCCAGGCCCTGGCGGTCCTGCACGCGGTCCTTGCGGCTGGCGGCGATCAGCACCTCGACGTCGCCGGCGGAGGTGGCACTCGGGCCGATGACGCAGAAGTCCAGGCTGACCTCGTCGAGCGAGAACGGGATGTACTGGTTGGCCTCGGACTCGACCTGCAGTTCCATCTCCTCGTCGCGCAGGCCGGCCGGCAGCATGATCTTCTTCGTGATGACGGCCGACTGCGGCATCGCCATGACGACGTTCTTGGAGCGCGTGCCGCTCTTGGCGACGACGCGGCGCACGGCTTCGGCGACCTCGTCGAACTTCTCGATCTGGCCGTCGGTGATCCAGCCCTTTTCGAACGGCTCGGTGGCGAAACGCTCCAGCACGAACTCACCGGAGGGCGCGCGCCCCAGCTCGACGAGCTTGACGCTGGACGAGCTGATGTCCAGCCCGATCATGGGTGGGTGCTTGCGGCCCAGAAGATTGTCGAGAAAGCTCAAAGCGCACGCTCCCCAGGCAGGCGGGATCCAACCCGAGCTTGTTAAAGAGTTACTTGAATGCTAGCAGTAAAGCCTTTGTAAACCGCAGAGAAACGGGCGCAACTACTGCACGGTCGGCAACGAATCCGCGCCCTTGCTGGCGGCATCGCAACACCCCGCGGCGGCCGGGCGGCAACACGACGTGAGGAATGTCACGGCGCCGGCCATGAAAACCCGCCGGCGGACGCCTTCCTATAATCCCGGCGACCTCTCCACGGGATCCCCATGTCCTCTACCGATCCCGCGCCCGAGCGCCCGCCGGCGCCTTCCGGTGGCGCACCCCGCTCCCGCCCGCGACGCACTGCCGGCAGCCTGCTGCTGCTGGCCCTGGCCTGGCTTGTCGGCCTGGCGCTCGCGGCTGTCGTGTCCGTCGTGATGGTGGTCGGCGTCGCGCTGGCCGTGGCCTACCCGCAGCTGCCGGAGATCGCCAGCCTCACCGACTACCGGCCCAAGCTGCCGCTGCGCGTGTTCTCCAGCGACGGCGTGCTGCTCGGCGAGTTCGGCGAGGAGCGGCGCAACTTCACGCCGATCGCGCAGATCCCGCAGGTGATGAAGAACGCGGTGCTCGCCGCCGAGGACGCACGCTTCTACGAACACGGCGGCGTCGACTACAAGGGCGTGGCCCGCGCGGCGATCGAGAACCTGCGCGACGCACGCAGCCAGGGCGCGTCGACGATCACGATGCAGGTGGCGCGCAACTTCTACCTGTCGACCGAGAAGACCTTCACGCGCAAGATCTACGAGATCCTGCTGGCGCTGAAGATCGAGCGCCAGCTCTCGAAGGACCAGATCCTCGAGGCCTACATGAACCAGATCTACCTCGGCCAGCGCGCCAACGGCTTCGCCGCGGCCGCGGAGATCTACTTCGGCAAGAAGCTCGCCGACGTGACGGTGGCCGAGGCGGCGATGCTCGCCGGCCTGCCCAAGGCGCCGTCGGCCTACAACCCGATCGCCAACCCCAAGCGCGCCGAGCTGCGCCAGCGCTACATCATCGAGCGCATGTTCGAGAACGGCTTCATCACCGAGGCCGAACACGACGCCGCGCTGGAGCAGAAGCTGCACTACCGCGTGCCCAGCGACATCGCGGTGCATGCCGAGTTCGTCGCCGAGCAGGTGCGCCAGCTGATCTTCGCCCAGTACGGCGAGGAGACCTACACCCGCGGCCTGAACGCCTGGGTGACGATCGACTCCCGTCAGCAGATGGCCGCCTACCGCGCGCTGCGCCGCGGCCTGATGGATTACGAGCTCAGGCGCGTCTACCGCGGCCCCGAGGCCTACATCGACCTGCCGGGCGATCCGGCGCAGGTCGACGCGCGCGTCGCCGAGGCGCTCGCCGACCACCCCGACAACGACGACCTGCGCAGTGCCGTGGTGCTCGAGGCCGCGCCGCGCAAGGTCGTCGCGATGCTGCAGTCCGGCGACACGATCACCGTCACCGGCGACGGCCTGAAGCCGGTCACCTCCGGACTGTCGGAGAAGGCCGGGCCCAAGACCCAGATCCGCCGCGGCGCCGTGGTGCGTGCGATGCAGGACGCCAAGGGCAACTGGACGCTGACCCAGCTGCCGGAGGTCGAGGGCGCCTTCGTCGCGCTGGACCCGCGCACCGGTGCGCTGCAGGCGATGGTCGGCGGCTTCGACTTCGGCAAGAACAAGTTCAACCACGTGACCCAGGCCTGGCGCCAGCCGGGCTCGTCGTTCAAGCCCTTCATCTACTCGGCGGCGCTGGAAAAGGGCTTCACGCCGGCGACCGTGGTCAACGACGCGCCGCTGTTCTTCGACGCCACCGTCACCGGCAGCCAGCCCTGGGAGCCGAAGAACTACGACGGCAAGTTCGAGGGCCCGATGACGCTGCAGGCGGCGCTGGCCAAGTCCAAGAACATGGTCTCGATCCGGGTGCTGCAGTCGGTGGGCGCGCCGTTCGCCCAGGAATGGATCACGCGTTTCGGTTTCGAGCCCGAGCGGCATCCGGCCTATCTGACGATGGCGCTGGGCGCCGGCTCGGTGACGCCGCTGCAGATGGCCACCGCCTACGGCGTCTTCGCCAACGGCGGCTACCGCGTCACGCCGGTGATGATCACCCGGATCACCGACGTCAAGGGCCGCGTGCTGCAGGAGACCCAGCTCAAGCCGCGCGACGAGAGCATGCGTGTGCTCGACGAGCGCAACGCCTTCGTGATGGGCTCGCTGCTGCAGAACGTCGCGCGCGCCGGCACCGCTGCACGCGCGCAGGCGACGCTGAAGCGGCCCGACCTGTACGGCAAGACCGGCACGACCAACGACTCGATGGACGCCTGGTTCGCCGGTTACCAGCCGACGCAGGTCGCGGTGGTCTGGATCGGCTACGACACGCCGAGGAAGCTCGGCGACCGCGAAACCGGCGGCGGCCGCGCGCTGCCGGTGTGGATCGAGTACATGCAGACCGCGCTGCGCGGCGTGCCCGTGTTCGAGCCGCTGCCGCCGGCGGGCGTCGTCCAGCACGAGGGCGTCTGGATGTACGAGGAGTACCGCGACGGCGCCGGCGTCTCCAGCGTCGGCCTGAGCGACGCCGTGCCGCAGGCGCCGACGAACGAGGAACGCAGCACGATCCTCGACCTGTTCAAGCGCTGAACGCCGGCGCGCGCCGGCGCGCGCTTCAGAACACGATCGGCTTGCCGGCCTGGGTGCTGGCGTGCCGGCTCAGCGCCTCGAAGAACTCGCTGCCGTCGCGCGTGTCGGCCCAGCGGCCGTCGGCCCAGCGGTAGTGGAAACCGCCGCCGCGCGCCGCCAGCCACAGCTCCTGCAGCGGCGGCTGGGTGTTGACGACGATCTTGCTGCCGTTCGGGAAGGACAGCTCCAGCAGGCCGCCGGTACGCGTGGTGTCGATGTCGACGACGTCCTGCTGCAGCAGCCGGTCGGCGGTGGCCTCGATGCGTGCCAGCGCCTCCTGCGCCAGGCGGTGGTACTCGGCGTCGGTCAGGACCGTGCTCATAGAATCTTCCTGAAATGCGTCAACTCTCCCGAAACAGTGTAGTGCGCGGCGCCGCGGCGCTCGTGGCGGCCCTCGCCCTGACCCTGACGGCCGGATGCGGCCAGAAGGGCCCGCTGAAGCTGCCGGCGCCCGCCGGCGCGGCGTCGGGAGCGGCGAAGTGACGCTGCCCGGCCACCCCCACCTGGTGCGCGACGCCGACGGCGAGCTGCGGCTGGAAGGCCATTCGCTGGCCGACCTGGCGCGCCGCCACGGCACGCCGCTGTACGTCTACTCGCGCACGGCGATGCTCGACGCGCTCGCCGGCTACCAGCGTGCGCTCGAGGGCCTGCCGCACCTGATCTGCTACGCGATCAAGGCCAACTCCAACCTCGCCGTGCTGCAGACCTTCGCGCGCGCCGGCTGCGGCTTCGACATCGTCTCCGGCGGCGAGCTGGAGCGGGTGCTGGCCGCCGGCGCCGAGCCGTCGAAGATCGTGTTCTCCGGCGTCGGCAAGACCGCCGCCGAGATGCGCCGCGCGCTCGAGGTCGGCGTGCACTGCTTCAACGTCGAGAGCCTGGGCGAGCTGGAGCGCCTGGCCGAGGTCGCCGCGGCGATGGGCCGGCGCGCGCCGGTCAGCCTGCGCGTCAACCCCGACGTCGACGCCGGCACCCACCCCTACATCTCGACCGGGCTGAAGGACAACAAGTTCGGCATCCCGCACGACGAGGCGCTGGCCGTCTACCGCCGCGCCGCCGCGCTGCCGTCGCTGCAGGTCGTCGGCATCGACTGCCACATCGGCTCGCAGATCACGCAGCTCGAACCCTATCTCGACGCGCTCGGCCGCGTGCTCGACCTCGTCGAAGCGGTCGAGGCCGAAGGCATCGCGCTGGCCCACGTCGACGTCGGCGGCGGCCTGGGCATCACCTACACCGACGAGGCGCCGCCCTCGCCCGAGACGCTGGTGCGCGGCCTCGCGGACCTGATGCGCGCACGCGGCCACGGCCACCGCCAGTTGCTCGTCGAGCCCGGGCGCTCGCTGGTCGGCAACGCCGGCGTGCTGCTGGCGGAGGTGCAGTACCTGAAGCCCGGCGAGACGAAGAACTTCTGCATCGTCGACGCGGCGATGAACGACCTCGTGCGCCCGGCGATGTACGAGGCCTGGATGGCGATCGAGCCCTGCCGTCCCGGCGCCGACACCGTGGCCGCCACCTGGGACGTCGTCGGCCCGGTCTGCGAGTCGGGCGACTGGCTGGGCCGCGACCGCAGGCTGGCCGTCGCGCCGGGCGACATCGTCGCCGTGCTGTCCGCCGGCGCCTACGGCATGGCGATGGCCGGCAACTACAACAGCCGCCCGCGCGCCGCCGAGATCCTGCTCGACGGCGACGCC
Source organism: Rubrivivax benzoatilyticus JA2 = ATCC BAA-35 (assembly GCF_000190375.1). GTDB lineage: Bacteria > Pseudomonadota > Gammaproteobacteria > Burkholderiales > Burkholderiaceae_C > Rubrivivax > Rubrivivax benzoatilyticus. Next base: position 26,551 of record NZ_AEWG01000009.1, read on the forward strand.
GTGCACGTCGTGCGCGAACGCGAGGACACCCGGGCGCTGTTCGCGCTCGAACGCCTGCTCGCCTAGATCCGCCCCTCTTCCACCGCGTGGCAGGCCGTGCGGCCGCCGCGGCCGTCGTCGCGCAGCAGCGGCCGTTCGACGGCGCAGCGCGACGCGGCGTGCGGGCAGCGCGGGTGGAAGGCGCAGCCGGTCGGCGGCGCCAGCGGGTTGGGCACCTCGCCGCGCACCGGCGTGCGCGCACGGCCGCTCATCGCGACGTCGGGGATCGCGTCGAGCAGCAGCCGCGTGTACGGGTGGCGCGGCTCCGCGAACAGCGCCCGCTTGGGCGCCTGCTCGACCAGCCGCCCCAGGTACATCACGCCGACCGCGTCGGCGACGTGGCGCACGACGGCCAGGTTGTGCGAGATGAACAGATAGGTCAGCCCGCGCTCGCGCTGCAGGTCCTTCATCAGGTTCAGCACCTGGGCCTGCACGGAGACGTCGAGCGCCGAGGTCGGTTCGTCGCAGACCAGGAACTCGGGCTCGGTGGCCAGCGCACGCGCGATCGAGATGCGCTGGCGCTGGCCGCCGGAGAACTGGTGCGGGTACTTCACGCCGTCGGCCGCCGCCAGCCCGACCGACTGCAGCAGCGCCGCGACACGCGCCTGCAGCTCGGCGCCGCGTGCCAGCCGGCGCTCGACCAGCGGCTCGGCGACGATGTCCTGCACCGTCCAGCGCGGGTTGAGGCTGGCGTACGGGTCCTGGAAGATCATCTGCAGCCGCTGCCGCGCCGCGGCGTCCAGCGGCCGGCCGTCGAACTGCAGCGTGCCGGCGCTGGGCGCGTACAGCCCCACCAGCAGCCGCGCCACCGTGCTCTTGCCGCAGCCCGACTCGCCGACCAGCGCCAGCGTCGTGCCGCGTTCGATGTCGAAGGACACGCCGTCCACGGCATGCACCACCTGACGCGGCTTGCCGCCGACGACACGCTCCAGCCAGGGCGGCGAGACGTCGAAGCGTTTGGCCAGGTCGTGCACCTGCACCAGCGCCGTCATGCCGCCGCCTCCTGGTCGGCTGCGACCCGCCAGCAGGCGGCGCGGGTCGTGCCGGCCGCCATCAACTCGGGGCGTTCGCTGCGGCAGCGTGCAAACGTGTGTTCGCAGCGCGGGTGGAAGGCGCAGCCGGCCGGGATCGCGCCCAGCCGCGGCATCGCGCCGTCGATCTGCGCCAGGCGTTCGCGCTCGACGTCCATCGCCGGGATCGAGCCCATCAGCCCGGCCGTGTACGGATGGCGCGCGCGGTGGATGACCTCGGCCACCGGGCCGATCTCGGCGATGCGGCCGGCGTACATCACCGCGACGCGGTCGCAGGTCTCGGCGATGACGCCCATGTCGTGCGTGACCAGCATCACCGCCGCGCCGTGTTCGCGGCAGACGCGCTTGAGCAGGGTGATGATCTGGGCCTGGATCGACACGTCCAGCGCCGTCGTCGGCTCGTCGGCGACGATCAGCTTGGGCTCGGCGGCCAGCGCCAGCGCGATGACGACCCGCTGGCGCATGCCGCCGGAGAACTGGTGCGGGTAGTGGTCGAAACGTTCTCGTGCCGCCGGGATGCCGGTTTCCTCCAGCAGCCGGATCGCCCGCGCCCTCGCCTCCTCGGCCGACACCGGCAGATGGGTGCGGATCGTCTCGACGAGCTGGCGGCCCACCGTGTACAGCGGGTTCAGCGAGGTCAGCGGGTCCTGGAAGACGGCGCCGATCGAGCGCCCGCGCAGCCGGCGCATCGCCTCGGGCGGCAGGTCGTCGATGCGCCGTCCTTCGAGGCGGATCTCGCCGCCGGCGATGCGCCCCGGCGGCTCCAGCAGGCCGATGATGGCCGCGCCGGTCAGCGACTTGCCGGCGCCGGACTCGCCGACGACGCCGAGGATCTCGCCGGCGCGGATGTCGAAGGAGATGTCGTCCAGCGCGCGCAGCGTGCCGCGGCGCGTGGGGAACTCGACGGCGAGGTGCCGGACTTCGAGCAGCGGAGCGTCCATCAGCGCAGCCTCGGGTTCAGCGCGTCGCGCAGCCAGTCGCCGAGCAGGTTCACCGACAGCGCGATCAGCACCAGCATCACGCCCGGGAAGATCGTGATCCACCATTCGCCGGAGAACAGGAAGTCGTTGCCGACGCGGATCAGCGTGCCCAGCGACGGCGAGGTCGGCGGCACGCCGACGCCGAGGAAGGACAGCGTCGCCTCGGTGAGGATGGCGGTGGCGACCTGGATCGTCGCCAGCACCAGCACCGGCCCCATCACGTTGGGCAGCACGTGACGGCGCATGATGCGCAGCGACGGCACGCCGATGATGCGCGCCGCCTGCACGTACTCCTTCTGGCGTTCGACCATCGTCGAGCCGCGCACCGTGCGTGCGTACTGCACCCAGCCGGTCAGCGCGATCGCCAGGATCAGCACGCCGAAGGCCAGCGTCTCGTGGGCCTGCGGGAACAGCGCCCGGCCGACGCCGTCGATCAACAGCGCGACGAGGATCGCCGGGAAGGACAGCATGACGTCGCAGACGCGCATGATGAAGGCGTCGGTGCGGCCGCCGACGAAGCCGGCCAGCAGCCCGAGGCCGACGCCCAGCACCACCGACAGCGCCACCGAAGCCAGCCCGACGAGCAGCGAGATGCGCGCCCCGTACATCAGCGCCGACAGGATGTCGCGGCCCTGGTCGTCGGTGCCCAGCAGGTACTTCGTGCTGCCGCCGTCGATCCAGGCCGGCGGCAGGCGCGAGTCCATCAGGTCCAGCGTCGCCAGGTCGAAGGGGTCGTGCGGCGAGACCCAGCCGGCGAACAGCGCGCAGAACACGCAGACCGCGGCGATGACGGCCGCCAGGATCGCCGTCGGCGAGCGCTTGAAGCTGTGCCAGACGTCGCCGTCGAGAAAACGTGCCAGGCGGCCGGGCGGCCTGGGCAGGGAGGTGTCGGGAACGGGCGCCATCGCGGGGGCTCAGTGGGCGGCGGCGCTGCGCTCGATGCGCAGCCGCGGGTCGACGACGAAGTACAGCAGGTCGACGACGAGGTTGATCAGCACGAAGATCAGCGCGATCAGGCAGAGATAGGCCGCCATCACCGGGATGTCGGCGAACTGCACCGCCTGGATGAACAGCAGCCCCATGCCGGGCCACTGGAAGACGGTCTCGGTGATGATCGCGAAGGCGATCAGCGAGCCCAGCTGCAGCCCGGTGATCGTGATCACCGGCACCAGCGTGTTCTTCAGCGCATGGCCGAAGTGCACCGCGCGGTCGCTCAGGCCGCGAGCGCGCGCGAACTTGATGTAGTCGCTGCGCAGCACCTCCAGCATCTCGGCGCGCACCAGGCGCAGGATCAGCGCCAGCTGGAACACCGACAGCGTCACCGCCGGCAGCACCAGGTGCTTCAGGCCGTCGGCGGTCAGCAGCCCGGTCGTCCAGCCGCCCAGCGCGACGACCTCGCCGCGGCCGAAGCTCGGCAGCCAGTGCAACTGCACCGCGAAGACCAGGATCAGCAGGATGCCGATCAGGAAGGTCGGCAGCGACACGCCCAGCAGCGACAGCGTCATCACCAGTTGCGCGCCGGCGCTGCCGCGGCGCAGCGCGGCGTAGACGCCCAGCGGGATGCCCAGCACCAGCGCCAGCAGCGCCGCCACCAGCGACAGCTCCAGCGTCGCCGGGAAACGTTCGGCGATCAGCGCCGAGACCTGGCGCCCCTGGCGCAGGCTGAGGCCGAACTCGCCCTGCACGGCATTGGCGACGAAGTGACCGAACTGCACCAGGAAGCCCTGGTCCAGCCCGAGGTCACGGCGCAACTGGGCACGCTGCTCCTGCGTCGCGTCCTGGCCCAGCAGGTTGAGCACCGGGTCGCCGACGTACTGGAACAGCATGAAGGCGATGAACGCCACCGCCAGCATCACGACGAGGGCCTGGGCGAGCCGGCGGAGGACGAAGACGAGCATCGAGGGCGGCGGGAGCACGCGGCAAAAGCTGGCGATGATGCGCAAAACCCGTGCCCGGGCAAAGCGCAAAGACCTCATGTCGGCCCGCGCGCCCCCGGGGCCGGGTGGTCAGCAGCGCCCCGTGGCCGGCGCTATGCTGCACCGCATGAGCACCGTCGACCGCCTTCTCGTCAGCGCCGACAACGCGCTGCGCACCCTGTCCGGCGCCGTGCACGCCGGCCGTCCCAACCCCGCCGGCCCGGCGCGCGCCGACGCCGAACCGCCGGCCGAGGACGAACGCAGCCTGTCGGCGGCGCTGATGCGCGTGAACCACGTCGGCGAGGTCTGCGCCCAGGCGCTGTACCAGGCCCAGGCACTGACCGCGCGCAGCCCCGAGCTGCGCGAGCAGATGGCGGCCGCGGCGCGCGAGGAGATCGACCACCTCGCCTGGACGCAGCAGCGGCTGGACGAGCTCGGCGACCGCCCCAGCCTGCTCAACCCGCTGTGGTACGCCGGCGCCTTCGCCATCGGCCTGGCCGCCGGGCGCCTGGGTGACCGCGTCAGCCTGGGCTTCGTCGTCGAGACCGAGCGTCAGGTCGAGCAGCACCTCGCCGGCCACCTCGACCGGCTGCCGGCGGGCGACGAACGTTCGCGCGCCATCGTCGAGCAGATGAAGGACGACGAACGCCGCCACGCCGACGGCGCCGAGGACGCCGGCGGCATTGCGCTGCCGATGCCGGTGCGGCTGGCGATGCGCGCGGCGGCCAAGGTGATGACCGTCACCGCGCACCGCATCTGATCAGCCCTCGACGATCTCGTAGCCGGTCGTGATCTCGGCCGTGCGCGCCAGCATGATCGTCGCCGAGCAGTACTTCTCGTGCGACAGCGCGATCGCGCGCTCCACCGCCTGCGCCGGCAGGCCGCGGCCGGTGACGACGAAGTGCAGGTGGATCTTCGTGAACACCTTCGGGTCGGTGGCGGCACGTTCGGCCTGCAGCTTGACCTGGCAGCCGCGCACGTCGTGGCGGCCGCGCTTGAGGATCAGCACGACGTCGTAGGCGGTGCAGCCGCCGGCACCGGCCAGCAGCGTCTCCATCGGCCGCGGGGCGAGGTTGCGGCCGCCGCCGTCGGGCGCGCCGTCCATGGTCAGCAGATGGCCGCTGCCGGTCTCGGCGACGAAGCCCATGCCCGAGGCCGGGATCCAGTTGATCGTGCATTCCATGGCGTGAAACTCCGTGTGCGGCGCGAAAAGGCGTGCATTGTGCGCAGGTCCGGCGCAAGCGTCGCCGAGGCTTGCGGCAGGTCGGCCAGCAGGCCAGTCAGGATATTGCACCGCAGCAAGGCGGTGGTAGACTGGCTTCCATCGGTCGTTGACGGCGTCTTGCCTCCGACCCACCGGTTGTCTCCTCCACCTCCTCCAATGGTGGATTCAGGCCCGGGGCCGCAAGGTCCCGGGCTTCTTTTCTTCCGGCAGGCGCCGCCGGCCCGCGTCGTATGATGCGGCCCCTCCCCCCGGTTATGCGCGCACCCCGTCTGCCCGCCGTCCCGATGTCCGCTGCCGAAACCGACGTCGCGAGCATCGCGGCCGGCTACCTGAAGAAGATCCTCACCGCCCGCGTCTACGACGTCGCCGTCGAGTCGCCGCTGACGCCGGCCAAGAGCCTGTCGCGCCGCCTCGCCAACACGGTGCTGCTCAAGCGCGAGGACCGCCAGCCGGTGTTCAGCTTCAAGCTGCGCGGCGCCTACAACAAGATGGCCCACCTGGCGCCCGAGGCGCTGGCGCGCGGCGTCATCTGCGCCTCGGCCGGCAACCACGCCCAGGGCGTCGCGCTGTCGGCACGCAAGCTCGGCTGCCGCGCCGTCGTCGTGATGCCGGTGACGACGCCGCGGCTGAAGGTCGACGCGGTGGCCGCGCTCGGCGGCGAGGTCGTGCTGCACGGCGACAGCTACTCCGACGCCTACGCCCACGCCGTCGGGCTGCAGGCCGAGCAGGGCCTGACCTTCGTGCACCCGTTCGACGACCCCGACGTCATCGCCGGCCAGGGCACGATCGCGATGGAGATCCTGCGCCAGCACCAGGGCCCGATCGACGCGGTCTTCGTCGCCATCGGCGGCGGCGGCCTGATCTCGGGTGTCGCGGCCTACCTGAAGGCGGTGCGTCCGGAGATCAAGGTCATCGGCGTGCAGACCGCCGACAGCGACGCGATGCTGCGTTCGGTGCGCGCCGGCCACCGCGTCACGCTGGACGACGTCGGCCTCTTCTCCGACGGCACCGCGGTCAAGCTCGTCGGCGAGGAGACCTTCCGCGTCGCCAGCGCGCTGGTCGACGACTTCGTCGTCGTCGACACCGACGCCGTCTGCGCCGCGATCAAGGACGTCTTCCAGGACACGCGCAGCATCGTCGAGCCCGCCGGCGCGCTGGGCGTCGCGGCGATCAAGCAGTACGTGCACGAGCACAAGCTGAAGGGCAAGACCTTCGTCTCGATCACCTGCGGCGCGAACATGAACTTCGACCGCCTGCGCTTCGTCGCCGAGCGGGCCGAACTCGGCGAGCAGCGCGAGGCGCTGTTCGCGGTCACGATCCCCGAGGAGCGCGGCTCGTTCCGCCGCTTCTGCAGCCTGATCGGCCCGCGCGCGGTGACCGAGTTCAACTACCGCATCAGCGACGCGCGCCAGGCCCACGTCTTCGTCGGCGTGGCGATCGCGCGCCACGACGAGGCGGCACGCATCGCCGCCAACTTCGAGCGCCACGGCTTCCCCACCGTCGACCTCACCGACGACGAGCTTGCCAAGGAGCACGTGCGCCACATGGTCGGCGGGCGCAGCGAACTCGCGCACGACGAACGCCTGTTCCGCTTCGTCTTCCCCGAGCGCCCGGGCGCGCTGATGCGGTTCCTCGACGGCCTGCACCCGGACTGGAACATCAGCCTGTTCCACTACCGCAACCAGGGCGCCGACTACGGCCGCATCCTCGTCGGCATGCAGGTGCCGGCCGGCGAGGACGAGGAGTTCGGCCGCTTCCTGCAGACGCTGGCCTACCCCTGCGTCGAAGAGACCGACAACCCGGTCTACCGCCTGTTCCTGCGCTGACGACCCCGGCGCGACGCCCATGGACCACAGCCGATCCCTCGTCGCGCCGACCGCCGACCCGCCGCTCGAACGCGCGCTGCGCGACAAGCTCGCGCGCCGCAACGACGACAGTGGCAGCCTCGGCGAACTCGAACCGCTGGCGCTGCGCATCGGCCTGATGCAGGGCTCGCTGAAGCCGCGTTTCCACGAGCCGCAGCTGCTGGTCTTCGCCGCCGACCACGGCCTGGCGGTCGACGGCCTGCACGGCGCGCTGCGCTACACCACCGACGAGCTCGTGCGCCGCCTGCTCGCCGGGCGGCTGCCGCTGGCGGTCTTCGCACGCGCCGGCGGGCTGGCGCTGACGGTCGTCGACTGCGGCGTCGCCGAGACGCTGCCGGCGCACGAACGCCTGCTGGCGCGCAAGATCGCGCACGGCACGCGCAACCCGCGCGTCGCCGCGGCGATGTCGGTCGCCCAGGCCCACGCCGCGATGCGCGCCGGCATGGAGATCGGCGACCAGCTGCGCGGCAACCTGGCGATCTGCGCCGGCCTGGGCGTCGGCTCGCAGGAGAGCGCGGCACTGCTGCTGTCGCGCATCACCGAGCTGCCGCTGCGCGCGCTGCTGGAAACCGGGCCGGGCATGGCGCCCGAGGAGCTCGCCCACCAGCTCGCCGTCGCCCAGGCGGCGCTGGCCCGCCACCGCGACGTCGCCGAGCCGGTGGAGCTGCTGGCCGCGCTCGGCGGCTTCGAGGTCGCGGTGATGGTCGGCGTGATGCTGATGGCGGCCAGCAAGCGCCAGCTGCTGATGATCGACGGCCTGGCCGCCTGCGCCGCGCTGGCGATGGCCGCGCGCATCGCGCCGCCGGTCACCGACTACTGCGTCTTCAGCCGCAGCCGCGAGCACCGCGGCCTGGACCTGGTGCACAAGCACCTGCGCGCCGCGCCGCTGCCCGACCTGGGCCTCGACGGCCTGGACGGCACCGGTGCCGTGCTCGGCTGGCCGCTGGTGCGCAGCGCCGCGGCGCTGCTGACCGAGGTCGCCGAAGGCGAGGACGCCGGGCCGACGCGCCCGGGCTCGTTCGACGACGACGACGACGGATTCCCCTCGACCCTGGGGTTCTGAACCCCGCGAACCGGGGCCCCGCGGCCGGCCGCCGCGGCGTTCACTCGGCCTGGATCTCGGCCTCGACCGACTCGTCGAGGTTCTGATCGGGCTGCGGCCGGGTGCCGGGCGGCGGCCGCACGGGCCGGGCGGCCGAACCCAGCGACGGCACGCCGCCGGGCACTGCCCGCGCCGCCGGCACGGCCGCGCCGGGCGCGGGCAGG
>NZ_AEWG01000008.1 GCF_000190375.1 Rubrivivax benzoatilyticus JA2 = ATCC BAA-35
AGCGCGGCCCGCGCCACGTCCTCGGCCCAGCCGCTGCGTTTCATCGACGCCAGCAGGTCCTCGGCGCGGCAGCCCGCGGCGGCCTGGGGACAGGATCCAGCGGCGCAGTTCGGCGGTCACGGTCTGGGGGCTCATGGCGCGATTCTGCCGGCGCCGCCGTGCCGGCGGAACCCGCGCCGCGGCGCGCTCAGCCGCCCTGGCGGCGGCGGAACACCAGCCGGTCGGGCGACGACGCCTCGGCGTCGAAGGCGTAACCCTCGGCGGCGAAGCCCTTCAGCCGCGATGGCGTGCCGATGCGCTGCTGGATCGCCCAGCGTGCCATCAGCCCGCGCGCCCGCTTGGCGTGGAAGCTGACGATGCGCCAGCGGTCCTGCTTCCATTCCTCGAACACGCAGTCGACGACGCGCGCCTTCAGCGCCGGGCGCAGCGCGGCGCGCGAGTACTCCTGCGACGCGAGGTTGACGATCACCGGCGAAGCCTCGTCGGCCTGGCGCTCGTTCAGGTGTTCGGCCAGCGTGTCGCCCCAGAAGGCGTAGAGGTCCTTGCCGCGCGCGGTGGCCACGGCCGTGCCCATCTCCAGGCGGTAGGGCTGCAGCCGGTCCAGCGGGCGCAGCACGCCGTACAGGCCGGAGAGGATGACCAGGTGCTGCTGCGCCCAGGTGAGATCGGCGGTGGCCAGCGAGCCGGCGTCCAGGCCTTCGTAGACGTCGCCGGCGAAGGCCAGCACCGCCGGCTTGCTGTTGGCCGCCGTCGCCTCGGGCTCCCAGGCGCCGTAGCGCGCGACGTTGAGCTGGGCCAGCGGGTCCGACAGCGACATCAGCGACGCCACCTCGGCCGGCGTCTTGGTGCGCATCACCTCGATCAGCTCGGCGGCGCGTTCGACGAACAGCGGGTCGCTCGCCTTGCGCGCGATGGAGGCGGGCACGGGGGTTTCGTAATCCAGGCGCTTGGCCGGAGACAGCAGGTAGAGCATCGGGGCGGTGTCAGTGCAGCGGTTCGTCGTCGGCGCGCGCGCCCGGCGGCGCCGAGCCCAGGGCCTCGGCCCAGGTGCGCGCCGGGATGTGATGGCGCAGGCGGAAGATCGCGCGGTCCACCAGCGCCGGGTGCAGCACGTGGCCCAGGCCTTCGGCGATGTCCAGCGTGGCGTCGCCGTTCAGCCCGGCCAGCGTCTCGAAGGCGCGGCGCGCGTGCGCGGCGTCGATCACCGCGTCGGTGGCGCCGTGGAACAGGTGCAGCGTCGTCAGCCGCGGCGCCTGCGCCGGCAGGCGGGCGAAGCGGCCCGAGAACGCGAGCACGCGCCCGGCCAGGCCGTCGCACTGCGCGGCCGTCTCCAGCGCCAGGATCGCGCCTTGCGAGAAGCCGGCGATCGCGGTGGCCGGCGCCGGCACGCCCAGGCGGCGCTGCTCGGCGCGCACCCAGCTCCACAGCGCCGGCAGCGCCTCGGCGACACGTTCGGGACGGTTGGTCTCGTCGATGCCGGCGACCGAGAACCACTGGCGGCCGGCGCCGCCGCCGTCGAAAGCCTCGGGCGCGTCGGGCGCCAGCAGCGCGGCTTGCGGGAACTCGTGGCGCAGCGCCTGCGCCAGCGCGGCCATCGATGCGCCGCTGGAGCCCACGCCGTGCAGCAGCAGCACCAGCTGTTCAGGCTCGCCCTGGGCCGGCAGGGATTCGATCGCGAGATGCATGAGGCGATTGTCCGCGTTCGAGGCGGGCCCCGCCGGCCCCGGGCGCAAACCCGTCAGTGGAAGTCGCGGCTGCGCGCCTGCAGGCCCTGCAGCAGCACCGTGTGGTCGACGAGCCGGCGCGCGACGAGGTGGCGCACCTCGCCTTCACGCTGCCAGACGCCGTAGACCGTCAGCAGCGTGCTGCCCAGCAGCGGCTTGCGCTGGGCCTCGGCCACCGCCGGCCAGACGATGACGTTGACGCTGCCGGTCTCGTCTTCCAGCGTGACGAAGACCACGCCCTTGGCCGTGCCGGGCCGCTGGCGGTGCGTGACCAGGCCGCTGGCGCGCGCCAGCCGGCCCGAGGGGTAGTCGCGCAGCACCGCCGCCGGCTGCACGCGGCAGGCGGCGAGCTGCTCGCGCAGCAGCGCCAGCGGGTGGCGCTCCAGGCTCAGCCCGGTGGCGCGGTAGTCGGCCAGCACCGACTCGGCGGCGCCGGGCGCCGGCAGTGCGATGGTGTCCTCGTGCGTGCGCGTGGCCTGCAGCAGCGGCGTCGCACGCGCGTCGATGCCGGCCACGGCCCAGGCCGCCTGGTGGCGGTGGCCGGCCAGCGCCGCCAGCGCGCCGGCGTCGGCCAGCAGCGCCAGCTCGCGCCGGTCCAGCCGAGCGCGCCGCGCCAGGTCTTCGGCCGAGGCGAAGGCGCCGCCGGCCGCACGCGCGGCGACCAGCCGCCCGGCCGCGTCCTGCGGGAAACCGGTGACACGGCTGAAACCCAGCCGCACCGCACGCAGCCCCGGCGGCGCGCCGGGCGCAGCGGCCTCGTCTTCCAGCGTCGTCTCCCAGTCGCTGCGGAACACGTCGACCGGGCGCACGACGACGCCGTGCTCGCGTGCGTCGCGCACCAGCTGCGCCGGGGCGTAGAAGCCCATCGGCAGGCTGTTCAGCAGCGCGGCCAGAAAGGCGTCGGGGTGGTGGCGCTTGAGCCAGGCGCTGGCGTAGACCAGCTGCGCGAAGCTCGCCGCATGGCTCTCGGGGAAGCCGTATTCGCCGAAGCCTTCGATCTGCTTGAAGATGCGTTCGGCGAACTCGGCCGTGTAGCCCTTGGCGACCATGCGCCCGACGAGGCGCTCGTGGAACGGCCCCAGCCCGCCTTTGCGCTTCCAGGCCGCCATCGCGCGGCGCAGCCGGTCGGCCTCGCCGGGCGTGAAGTCGGCCGCCAGGATCGCCAGCTGCATCACCTGCTCCTGGAAGATCGGCACGCCCAGCGTGCGCTCCAGCGCCTGCTTGACCTCGGCGCTGGGGTAGTCGACCGGCTCCTCGCCGCAGCGCCGCTTCAGGTAGGGGTGCACCATGCCGCCCTGGATCGGCCCCGGGCGCACGATCGCGACCTCGATGACGAGGTCGTAGAACTTCTCGGGTCTGAGCCTTGGCAGCATGCTCATCTGCGCCCGGCTCTCGACCTGGAAGACGCCGATGCTGTCGCCGGCCGAGAGCATGTCGTAGACCGGCTTCTCGTCCTGCGGGATCTGGTGCAGCGCCAGCGGCGCGCCGCGCTTGGCGCCGACGAAGTCCAGCGCACGCCGGATCGCGCTCAGCATGCCGAGCGCCAGCAGGTCGACCTTCATCAGGCCGAGCGCGTCGAGGTCGTCCTTGTCCCACTGCACGACGCTGCGGTCTTCCATCGCCGCGTTCTCCACCGGCACCAGCTGCGACAGCTCGTCGCGTGCGATGACGAAGCCGCCGGGGTGCTGGCTCAGGTGGCGCGGGAAACCGATCAGCTGCTCGGTCAGCTCGACCCACAGCCGGCACAGCGGCGCCGCCGGGTCCAGACCCTGCTCGCGCAAGCGCTCGGGGTCGATGCGGCGGCCGTCGAACCACTGCTGGCCACGCGCGACCGATTCGATGCGGTCCAGGTCCAGCCCGAGCGCGCGGCCGACGTCGCGCAGCGCCGAACGCGGCCGGTAGCTGATGACCACCGCCGTCAGCGCGGCGCGGTGGCGGCCGTACCTCTGGTAGACGTACTGGATGACCTCCTCGCGGCGCTGGTGCTCGAAGTCGATGTCGATGTCCGGCGGCTCGTTGCGCTCCTCGCTGATGAAACGCTCGAACAGCAGCGTCGACTTCGACGGGTCGACCGCGGTGACCTCCAGGCAGTAGCAGACCGCCGAGTTGGCGGCGCTGCCGCGGCCCTGGCAGAGGATGTCCTGGTCGCGTGCCCAGTGCACGATGTCGGCGACGGTGAGGAAGTACGGCTCGTAGCCCAGGCGCGCGATCAGCGCCAGCTCGTGCTCGATCTGCGCACGCACCGCGGCGGGCACACCGGCCGGGAAACGCCGGCGCGCGCCCGACTCGGTCAGCTCGCGCAGCCAGGAGGTCGGCGTGTGGCCCGCGGGCACGATCTCGCGCGGGTACTCGTACTTCAGCTCGGCGAGCGTGAAGCTGCAGCGCTCGGCGACGGCCAGCGTCGCCGCCAGCCACTCGGGCCGGTACAGCGCCGCCAGCCGCGCGCGCGGGCGCAGATGGGCCTCGGCGTTGGGCTCCAGATCAAAGCCGCATTCGGCCACCGGGCGTTTGAGCCGGGTGGCGGCCAGCACGTCGAGCAGCGGCTTGCGCGAGCGCGTGTGCATCAACACGCCGCCGGCGGCGACCACCGGCAGCCCGGCCTGCGCCGCCACGCGCGTGACGGTGTCCACGAGGTCGGCATCGCCGGCGTGGTGCAGCAGCTCCAGCGCGACGGCGGCGCGCTCCGGGCCGAACCAGGTCTTGAGCCACGACGCATGCGCGAACACCGTCTCCAGCGGCTGCGCCGCATCGGGCAGCAGCAGCGCGATGCAGCCGGGCAGCCCGGCGAGAAAAGGCGCGGTCGGCACGGCGCCTTCGAGGTCGCTGCGCCAGGCCAGGTACTCGCCCTTGGCCGCCCGCCGGCGCGCGACGGTGATCCAGTGCGCCAGGTTGCCGTAGCCGCGGCGCGTCTGCGCCAGCAGCACGAGGCGCGGTTCGTCGGCGTCGGGCGTCTCGGGCGGCGGCGCCAGCCGCATCTCGGCGCCGACGATCAGCTTCAAGCCCAGGCGTTCGGCCTCGGCATGCGCGCGCACGACGCCGGCCAGCGAACCTTCGTCGGTGATGGCGAGTGCCGCGTAGCCCAGCACGTGTGCACGCGCCACCAGCTCCTCCGGGTGCGAGGCCCCGACGAGGAAGCTGAAGTTGCTGCGGCAGTGCAGCTCGGCGTAGGGCGGGAGGGCGGTGGGCACGCGGGCACCGTGCGGAGCGAGACTGTTCTTTTATACAGCATCGCGAGCACCCCGCCGCTCGCATGGCTGGCCGATACTCGCCGCCATGATCGACCCCTCCTCCGCCCTCGGCGACGTGCCGCGTGCGATCCAGCTGGCGCTGGCGCCGGTGTTCCTGCTGACCGGCATCGCCGGCATGCTCAACGTGATGGCCTCGCGGCTGGCGCGCATCATCGACCGCGGGCGCAAGCTGACCGAAGGCCCGCCGCCGGTGGCCGAGCCCTACCTGTCGCTGGAACTGCAGACGCTGGAACGCCGCCGGCGCTTCGCCGGCGCCGCGATCACCGCCTGCGCCGGCGCCGCGCTGCTGGTCTGCACCGTCATCGCCGCGCTGTTCGTCGAGGTCTACCTGCAGGTCAGCCTGCGCGGCGTCGTCGGCCTGCTGTTCACCGCGGCGACGCTGGCGCTGCTGGTCGGCCTGGCCTACTTCCTGCGCGAGGTGCACCTGGCGACGCAGACGGTGCGCATCACGCTGAAGCGGCCGCACTGAGGCTCGCGCTCAGCCCCTTGCGCGGGTTTCGCGCTCTGGCGGCGCTTGATCAGCCGGCGGCGGCCCCCCTGCCGCCGGCGGCACGCGCCGCGGCGCCGGCCGCCCAGTCGAGCGCGCTGCACAGCAGCCAGTAGACGGCGCCGACGAAGAGGAAGACCTCGGTCGGGTGCACCATCACCCGGGCGTTGACCTGGGTCGCCAGGAACGACAGCTCGCCGACGCCGACGATGTAGGCCAGCGAGCTGTCCTTGATCAGCGTGACCCACTGGTTGACGAAGGACGGCAGCATCATGCGCAGCGCCTGCGGCAGCACGACGTGGCGCAGCGCGCCCCAGCGCGTGAAGCCCAGCGCCAGGCCCGCCGCCCACTGCCCCGCGCCGACGCCGCGGATGCCGGCGGCCACCGCGTGCGCGAGGTAGGCGCCGCCGACCAGCGACAGCGCCGCCATCACCGACAGCACGCCGGGCACGTCGACGCCGAAGACGATGGGCAGCAGGAAGTAGGTCCAGAAGATCAGCATCAGCACTGGGATCGCGCGCAGCAGGCCGAGCACGGCGCTGAGCAGCGCCAGCGCCGCGCCGTCGAGCATCACCAGCGCCACACCCAGCCCCAGGCCGAGCAGCGCCGAGGCGAGGCCCGAACCGGCCGACAGCAGCAGCGTCAGCAGTGCGCCGCCGGGCGGGCCGTCGGGGAAGGTGCCCCACAGCAGATAGCCCAGGTCGTCCAGCAGGAACGAGAAGTCCATCGCCTCAGCCTCCCGCCGCTGCAACGCGGCGCTGGCGCCGGCTCTGCAGCAGCTGGCCCAGCAGCTGCAGCGCGACGATGGCGACGACGTAGAGCAGCGTCGCGACGCCGTAGACCTGGAAGGTCTTCCAGGTCTCGGCCTCGGCCTGGCGCGTGCGGTAGGACAGCTCCAGCAGCCCGATCGCCATGCCCAGCGAGGTGTTCTTCAGGATGTTCATGTACTGGCCCAGCAGCGGCGGCAGCGCGATGCGCAGCGCCTGCGGCAGCACGACGTGGCGCAGCGCCTGCCAGGGCGTCAGGCCGAGCGCGATCCCCGCTTCGCGCTGGCCGGCCGGCACGCCGCGCAGGCCGGAGCGGATGTCCTCGCCGACATAGGCGGCCGAATAGAACACCAGCCCGGTGACCGCGGCCAGGAACTCGAACGAGGGCCAGCGCAGCACCAGCCCGCCCAGAGCGAGCTCGTGCGGCGTGTTCAGCCAGGGCAGCAGGTCCTCGGGCAGCAGCGCCGGCAGGCCGAAGTACCAGAAGAAGAGCTGCACCAGCAGCGGCGTGTTGCGAAACAGCGAGAGGTAGACGCCGGTGGCGCGTGTCAGCGCCGGCCGGCCGCTCTCGCGCGCCGCGGCCAGCAGCGCGCCGAGCAGCGTCGCCGCGGCGACGACGATCGCCGTCGTCCACAGCGTCATCACCCAGCCGTCGAGCAGCCAGCCGAGGTACTTGGGCGCCAGCAGGTCCTGGCGCAGCACGGGGGGAATCCAGTCCATCCGGAAATGCCGAAGCCGGGCGCGCGATCGACGCGGGCCCGGCGGTGTTCAAGGGCGGCGCGGCCGCCCGGGGGTCAGGTCTTGTCGCCGATCTTGAAGATGCGCTTGAGCGGCGTCTTCGTCGTCGGTCCGAACCAGGTGTCGTAGATCTTCTGCGCCCGGCCGTCGGCTTCCAGCTCGAGCAGCGTCTTGTTGACGAACTCGGTCAGCGCCGTCTCGCCCTTGGGGATGCCGACGCCGATGTAGTCCTGCGAGATCGCGAACGGCGGGATCTCGTACTTGTCGCGGTCGGGCACGTTGGCCAGCAGGCCGATCAGCTTGGGACCGTCCTGCGAGATCGCCTGCACGTTGCCGTTGCGCAGCGCGGTGAAGGCGAACGGCGTGTCGTCGTAGGCCACCAGCGTCGCCTGCGGGTACTTCTCGCGCAGCTGGATCTCGTTGGTCGTGCCCTTGTCGACGCCGATGCGCAGGCCGCTCAGCTGCTCGGGCGACTTCAGCGTGCCCTTCCTGGCGATGAACTGCGTGCCCGAGGCGAAGTACGGGATGCTGAAGCCGACGACCTTGGCGCGTTCCTCGGTGATCGTGAAGTTGGCGAAGACCAGGTCGACCTTGTTCGAGGCCAGCAGCGGCACGCGGTTGGCCGGGTTGGTCGGCACGATCTGCAGCTTGACGCCGAGCTTCTTGGCGAAGGCCTCGGCGTAGTCGACGTCCAGGCCGACGATCTTCTTCGTCTTCGCGTCGACATAACCGAACGGCGGGTTGGCGTCGAAGGCGGCGACACGCAGCACGCCGGCCTTCTGGATGTCGGCCAGGCGGTCGGCCCAGGCACCGCTGGCGGCCAGCGCGAGCGCGGCCAGCACGAAGGTCTGCGGACGGATCGATTTCATGTGTTCTTCTCCTCAGATGCGTTGCACCTCCCGCAACGGCTTGTCTAGACGAGAGGCTCCTAATAATCGTAAACCCGTATACAAGACCATCTTTATTTCATTTCGGAATATGCATACGCGAGGCATCTCCACAGCGGCCGGCCGCACGACCTGCTGATGCTGGCGCGGTTGGCAGGCTCTTCGATGGCCGGCCGGCCACCGGCCCCGTAGAGTCGGGAGCCGTCAAAGGAGAGAACCACGATGAAGCTGATCGGCATGCTCGACTCACCCTACGTGCGCCGCGTCGCCGTGTCGCTGCAACTGCTCGGGCTGCCGTTCGAACACCGCTCGTTGTCGGTGTTCCGCCAGTTCGACGAGTTCAGCGCGCTGAACCCGGTCGTCAAGGCGCCGACGCTGATCGCCGACGACGGCACGGTGCTGATGGACTCGACGCTGATCCTCGACTACGCCGAGACGCTGGCCCGCCCGCGCAGCCTGATGCCCGAGGACCCGGCGGCACGCGCACGCGACCTGCGCCTGCTGGGCCTGGCGCTGGCGGCGATGGAAAAAAGCGTGCAGATCGTCTACGAGCGTGGCCTGCGCCCGCCCGAGAAGCAGCACGCGCCGTGGATCGAACGTGTCACCGGCCAGCTGCAGGCGGCCTGCGACGAACTGGAGCGTGAACTCGAACGCGCGCCGCTGCCGGCCGCGCGCGACGCACTGCGCCAGGCAGCGGTGACCGCCGCCGTCGGCTGGCACTTCATGCAGCAGACGGTGGCCGAGCGGCTGCCGGCCGCGCGTTACCCGCAGCTCGCCGCGCTGTCGGCGGCCGCCGAGGCGCTGCCCGAGTTCCGCGCCGCGCCGCACGGCGACGGCACGGTGGGTCAGGCGGGCTAGGTTCGCCGTCACGGGCGCCCACTGCACCGCCAACACGCGGGTCGGCGCCCAGGCCCGCTGCGCGGCCTGGCCATGCCTGACGCCGTCGAGGGCATGCGCCGCCGGAACCGTCTAGTGTCGAGCCCACCGCAACCGCCCGCCCGTCTGCCATGCGCATTCCCGCCGCCCTCGCCGCCGTCGTCGCCGGCTATCTCTCGATGCAGCTGCTGATCTTCAGTGCCGGCTGGCTGGCGCGTGTGCCGGCGCCCGACGGCTGGTTCGCCTTCTTCGGCCCGGGGCGGCAGGACATGGCGGCCGGGCTGCTGAGCAGCGTCGCGTTCGCGCTGCCGCAGCTGCTGCTGGCCGTCGTGCTGGGCTGGGCGGCGACGCGGTTGTTCGCCGTCGACGGCAGGCGCCACGCGCCGGGCCTGGTGCTGGGCGTGCTGCTGCCGCTGCTGATCCCGGCCGTCTCGACGGCGCTGGACGCGCCGGGTGGCGGCTTCGGCGCCTCGATGGCGCGCCAGCTCGGTGCCTACGTGCCGCCATCGGCCTGGCTGATCCCGGCCGGCCCGTGGTCGGCGCTGCTGGGGCTGGCCATCGGCTTCGGCTGGCTGCGCCGCGCCGCCCCCGCCCGCGCTGAGGCGTCCCGGCGGGGGCCCCCGTCGGCAGGCCGTGTGCTCCCGCACCCGGGCGACGCGGCACCGCCGCCGCCGCCCTAGGCTGCAGGGCATCGATCGCGGATGTCCCGCGGCCGCTCCCGGAGGCCTCATGAAACAACAGGTTGCCCGTCTGTCCCCGCACCAGAACGCCAAGGTGCTGGCCGTGCTGGTGTCCGCCGTGGCGCTGGTCGCGCTGCTGCCGGCGGGTGCGATCGCGCTCGCCTACGGCGCGCCGCTGGCACTCGACCCGACGCTGCTGCTCGTCGCCGGCGTGCTCTACGTGCTGCTGAACTACGCGATGACGGCCCTCGCCTGCCTGCTCTACAACGGGCTGGCGCGCGTCGTCGGCGGGCTGGAGTTCGAGGCCCGCGGCGGCGCCGAGACCTGAGGCCGGCGCCGACGGCGGGCCGGCCCTAGCATGCGGCGTCCGCCGCCCCGCCCCACGCCGTGAACCTCGCCACCACCGCCGCCCTGTTCGTCGCCACCGCGCTGATGGAGATCACCGGCTGCTTCCTGCCCGCGCTGTGGCTGCAGGGCCGCACCGGCGCCTGGGTGCTGCTGCCGGCGGCCGCGGCACTGGCAGCCTTCGTCTGGCTGCTGACGCTGCATCCGGCGGCTTCGGGCCGGGTCTACGCGGCCTACGGCGGCGTCTACGTCGCCACCGCGATCGCCTGGCTGTGGCTGGTCGACGGCATCCGGCCCTCGGCCTACGACCTCGCCGGCTCGGCGATCGCGCTGGCCGGCATGGCGGTCATCGCCTGGGGCTGGCAGCGCGGCTGAAGCTGGCATCCGCCGGCAGGGCGAAGACCGCCGCGGGCCGCTCGCGTAGGCTGGCTGGTTTCCCGCTGCCCGAAACGACACCGATGCGCCCTGCCCTCGCCGCCGTTGCCACCGCCTTGTCGCTGCTCGCCAACCCCGGTTTCGCCGCCGAGGAAATGCTGCAGCTCCAGACCGCCACCGGCGCCCTGCACGGCACGCTGCTGCGCCCCGACGACGCACCGCAGCCGCTGGTCGCACTGATCGTCGCCGGCTCCGGGCCGACCGACCGCGACGGCAACAACCCGATGGCCGGCCACAACGACGCGCTGAAGCTCGTCGCCCAGGCGCTGGCCGACACCGGCATCGCCTCGCTGCGCTACGACAAACGCGGCATCGCCGCCAGCGCCGCGGCCGGCGCCGACGAGTCGAAGCTGCGTTTCGACGGCTACGTCGACGACGCCGCGGCCTGGGCCGTACAGCTCGCACGTGACGGCCGTTTCGCCGCGGTGGCGATCGTCGGCCACAGCGAAGGCGCGACGATCGCCGCACTCGCCGCGGCCAAGGCGCCGGTGGCCGGCGTCGTCTCGATCGCCGGCCCCGGCGAACCGGCCGCGGCGACGCTGCGGCGCCAGCTCGCCGGCAAGTTGCCGCCCGACTTGGCCGAACGCAACGAAGCGCTGCTGGCGGCACTCGAAGCCGGCCGCCTCGTCGACGAGGTGCCGCCGGCGCTGGCGGCCCTGTACCGGCCGAGCGTGCAGCCCTACCTGGTGTCCTGGTTCCGCCAGCGTCCGGCCGACGCGGTCGCGGCGTTGCGTGTGCCCTGCCTGATCGTGCAGGGCGACACCGACCTGCAGGTCTCGCTGGCCGACGCGCAGGCGCTGCAGAGTGCGCAACCGGCCTGCCGGCTGGCGCGCGTCGCCGGCATGAACCACGTGCTGAAGGCGGTGCCGGCCGACCGCGCACGACAGATCGCCTCCTACGCCGACCCGACGCTGCCGCTGGCCCCCGGCCTGGCCGAGGCCGTGGTCCCGTTCCTGAAGGGGCTGGCCAGGCGCTGACACGCCCGGGCGGCAGAATCGCCCGATGCCTTCGCGTCTGCGCATCACCCCGCTGCGACCGCAGCACCTGGACGAACTGGCCGCCGCGCTGCGCCACCCGGCGGTCTACGAGCACATCGGCGGCGAAGTCCCGTCGGCCGCCGAGTTCCACCTCGCGCTGGAACGGGCGCTGGCCGGCCCGCCGCCCGGCGGCGGCCAGCGCTGGTTCAACTACCTCGTGCGCCACGCCGACTCGCGCACCGTGCTCGGCCGGCTGGAGGCCACCGTCGTCGGCCGCGTCGCCGAAGTCGCCTTCCTGTTCGCGCCCGGCATCTGGGGCAACGGCTACGCCAGCGAAGGCCTGGCCTGGCTGCACGAGGAGCTGCGGCGCGAAGCCGGCGACGTCGACTTCTGGGCCACCACGCTGCCGGCCAACCGGCGCTGCCAGGCACTGCTGCGGCGTGCAGGCTATGTCGAGGTGCCGGCGGCCGTCGCCCCGGCGCTGCAGAGCTACGACGCCGGCGACCTGGTGTTCCACCGGGCCGGCCTGCCCGGTGCAGCCGGAGGCACGGCGTGATCCATCACCTGTCGCTCGGCGTGCACGACATCGAAGGCGCTGCACGCTTCTACGACGCCGTGCTCGGCACGCTGGGCCACGCCCGCGTCTGGACCGACCTGCGCCCCGGCGAGACCGGCCAGGCCGTCGGCTACGGGCCGCCGGGCGGCGGCGACGTGCTGGCGCTGAAGCAGGTCGCGCAGCCCGCGGCCGACATCCCCGGGCAGCACATCGCCTTCGGCGCCACCACGCATGCCGCGGTCGAGGCCTTCCACGCCGCGGCCCTGGCGCATGGCGGGCGCGACAACGGCGCACCCGGCTGGCGACCGGACTACGGCGAGGACTACTACGCCGCTTTCGTCGTCGACCCCGAAGGCCACCGGCTCGAAGCGGTCTGCCGCGCCGTGCGGCCGGGGCTCGGTGCCACGACACCGACCGTCGTCGCGTTCGAGCGCCGCCACTTGCCGGCCGCGCTGGCGCTGTGGCGCTCGATCCCCGGCATCGGCCTCAGCAAGGCCGACGAGCCGGCCGCGCTGGCCGCTTTCCTGCGCCGCAACCCGGGGCTGAGCTTCGTCGCGCTGGATGGCGGCGAACTCGTCGGCACCCTCCTCTGCGGCCACGACGGCCGGCGCGGGCTGATCCACCACCTGGCGGTCGCGCCGGAGAGGCGTCGCCGCGGCCTGGGGCGTGCGCTGCTGGACGCCGCGCTGGCGGCGCTGCAGGCCCAGGGCATCGACAAATGCCATCTGATGGTCTTCGCCGACAACGCCGAAGGCCTGGCTTTCTGGCGCCGCCAGCAGGCCGTCGAGCGGGTCGAACTGGCGCTGCTGTCGATCGCCACCGCGACGCGGCACGGAGACTGACGCGATGCGCTGCCTCGTCGTCGGCACCAGCGGCGCCGGCAAGTCGACCTTCGCGACGAACCGCACCCGCTGCGCCGAGATGCGCGCCGACCCTCGCCGGGCCGGGCTGCGCTGGCACGAGCTGCGCACGCCGCGCGAGGCGCGCAACTGGCTGCGAGTCCCACAACGAGCCACCCCACGATGAGCGATGACCGCCCGCCGCAGATCGACCTGCGCCCGCTGGTCGCCGCCGACCAGCCGCGCCTGTGGCACTGGCTGCACCTCGCGCTCTGGGACCCGCCGCCGGCCGCGCTGCGCCCGGTCGAGGTGCTGCAGTTGCCGGCGGTGCGCCTCTACGCCGAAGACTGGGGCCGCCCGGGCGACGTCGGCGTCGTGCTGCGGGTCGACGGCGCCGACGCCGGCGCCTGCTGGATGCGCCAGGTGGCCGACGGCCAGGGTCTGGCCTGGGTCGACGAAGGCACGCCGCAACTCGGCATCGCGCTGGAGCCGGCGTTCCAGCATCGTGGCTTCGGCGAAGCGCTGATGCGCGGCGCGCTCGCCGCCGCACGCGCCGCCGGCGTCGCGCAGGTGGCGCTCACCGTGCACCCCGAGAACCCGGCACGCCGGCTCTACACACGTTGCGGCTTCGTCGACGTCGGCGAACGCCGCGGCTACCGCCTGATGCTGGCGCGGCTGGGCGAACAACGCTGAAGGCGGACCGGCATGCTGCACCACGTCGAGCTCTACGTCGGCGACCTGCAACGCTCCACCGCTTCTGGACACCGCTGCTGCAGGCACTGGGCTGGCAAGTCCAGCCCTGGTCCGGCGGCGTGAACTATCGGCACCGCGACCACGACCTCTGTTTCCTGCAGGCGCCGACCGGACACCTCGCCGCCGGTTATCACCGCCAGCGCATCGGCCTGAACCACCTGGCGTTCCAGGCGGCGTCGCGCGCGCAGGTCGATGCGCTGCGCGCCTGGGTGCGCGACGCCGGCCACACGCCGCTCTACGAAGACCGCTACCCGTTCGCCGGCGGTCCCGGGTACTACGCGATGTACTGCGAGGACCCGGACCGCCTCAAGGTCGAGATCGTCGCGCCGGACGATGACGAGGCGGCGACGTAGCGGCTCCGCCGATTCCGGGGCCGACGGGCGTCACGCCACCGGCGTATGCTGCGCCCGCCCACGGGAGGACCATCGATGATCAGCCCCGAATTCCTGCTCACCTCGCTCGTCGTCGTGCTGGTGCCCGGCACCGGTGTCGTCTACACGGTCTCGACGGGCCTGGCCCAGGGCCGGCGCGCGGCCTTGTTCGCGGCGCTGGGCTGCACGCTGGGCATCGTGCCGCACCTGGCGGCCACGGTGCTGGGGCTGGCGGCGCTGATGCACGCCAGCGCGCTCGCCTTTCAGGCGCTGAAGTACGCCGGCGTGCTCTACCTGCTCTACATCGCCTGGGCGACCTGGCGCGACAGCTCGGCCTTCGCGGTCGACGGCAGCCTGGCGCGCACGCCGCCCTCGGGCCTGGTGCTGAAGGCCTTCCTGCTCAACATCCTGAACCCCAAGCTGACGATCTTCTTCCTCGCCTTCCTGCCGCAGTTCGTCGACGCGCAGGCGGCGCGGCCGATGCTGCAGCTGCTGGCGCTGGCCGGCGTCTTCATGGTGATGACCTTCGCCGTCTTCGCGGTCTACGGCGCGCTGGCACATGCCTTCCGCGCCCGGGTCATCGGTTCGGCGCGAGTGCAGGCCTGGCTGCGGCGCGGTTTCGCCGCCACCTTCGCCGGCCTGGGTCTGCGGCTGGCGACGACGGAGCGCTGACCGCGCCGATGCAGCTCGTCCGCCCGAGCCTCGAACACCTGCCCGCCTACGTCGCCGCACTGCAGACCGGCTGGTCGGCCGACACGGTGCGCGGCGCCGACGCGGCGCGCGAGGAGCTCGACGCGATCGCGCGTGCGCCGGCGGTCTTCATCGACCTGCTCGAAGACCGCCAGGGCCGCGGTGCGCCGGTGACGCTGCCCGACGGCAGCCAGGTCGCGCGGCTGCCGGGCTTGCGCCGCTGGATCTGGGACGAAGAAGGCTTCGCCGGCGTCATCGGCCTGCGCTGGCAGCGCGGCACGCCCGAGCTGCCGCCGTACTGCCTGGGCCACATCGGCTACTCGGTCGTGCCCTGGAAACGCCGCCGCGGCCACGCCAGCGCGGCGCTGCGGCAGATGCTGCCCGAGGCGCGCGCCGTCGGCCTGCCCTGGGTGGACCTCACGACCGACCCCGACAACCTGGCGTCGCAACGCGTCATCGTCGCCAACGGGGGCGTGCTGCTCGAGCGGTTCACGAAACCGGCGCAGTTCGGCAGCACGCCGGGGCTGCGCTGGCGGATCTCGCTGGCCCTCACCTGACACGATGGCGCAAGGCGTCGCGCCGCGGCGCCGCGCATCGGTTAGCGTCGCCGCATGGCCCGCTTCTCCCTGATCCCCGAAGTCCACCTCGTGCTCGTGCACGATGGCCGCGTGCTGCTGCTGCAGCGCGCCAACACCGGTTATGCCGACGGGCTGTACAGCCTGGTCGCCGGCCACGTCGACGGCGGCGAAGCGGCGCGCGCCGCGATGGCGCGCGAGGCGCTGGAGGAAGCCGGCCTCGTCATCGCCCCCGAGGACCTGCGCCTCGTGCACCTGATCCACCGCCGCAGCGACAGCGAACGGATGTCGATGTTCTTCGCTGCCGAGCGCTGGCAAGGCGAACCCGAGAACCGCGAGCCGCACAAGTGCAGCGAGCTCGACTGGTACCCGCTGGACGCGCTGCCCGCAGCGATGGTGCCCTACGTGCGCCACGCGCTGGCCTGCATCGCCGCCGGCGAGACGTATTCGGAGTTCGGCTGGCACGGCGACGGCCAATCCCCTGCCGGCGGCATGGCGCCTCCCTAGCTCGTTTCGCGTGATGGACGGCCGGCGGGGCCCCTCGCGACAGTCGCGGTTCGACTTCCGAGGAGCCCGCGATGCCCTCCATCCGCCCCCTTCTGGCCGGCGCGCTGCTGGCCGCCGCGTCCGCCGTGTCGGCCTTCCCCGAGCACGCCAGCGCCCCCGATGCCGCGGCGCTCAGCCGGCACCTCGAAGGCCGCGTCTTCCAGGTCGCGCTGGCCGACGGCACGTCGTGGCGGCTGGAGTACAAGGCCAACGGCTATTTCTTCATCGACACCAGCCGCGGTTTCCGCAGCTCGGGCACCTGGCGCACCGAGGACGGCAAGCTCTGCGGCGGGCTGCAGGGCCGCGCCCCGGCCTGCAACGAGGTGCGCATGGTCGGCGACGCGCTCTACATGCAGCGCGACGGCGGCGAGATCGTGCAGTACGTGCCGCGCTGAGGGCCGCGCCGCGGCCGTGGCGGCGCCGCCGACGGGCTATCCTGTGCGCCGCGGCCCGCGCCGCCGGAGCCGACGGTCGGCGCCGGGCGCGCGCCGCCAACACTCCACTCCGCGATGAAGCTCCGTAACGCCGCCCGCGCGGCCGCTGCGCTGGCCCTGGCCGGCACGCTCTGCGCCCCCGCGCTGGCCAGCCCCGCCGTCGACGCCGTGTCGACCTGCATGACCGACAACACCTCCGGCAAGGACCGCAAGGACCTGACGCGCTGGATCTTCATCGCGATGGCCTCGCATCCGAGCCTGGAGGACCTGAGCCAGGTCAGCATGGCGGCGGCCGACGAGTCGCAGCGCCGGGTCGCCGAGATCGTCACCCAGCTCGTCACCGAACGCTGCGTCGACGAGGTGCGTGCGCTGATGAAGGCCGAAGGTGGCGAGTCGCTGGGCAAGGCCTTCGAGGTGCTGGGCCGGGTCGCGTTCATGGAGCTGACGACCAACCCCGCGGTGGCCAAGTCGCTGCAGGGCTACATGCGCCATCTCGACCGCCAGCGTTTCGAGCAGGCGTTCGCGCCGCGTTGAACACGCCGCAGGCCGAGACGCCGCGGGTCGGCGTCGGTGTCATCGTCGTGCGCGACGGCCGGGTGCTGCTGGGCCGGCGCCTGGGCGCGCATGGCCGGGACACCTGGGCGCCGCCCGGCGGCCACCTGGAGTTCGGCGAGACGCCGGAAGACTGCGCGCGCCGCGAGCTGCACGAAGAGACCGGCCTCGTCGCCCGCGAGGTGCTGGCCGCGACCTGGGTGAACAACGTCTTTCCCGACGTCGGCCGGCACTACGTGACGCTGATCACCGTCGTGCCCGCAGCCGACGGCGAACCGCAGGCGATGGAGCCCGAGCGCTGCGCCGAATGGCGCTGGTTCTCGTGGGACGCGCTGCCGCAACCGCTGTTCGCGCCGGCGGCCAGCGTGCACGCCTCGGGCTGGCGGCCGCCGGGCGTCTGACGCGGCGTAGCATCGAAGGCTTCGCTTTCGTCAGCCTCCCGATGCAGATCTACGCCAACCCTCGCCACGCCGCCCACGACGGGCGCCAGGAGATGTTCCGCGGCAAGCTCGTGCCCTGCCACGAGGTGCCGGCGCGGCTGGAGCACGTGCTGGCCGAACTCGGCCGCCGCCCCTTGGGCGAGATCCAGGCGCCGCCGCCGGTGGCGCGGGCGCTGCTCGAAGCGGTGCACGCGCCGCGTTACCTGCGTTTCCTCGAGACCGCCTGGGACGAGTGGGTCGCGCTCGACCCGGCCAACGCTGCGCTCGACGCGCTGCCCTCGGTCTGGCCGGTGCGCGGTTTCCGCGCCGACGTCGAGCCCGACAACTTCGCCGCCCGCCTGGGCCTGTACTCCTTCGACGCCGGCACGCCGCTGACCGCCGGCACATGGGCCGCGGCCGAAGCCGGCGCGGCCTGTGCCGCGGCGGCGGCCACATCGGTGACAGGCGGCGCGCGCGCCGCGCTGGCGCTGACGCGGCCGCCGGGCCACCACGCGGGCCACGACTTCTTCGGCGGCTACTGCTTCGTCAACAACGCCGCGGTCGCCGCCCAGGCCCTGCGTGACGGCGGCGCGCGCCGCGTCGCGGTGCTCGATGTCGACTACCACCACGGCAACGGCACGCAGAGCCTGTTCTACGAACGTGCCGACGTGCTGACGGTGTCGATCCACGGCGACCCGCGCACCGAGTACCCGTTCTACCTCGGCCACGCCGACGAGACCGGGGCCGGGCACGGCCTGGGCTGCAACCTGAACCTGCCGCTGCCGGCCGGCACCGACTTCGCCGGCTGGCGCCAGGCGTTCGACGCGGCGCTGGCGCGCATCGCCGCCTTCGCGCCCGACGCGCTGGTCGTGGCACTCGGCGTCGACACCTACGAAGGCGACCCGATCTCGCGTTTCCGCCTGGCCAGCGCCGACTACCTGACGGTCGGCGCGGCCATCGCCGGCGCCGGGCTGCCGACGGTGTTCACGCTCGAAGGCGGCTACGCCGTCGCGGCGATGGGCGTCAACGTCGTCAACGTGCTCGAAGGTTTCGAGACCGCGGCACGATGAGGGACACGCCCGCGCTGTTCACGACGCCGCGGCTGGCGGTGCACGAGCTCGCCGCCGGCGACTTGCCGCAGCTGCAGGCACTGCTGGAAGCCTGCAGCGACTTCTACGTCCTGGTCGGCGGCCTGCCGCCGGCGCCCGACGAAGCAGCGGAGATGCTCGCCGAGCGCCCGCCCGAACACCTGAGCTGGACGCGCCACTGGTGCGCCGGCGCCTACGAGCCCGACGGCACGCTGGCCGGCGTGCTGCTCGTCATCGCCGACCTCGGCACGCCGGGCTGCTGGCACACGGCGCTGTTCCTGCTGCACCCGAGCCAGCGCGGCACCGGCGCCGCCGCCGAGCTGCACGCCGCGCTCGAAGCCTGGGCGCGCGCGCAGGGCGCCTGCTGGCTGCGGCTGGGGGTCGTCGTCGGCAACGAACGCGCCGAACGTTTCTGGCGCCGTTGCGGCTACGAGGCGCTGCGCACGCGGCCGATCGAAGCCGCCGACGGCAGCACGCGCACGACGACGGTGATGCTCAAGTGCCTGGGCGAGGCCGCCGTCGCCGAGTACCTCGAACGGGTGCCGCGCGACCAGCCCGGCTCGACGCTGCCGTGATCCGCACGCCGTTCGAGCGCCTCGGCGGCGCCGTCCTCGAGGTGCTGCTGTGGATCTTCGACCGCATCCGGGCCCTGGCCTGGCGCGACCTCGAAGGCCGGCACCACGAGTTCCGCCACATCCCGATCGACATCGTCGAAGGCGACGGCGCCGAACGCTGGCTGCGCCTGGACCACGTGCGCCGCGTCGTGCCCGAGCTGCCGGTCTTCGCGTCGCTGCGCCACCGCCACCCGCGCGGGCTGCGCCGCGACGAGGCCGGCGGTGTCGAACGCATCGAGGCGCGCACGCTGCGCCGCGAGCTGACGCAGGCCCAGGCGCTGCGCACGCGGCGTTTCCTGATCTGGCTGGACCGCGTCGTCATCGACCCGGCCGAACGCCGCGAGCGCATGCGCTCGCCCCACTGAAAGCCCCGATGCAGTTGCTGCCCGCCACCGCCGACGACCGCGAGCTGATCGCGGCGCTCGTCGCCCATTCCAACGCCGACGTCGCCGCACGGTTCGGCCTGACCGAAGCCAACTGCCCGAAACACCCGTCGTTCTGCACGCCGGCGTGGATCGCCGAGGAGAACGCCCGCGGCCAGCGCTACATCCTGGCGCGTGTCGACGGCGAGGCCGCCGGCTGCGTCGCGCTGGATTTCCCGGCCGAGCCCGGCACCGTCTACCTGAACCGCCTGTCGGTGCTGCCGCCGTGGCGCCGCCGCGGTGTCGGCCGCGCGCTGAGCGAGGCCGTGCTGGCCGCCGCCGCCGGCTGGGGCGCCCAGCGCGTCAGCATCGGCGTCATCGCCGCGCACGGCGAACTGGTGCAGTGGTACGAGCGCCTGGGTTTCGTCGCCGGGGCCACGCGGCGTTTCGAGCACCTGCCGTTCGAGGTGCTGTACATGACGCGAGAGCTGGCGCCCTTCGCCCCGGCGCCGCTGTTCGACACAGAGCGCCTGCACTGCCGGCGCTGGCGTCCCGAAGACCACGAAGCGCTGCAGCGCGTGTACGGCGACGCCGACGCGATGCGCTGGGCCGGCGACGGCCGCGGCATCACGCCGGCCGAATGCGAGGCCTGGCGGCGTGTCACGGCGATCAACGACGCGACCCGCGGCTACGGCATGGCGACGCTGGAGCGGCGCGGCGACGGCCGCATCGTCGGCTTCTGCGGCCTGGTGCATCCGGGCGGCCAGGTCGAACCCGAGGCCAAGTACGCGTTCGCGCGCGAACACTGGGGCCAGGGCCTGGCCAGCGAGGCGCTGCAAGGCCTGCTGGCCTGGGCCGACGCACGCGGCATCGGGCCGGTCATCGCCACCGTCGCCGAGCCCAACCTGGCGTCGCGGCGCGTCATCGAGAAAGCCGGCATGCAGTGTGTCGAGCGCCGCGACGAGGACGACGGCATCGCGACGCTGGTCTACACCCGCCCGGCCGGCTGAAGCGATGGCGCCGGCGCGCGTTCTCGTCAGCGCCTGCCTGCTCGGCGACGCGGTGCGCTGGGACGGCGGCCACCAACGCCTGGACACCGCCGTGCTGCGGCGCTGGCAGGCCGAAGGCCGGGTCGTCGGCTTCTGCCCCGAATGCGCCGGCGGCCTGCCGGTGCCGCGGCCGCCGGCCGAGATCGAGCCGGGTGCCGACGCGGCAGCGGTGCTGGCCGGGCGCGCGCGTGTGCTGGCACACGACGGCCGGGATGTGAGCGCCGCCTTCGTCGCCGGTGCAGAAGCCGCGCTGCGCGCTGCGCACGAGGCCGGCGCCAGCGTCGCGCTGCTGAAGGACGGCAGCCCGTCGTGCGGCAGCACCTGCGTGCACGACGGGCGTTTCGCCGGCGCCACGGTGCCGGGGCGCGGCGTCACTGCCGAGCGGCTGGCGGCCGCCGGTCTGGCCGTCTTCGTCGAGACCGAAGTCGCCGCGGCAGATCGCTGGCTCCAGGCGGCGGACGGCGGCACCATCGCGGCATCGCCACCCCGGGAGCCGTGATGAAACGCCTGGCCCTGCTCGCTGCCGTCGCCACCACCGCCTGCGCCGCGCCGACGGCCGGGGAGATCCACGCCCGCTTCGCCTGCGATGACGGGCGCACGCTGGACGTCGTCTTCGTGCCGGAGCGTGAACTCGCACGCCTGGCCTGGGAGGGCGGCACGCTGGAGCTGCCGCAGCAGCGCACCGGCTCGGGCTATGCCTATTCCAACGGCCGCGTCGGGCTGCGTGGCAAGGGCCGCGAGCTGCAACTGGAGATCGGGCGGCGCGTGCCGATCGACTGCCGCGAAGTGGCAGACACGCCGGCACGATGAACCCCGGGCTGTCGCGCTATCGCCGCATCGTCTTCCTGACCGGCGCCGGCATCTCGGCCGCATCGGGGCTGCGCACCTACCGCGGGCCGGGCGGCATCTGGGACGACGCCGAGGTCGCCGAGTGCAGCCACGTGTACACGCTGCACAGCCAGCCGCAACGAACTTGGGCGCTGTTCGGCGGCATGCGCGCGCCGGTCGCGGCGGCCCAGCCCAACGCCGCGCATCTCGCGCTGGTGCGTTTCGAGGCCGCGCTCGGGCCTGATCAGGAGCTCCTGCTGATCACGCAGAACATCGACGGCCTGCACCAGCGCGCCGGCAGCCGGCGTGTCGTCGAGCTGCACGGCAACGTCAGCACGACACGCTGCAGCCGCGACGGCTGCACGCTCGCGCCCTACCCCGACACGACGACGCACGCCGGCACCGTGCCGCGCTGCCCGCGGTGCGGCGCAGCGCTGCGGCCGGACATCGTGCTCTTCGGCGAGATGTTGCCGATGCCGGCGTTGCGCCAGGTGCAGCAGGCGCTGCAGGACTGCGACCTCTTCGTCGCCGTCGGCACCTCGGGCACGGTGACGCCAGCGGCCGAGTTCGTGCGCGGCGCACGCCAGGCCGGCGCCCACACCGTCTACCTGAACCTGGAGCCGATGCGCCCGCGCCACCCGGCGTTCGCCGAAGAGCGGCTCGGCCCGGCCGAAGACCTGCTGCCGCGCTGGCTGGGCGTGGCCTGAACGTGCCCCCTGCGCCACACGGGGCTTGTGGGCGCCGGCGTGCCACGCCTAGGCTGGCCGCCTGGACCGAGGAGAGCGTCACGATGCCGATCGAGATCCACCCGCTGTCGCCCGAACGCTGGGACGACTTGGAGACGCTGTTCGCGGCCAAGGGCTGCTCGGTGGCCCGCGGCTGCTGGTGCATGTACTACCGCGAGTCGGGCAGCGGCAGCGGCGACGAGGCCAGCCGCCGCACGCACCGTCGCGACGCGCTGCGGGCGCTGGCCGAGGCCGATCCGCCGCCGGGGCTGATCGGCTACGAGGACGGCCGGCCGGTGGGCTGGGTGGCGCTGGCACCGCGTGAGCAGTACCCGCGGCTGCGCCGTTCGCCGGTGGCGCGTCCGGTGGACGATCAGCCGGTCTGGTCGGTCGTCTGTTTCGTCGTGCCGGGGCCGGAACGCCACCGGGGTGTCGCCAGCGCGATGCTGCGTGGTGCGATCGACTTCGCCCGGGCACGCGGCGCGACGCTGCTCGAGGCCTACCCGATCGACAAGGCCGAGCCCTCTGCCGACGACGGGATGTGGAACGGCGCCGTGTCGATGTACACCAAGGCCGGCTTCACCGAGGTCGCGCGGCGCCGTCCGCAGCGGCCGGTGATGCGGCTGGCGCTGGTCGACGGCGATCCTTCCACTTGACGACACTCAAAACCACGTCGCGAAATACGCAGCGACACTGGCCCGGCGCCGCGCGGCTGCCCGGCGCCCCCGCGCATGGCCCCGAAACGTTTCCCGATCAACCCGCCGCATCCCGAGCGCACCTGCTGGGGCTGCGACCGCTACTGCGCCGCCGATCAGCTGGTCTGCGGCAACGGCTCCGAGCGCACCCAGCACCCGGTCGAGTTCTTCGGCCCCGACTGGCACGACTGGGTGCCGCCGTCGGGCGCGGCCGGGGACGAGGTCGCGCCGGCCGACGTGGCGCCCGCCACCTGACGCCGAAGGGCTGCGCCGGCATCGCACCGCGGCGGGCCTAGCATCGACGCCGAAAGCGGCCGTCGCCGCGACCAGGAGAGACCATGTTCGACCACCTCGGCTTCGGCGTGCGCGACCTGCAGGCCAGCACCGACTTCTTTCTCGCCGCACTCGCGCCGCTGCGTGTCGGGCTCGTGATGCGCGGCCCGGACGGCAGCGTCGGCCTCGGCCGCGACGGCAAACCCTCGCTGTGGTTGTACGAAAGCGGCACGGCTCCGGCGCCGCTGCACATCGCCTTCGTCGCCGAAAGCCGCGCCCAGGTCGACGCCTTCCACGCCGCGGCGCTGGCCGCCGGGGCCCGCGACAACGGCGGCCCCGGGCTGCGGCCGCACTACCACCCGAACTACTACGCCGCCTTCGTCATCGGCCCCGACGGCCACAACGTCGAGGCGGTGATCCACCGACCGTCATGACCGGCCCGCTGATCGAGGTCCGCACGACGGTGGCCACCGAGGCCGACGCGCAGCGCATCGCCGATGCGCTGGTCACGCGCCGGCTCGCCGCCTGCGTTCAGGTCGAGGCGGTGCGCAGCACCTACGTCTGGCAGGGCGCGCTGCAGCACGACAGCGAGTGGCGGCTGCTCGCGAAGACGCTGGCGGCTCGCTGGCCCGAGCTCGAGGCGGCGATCCGCGAGCTGCACCCCTATGCGCTGCCGGCGATCTGGGCGACGCCGGTCGTGTTGGCCGGGGCCGACTACGCCGCCTGGGTCGAGGCCGGCTGCTCGCGCTGAACGGTGGCCAGGCGGCGGTTATCCGGGTCGGCGCAGAAGGCGGGCCGGACGCCGACGCGGATCGTGTCAGTCGTCCATTGTTCTGTTCGCCCGCGGTCGCGGGGATACTCCGGCGATGACCCTCTCCCCCCGCATCACCCTGTCCCTGCTGGCCGCCACGCTGCTGCTGGGCGCCTGCGCGTCCAAGGAGGTCGGCCGCGCCGGCGACGCCGCGGTCACGCCGCTGAAGGATCTCAACGTCGTGCGTGAAGCCATCCCCGAGGTGCTGCGCGCCGCACGCAAGGCGCCGTACCGGCTGGACGCCGACACCAGCTGCGCGAGCACCGCGACGGAGGTCTCCGCGCTGGACGACGCGCTCGGCCCCGACCTCGACGCGCCGCGCGGCGCCGAGGCCGGCCTGCTCGAACGCGGCACCGATGCGGCCGGCGACGCCGCCATTGGCGCCGTGCGCCGCACCGCCGAGGACGTGATCCCGTTCCGCGGCTGGATCCGCAAGCTGACCGGCGCCGAGCGCCACTCGCGCGAGGTGACAGCGGCGGTGATCGCCGGCGGCGCCCGGCGCGCCTTCCTCAAGGGCTGGCGCAGCGCCCAGGGCTGCCCGGGCGCCGAGGCCGCCGCGACGAACACCGCCCAGCGCCCATAAGCCGGGCCGCCGGCGGTCGTGGCCGCCGACGGCCCCATGGGCGACCACCGCCGCCACTTGACGGCAGTCAACTCGACAAGCTCCGCAGGCGGCATCCTCGTGGACAGGAAGCGGGGTGGCCGACGGCCGCCACGACGGGTTCAACGCTTGGCTTGGGGCTGACGATGGAAGACCGCCACGACCTGCAACGTTTCGTCGACGCGCAGGAGCCGGTCATCGACCGGGTGCTCGCCGAGATCGGCGCCGGCCGCAAGACGACGCACTGGATGTGGTTCATCTTCCCGCAACTCGCCAGCCTCGGGCGCAGTTCGATGGCGCGGCTGTACGGCCTGCACGGGCGCGACGAAGCCCTGGCCTACTGGCGCCACCCGGTGCTCGGGCCGCGCCTGCGCCTGTGCTGCGAGAAGCTGCTGGCCGTGCCGGGCCACGCGTCGGCGCTGCAGGTTCTCGGAAGCCCCGACGATCTGAAGCTGCGTTCTTCGCTGACGCTGTTCGCTGCGGTCGCGCCGGAGGAACCGGTGTTCCGACTGCTGCTCGAACGCTTCTACGACGGCCACCCCGACCCGCTGACGGCGGCGCAGCTCTGAACTTCGCGCACCGCGGACGGCACGGCGCCTGAACCCGCGCGCGGCCGGCAACGGGCGGCAACGTCACGCCGACGCAGCGCACAAAGACAAACGGCACCTTGCGGTGCCGTGTGCTGCCTTGATGGCGTCCCCTAGGGGATTCGAACCCCTGTTACAACCGTGAAAGGGTCGTGTCCTAGGCCTCTAGACGAAGGGGACCTTGAATCTGCGTCGTCTCGTGCGCGAAAGCCCGATTCTCCCGACGCGGAAAACCGGCCATGAAAAGACAAACGACACCTTGCGGTGCCGTCTGCTGTTTGGCGTCCCCTAGGGGATTCGAACCCCTGTTACAACCGTGAAAGGGTCGTGTCCTAGGCCTCTAGACGAAGGGGACTGAAACCTTCGCGCCCTGAACGGCGCCGCTGGCTTGATTCCGTCACTCCCTCGCGGGAGATTTGGTGGAGGTAAGCGGGATCGAACCGCTGACCTCTTGCATGCCATGCAAGCGCTCTCCCAGCTGAGCTATACCCCCATCGAATTGCTTCGACTTGGAACTAGCGGTGCCGTTCAAGCGAGACTAAGAGTATAGAACGTGTTTCAGATGGATTGCAAGCGCTCGAGCAAAATTTTTCGCTCGAACAGCGCAAGCACCGCGTCGATCGACGGCGTCTGCGGCCGGCCGCAGACCAGCACACGCAGCGCCGGGGCCAGCTGCGGCATCTTCAGCTGGTGATCGGCCAGCACCTGCTTCATCGCCTGGGCGATGGTCGCCTTGTCGAGATCGATCTCGGCGAGCCGCTCGCGCAGCGCGCGGATCGCCGGTTTCACGGCGTCGGTGACGTAGGTCTGCAGGTCCTCGTCGCGCGGCGTGACCGGCACGTAGAGCATCTCCGTCCAGTCGGCGAGCTCGACGACCGTCGTGCAGCGGTCCTTGAACAGCGCCGCGGCACGCGTCAGCCGGTCCAGGTCGCCGGCCGTCACGCCGCGCGTCGCCAGTTGCTGCTGCACCAGGCCCGCCAGGCGCGCGTCGTCGGCCTGCTTCATGTAGTGCGCGTTGACCCAGGCGAGCTTGGCCGGGTCCCATTGCGCCGGGCTCTTGGCGAGGTGGCTGCCGTCGAACCAGCGCACCATCTGCTCGCTGGAGAACAGCTCCTCGTCACCGTGGCTCCAGCCCAGGCGCGCGAGGTAGTTCAGCATCGCTTCGGGCAGGTAGCCCATTTCCTGGTACGCGGTGACGCTGACCGCGCCGCGGCGCTTGGACAGCTTCAGGCCGTCGTCGCCGAGGATGATCGGGCAGTGGCCGAAACGCGGCAGCGGCGCACCCAGCGCGCGGAAGATGTTGATCTGCCAGGGCGTGTTGTTGATGTGCTCGTCGCCGCGGAAGACGTGGGTGATCTTCATGTCCCAGTCGTCGATGACCACGGCGAAGTTGTAGGTCGGCATGCCGTCCGGGCGCAGGATGATCAGGTCGTCGATCTCGGTGTTGGAGATCATGATCGGGCCCTTGACCAGGTCGTCCCAGGCGACCATGCCCTGCTGCGGATTGCGGAAGCGCACCACCGGCTTCACGCCCTCGGGCACCGGCGGCAGCACCTTGCCCGGCTCGGGGCGCCAGCGGCCGTCATAGCGCGTCTTCTCGCCACGGGCGCGCTGCTCCTCGCGCATCGCGTCCAGTTCCTCGGGCGTGCAATAACACTGGTAGGCCGTGCCTTCGGCGAGCATCTGCGCGATGACGGCGTGGTAACGCTCCAGGCGCTGCGTCTGGTAGAACGGACCTTCGTCGTACTCCAGGCCCAGCCACTTCATCGCGTCGAGGATCTGGTCGACCGATTCCTGCGTCGAGCGCTGGACGTCGGTGTCCTCGATGCGCAGCACGAACTGGCCGCCGAAGTGGCGGGCATAGGCCCAGGAATACAGCGCGGTGCGCGCGGTGCCCAGGTGCAGGAAACCCGTCGGCGACGGGGCAATGCGGGTGCGGACGTTCATGCCAGTCTCAAGCCAGTGAGTCGAGGCCGCGAGCGAGGTCGGCCTTCAGGTCTTCGATGTCTTCGAGGCCGACCGCCACGCGGATCATGCCCTGGGTGATGCCGGCGGACAGACGCTGGGCCTCGCTGAGCCGCCCGTGCGAGGTGCTCGCCGGGTGCGTGATCGTCGTCTTGGTGTCGCCGAGGTTGGAGGTGATCGAGCAGATGCGCGTCGCGTCGATGACGGCGAAGGCGCCGGCACGTTCGCCGCGTGCGATGAAGGAGACGACGGCGCCGCCGCAGCCGCCCTGCTGGGCCATCGCCAGCGCGTGCTGCGGGTGCGATTCGAGCCCCGGGTGGTAGACCCGTTCGACGGCCGGGTGCGCCTCGAGCCAGCGCGCCAGCGCCAGCGCCCGTTCGCTCTGCGCCTTCAGCCGGATCGACAGCGTCTCCAGGCCCTTCAGCACCACCCAGGCGTTGAACGGCGACAGCGCCATGCCGGCGCTGCGCATCACCGGCACCAGCTGGGTGTCGATCAGCTCGGCCGGGCCGCAGACGGCGCCGGCGACGACACGCCCCTGGCCGTCGAGGAACTTGGTGCCCGAGTGCACGACGAAGTCGGCGCCGAACTCGACCGGGCGCTGCAGCGCCGGCGTGCAGAAGCAGTTGTCGACGGCCAGCCTGGCGCCGCCGGCGTGCGCGATCTCGGCCAGCGCACGGATGTCGCAGACCTCGGTCAGCGGGTTGCTCGGCGTCTCGGCGAACAGCAGCCTGGTGTTCGGGCGCATCGCGTCGCGCCACTGGGCGACCTCGGTCTGCGAGACGAAGGTCGTCTCGATGCCGAACTTGGCGAAGTCCTGGAACAGCTTGATCGTCGAGCCGAAGACGCTCTGCGAGCAGACGACGTGGTCGCCGCCCTTCAGCAGGCCCAGCACCAGCAGCAGGATCGCCGACATGCCGCTGGCGGTGCCGATGCAGCCGCTCGTGCCTTCCAGCGCCGCCAGACGGCGCTCCATCATCGTCACCGTCGGGTTCGAGAAGCGGCTGTAGACGAAAGCCTCCTCCTCGTTGGCGAAGCGGCGCGCAGCGGTCTCGGCGTCGGGGTGCACGAAGCTGCTGGTGATGAACAGCGCCTCGGAGTTCTCGCCCCACTCGGTGCAGGGCAGGCCCTCGCGCACGGCCAGCGTGTCGCGGCGGGCATCGGCGGGCAGATCGGTCTTGCGGATCATGTTGGCCTCAGCCTCTGGAAAAGGCAGCCGGGCTGCCATTCAAACGCCGCATCAAGCGGACGCCGTGGACCGGCTCTGCCGGGCCACTGGCGGCGCCCCCTTGAGGGGGAGCGCCGAAGGCGCTTCGGGGGTGGTCCATCATTCCTCGGCGCTCTGCAGGGCCAGGCGCGAACGCGCCGGGCCGTCTTCCTCGTCGAACTGCAGCTTGCGCTGCGTCTCGATGGCCTGGAAGTCGGCGGCGCTGACGTCGCCGGTGACGTAGACGCCGTCGAAGCAGCT
This sequence comes from Rubrivivax benzoatilyticus JA2 = ATCC BAA-35, assembly GCF_000190375.1. Lineage (GTDB taxonomy): Bacteria > Pseudomonadota > Gammaproteobacteria > Burkholderiales > Burkholderiaceae_C > Rubrivivax > Rubrivivax benzoatilyticus. The sequence continues at coordinate 27,966 of NZ_AEWG01000008.1, forward strand.
TGCCTCGAAGCCCTGGACCTGCGGGTTGAGCGCGCCGACGACACGTTTCATCGCGTCGACGTCCTGGTAGATCAGCGCGTCGGCGCCGATGAACTCGCGGATCTGCTCGATGCTGCGGCCGTGCGCGATCAGCTCTTCCTTCGTCGGCATGTCGATGCCGTAGACGTTGGGGAAGCGCACCGGCGGCGCGGCGCTGGCCATGTAGACGCGGCGGGCGCCGGCCTCGCGCGCCATCTGCACGATCTCCTTGCTCGTCGTGCCGCGCACGATGGAGTCGTCGACCAGCAGCACGTTGCGGCCCTTGAACTCGACGCCGATCGCGTTGAGCTTCTGGCGCACGCTCTTCTTGCGCACCGACTGGCCCGGCATGATGAAGGTGCGGCCGACGTAGCGGTTCTTGACGAAGCCTTCGCGGTACGGCTTGCCGATCTTGTGCGCCAGCTGCATCGCGCTCGGGCGGCTCGACTCGGGGATCGGGATGACGACGTCGATCTCGCTGGGCGGCATCGTCGAGATCAGGCGCTGGGCCAGCGTCTCGCCGAGGTTCAGCCGCGCCTGGTAGACCGAGATGCCGTCCATCACCGAGTCCGGCCGCGCGAGGTAGACGTACTCGAAGATGCAGGGATTCAGCCGCGGCGCCTCGGCGCACTGGCGGGTGTGGGTGACGCCGTCCTGGTCGATGAACACCGCCTCGCCCGGCGCGATGTCGCGCACGAAACGGAAGCCGCTGCCTTCGATGGCCACCGACTCGCTGGCGAGCATGGTCTCGCCTTCGGGGCCGACACCCAGGCACAGCGGGCGGATGCCGTGCGGGTCGCGGAAGGCCAGCAGGCCGTAGCCGGCGACCAGCGCGATGACGGCGTAGGAGCCGCGCACACGCTTGTGCACCGCGGCGACGGCCGTGAAGATCTCCTGCGGCGTCAGCGGCAGGCCGGTGGCGGCCTTGTCGAGCTCGTGCGCCAGCACGTTGATCAGCACCTCGGTGTCGCTCTCGGTGTTGATGTGGCGGCGGTCGACGTCGAACAGCTCCTGCTTCAGCGCATGGGCGTTGGTCAGGTTGCCGTTGTGCACCAGCACGACGCCGAACGGCGCGTTGACGTAGAAGGGCTGCGCCTCTTCCTCGCTGTAGGCGTTGCCGGCGGTCGGGTAGCGCACCTGGCCCAGGCCGACGTTGCCCGGCAGCGCACGCATGTTGCGGGTGCGGAAGACGTCGCGCACCATGCCGCGCGCCTTGTGCATGAAGCACTTCGTGCCCTGCATCGTGACGATGCCGGCGGCGTCCTGGCCGCGGTGCTGCAGCAGCAGCAGCGCGTCGTAGATCAGCTGGTTGACGGGCGTCTTCGCGATGACGCCGACGATGCCGCACATGGGAGTTCCTTTCAGGCCGGCAGATGCCGCGCCAGATCGACCGGCAGCACGGGCTTGAGCCCCTGCATGGCGGTATTGAGCCACAGCGCGCCCTGCGACTGGCGCCAGGCGACGGATTGAGAAGCCGGCGTCAACGCGACGACGGTCGCCAGCGCCAGCAGCAGGACGCCGCCGCGCAGCAGGCCGAAACCGGCGCCGAGCGCGCGGTCGGCCGGTGACAGCGGGGTCGCGTGCACGAGCAGGCGCACCAGGCGCGACAGCAGCGACCACACGACGAGCGCGGCGACGAAGGTCAGCACGAAGGCGGCGCCGTGGTTCAGCGGCCCGCCCGGCGTGCCGACCGGCAGGTGGCGCGCCAGATCGGCGGCGAACCACTGCGCGGCGAACCAGGCGACGATCCAGCCGGCCAGCGACATCGCCTCGAAGACGAAACCGCGCACCAGGCCGACGACGGTGGACACCGCGAGCACGGCGAGCAGCGTCCAGTCGACCCAGCCGAGCTCGGCCATCACAGCGTCAGCACCGCCGCCGGCAGGCCCGCGGCCTTGAGCTTGGCGGCGGCGCGGTCGGCGGCCTCGCGGCTGTCGAACGGGCCGACACGCAGCCGCGTGCGCTTGCCGGCGCTGGTGTCGACGACCTGGGTGTAGGTCTTGAGCCCGCTCTTGTCGGCGCGCGAACGCGCCTGGTTCAGCGCCGCGGTGTCGGCGAAAGCGCCGATCTGGACGACGAAACGCACTTCCTTGGGCGCCGAGGCGCCGTCGAGCAGCGCCTTGGCACGTTCGGCATCGGCGCGCGCCGCGGCCGTCGGCTTGGGCGCGACCGCCGAGGCCGGCTTGGCGATCGTCGCGGCGGCGTCGGGCTTGACCGCCGGCGCCGAGGCCGGCTTGGCCGGAACGGCTGCGGCCGGCGCAGGCTCGACCTTGGGCTCGACCGCCGGTGCAGGCGCTGGCGCCGCGGGCGCGGACGCCGGCTCCTCGTCGACCGGGCTGTCGGCGATCACGACACCGCTGGATCGTGCGCTGCGCGGCGGCAGCGACACGCCGGGCGCCGACGCCGCGCTGCCGCGCAGCTCGATCGGCACGTCGACCGAGACCGGCCGCGGCTGGGTGTCGAAGACGACCGGGAAACCGATGACGCCGGCGACCAGCAGCACCGCAGCGCCGATCAGGCGGCGACGGGCGCGCGTGCGCGCGACCTGGACATCGGCGCCGTCGGCGGGCGGCGCGCCACGGCGTTCAGGCGCGGGAGAGGGTTTTCGCTTCAGGAACGAAGGCAGAGGCATCGGGTGTCAGCCGGCATGCGGCGCCGACAGCCGCGGCAGGCCGTCGCGCAGAACGCCGCCCACGGTGTAGAACGATCCGAAGACGACGATTCTATCGGCAGGGTCGGAGGCGGCCAGCGCGGCGCGCAAGGCCTCGCTCGGCGTGGCGTGGCGATGCACCGGCGTCGTGTCGCCGAGGACTGCGGCCAGTTCGTCGGCCGTCGCGGCACGCGCCGTCGGCAACGCGCAGACGTGCCATTCGTCGATCAGCGGCCGGATCTTCGCCAGCGCGCCGGCGATGTCCTTGTCGCGCATCGCGCCGAAGACGGCGCGGGTGCGCGGGTAGAAACCCATCGCGTCGAGGTTCAGCGCCAGCGCGGCCACCGACTGCGGGTTGTGGGCGACGTCCAGCACCAGCGCCGGCTGCCCCGGCACGACCTGGAAGCGGCCCGGCAGGTCGACCAGCGCCAGCCCGGTGCGCACCGCCTGGGCGGTGATCGGCAGGCGCTCGCGCAGGCTCTCGAAGGCCGCCAGCGCCGCCGAGGCGTTGAGCAGCTGGTTGGCGCCGCGCAGCGCCGGGTAGCCCAGGCCGTTGTAGCGCCGGCCGCGGCCGGCCCAGTTCCACTGCTGGCGGTCGCCGTCGTGGCGGAAGTCGCGCCCGGCCAGCCAGAGGTCGGCGCCGATCTCGCGCGCGTGGTCGACGACGCTGGCCGGCGGCAGCGGGTCGCCGACGATCGCCGGGCGGCCGGTGCGCATCACGTGCGCCTTCTCGAAGCCGATGCTCTCGCGGTCGGGGCCGAGGAACTCGGTGTGGTCGAGGTCGATGCTGGTGATGACCGTGCAGTCGGCGTCGAAGGCGTTGACGGCGTCGTAGCGCCCGCCGAGGCCGACCTCGAGGATCACCAGGTCCAGCGGCGCCAACGACAGCAGCCGCGCGATGGCCAGCGTCGTGAACTCGAACTTGGTCAGCGTGATGTCGCCACGCGCCTGCTCGACGGCGTCGAAGTGCGGCAGCAGCGCGTCGGCGTCGACCGGGCGGCCGTCGACGCGGCAGCGTTCGGTGAAATGCACCAGCTCGGGCTTCTGGTACAGGCCCACGCGGTAGCCGGCCTGCATCGCGATCGATTCCAGCATCGCGCAGGTCGAGCCCTTGCCGTTGGTGCCGGCAACGACGATCAGCGGCATCGTGAACTCGAGGCCCAGGCGGCGGCGGACCTCGACGGTGCGCTCCAGCGACAGGTCCATCGAGATCGGGTGCATGCGCTCGCAGTGGGCGAGCCAGTCGTCGAGCGTGGCGGGCAAGGCGGTCATGGAAGCAAAACCGGGCCACGAAGGGCCCGGTGTCCGTTGAGACGGATGGAGCGGCGTCAGGCGACCGCGTCGGCGCTCTGGCGCTGCAGCTTGGCGAGCAGGCGGGCGACGGTGGCGCGCATCTGGCGGCGGTCGCAGATCATGTCGAGCGCGCCCTTCTGCAGCAGGAACTCGCTGCGCTGGAAGCCTTCGGGCAGCTTCTCGCGCACCGTGTTCTCGATGACCCGCGGGCCGGCGAAGCCGATCAGCGCCTTCGGTTCGGCGATGACGACGTCGCCGACGAAGGCGAAGCTGGCCGACACGCCGCCCATCGTCGGGTCGGTCAGCACGCTGATGTACGGCAGCTTCGCGCGCGCCAGCCGCGTCAGCGCGGCATTGGTCTTGGCCATCTGCATCAGGCTCAGCAGACCTTCCTGCATGCGCGCGCCGCCGGTGCCGGCGAAGCTGACGAACGGCACCTTCTGCTCGATCGCCGCCTCGACGCCGCGCACGAAACGCTCGCCGACCACCGAGCCCATCGAGCCGCCCATGAAGTCGAACTCGAAGCAGGCGGCGACGAGCGGCACGCTCATCACCGCGCCGCCCATGACGATCAGCGCGTCGGTCTCGCCGGTGGTCTCGAGCGCCGACTTCAGGCGCTCGGGGTACTTCTTGCTGTCCTTGAACTTCAGCGCGTCGACCGGCAGCACCTCCTGGCCGATCTCCCACCGCCCTTCGGCGTCGAGGAAGTGGTCCAGGCGCTCGCGCGCACCGATGCGGTGGTGGTGGCCGCACTTCGGGCAGACGTTGACGTTCTGCTCGAGGTCCGTCTTGTAGAGCACCGTCTCGCAGGACGGGCACTTGATCCACAACCCTTCGGGCACCGTGCGGCGCTCGCTCGGGTCGGTGGGTTGGATCTTCGGCGGCAGCAGCTTTTCCAACCAGCTCATCGGTTCACTCCTAGTTATGCGTCCAGCGCGGCACGGATGCCGGCGATGAAGTCGCGCGCCGCGGCAGCCACGGCCTCGCGCGGCTGCTCGGCGAGCAGCTGCACCAGCCGCGAGCCGATGACGACCGCGTCGGCGACCTCGGCGACCGCACGCGCCGTGGCGGCGTCGCGGATGCCGAAGCCGACGCCGACCGGCGTCTGCACGTGCGCGCGGATGCGCGGCAACATCGCCGCCACCGCCGCGGTGTCGAGGTGACCCGCGCCGGTGACACCTTTCAGCGAGACATAGTACACATACCCGCTGGCCAGCCGACCGACCAGGCGCATGCGCGCGTCGGTCGAGGTCGGCGCCAGCAGGAAGATCAGGTCCAGCCCGGCGGCCTTCAGGCGCGCGGCGAAGTCCTCGCACTCCTCGGGCGGGTAGTCGACGATCAGCACGCCGTCGACACCGGCGGCCGCCGCGTCGCGGATGAAGGCGCCGTCGCCGTGGCGGCCGTCGTAGCGCTCGACCGGGTTGGCGTAACCCATCAGCACGACCGGCGTGCGCTGGTTGCGCTCGCGGAAGGCACGCACCGCGGCGAAGACCTGGGCCAGGCCGATGCCGCGCGCCAGCGCACGTTCGCCGGCCTGCTGGATCACCGGGCCGTCGGCCATCGGGTCGGAGAACGGCACGCCGAGCTCGATGACGTCGGCGCCGCCGTCGGCCAGCGCGGCCATGATCTCCGGCGTCGCGTCGGCGTACGGGTCGCCGACGGTGACGTAGGGAATCAGCGCCTGGCGGCCGTCGCGCCGCAGCGCGTCGAAGGTGGCGGCGATGCGGCTCATTGCGCACCTCCCTTCACGCTCTGGCCGCGGCACGAAGGCCGGCAATAGAAGTCGGCACCGGACAGGTCGGCGACGGTGCCGATGTCCTTGTCGCCGCGGCCGGACAGGTTGACCAGCAGGATCTGGTCGGAGCGCATCGTCGGCGCGATCTTCATCGCGTGGGCCAGCGCGTGGCTGGACTCGAGCGCCGGGATGATGCCCTCGGTGCGGCAGAGGTGGTGGAAGGCCTTCAGCGCCTCGTCGTCGGTGATGCCGACGTACTCGGCACGGCCGATGTCCTTCAGATAGGCGTGCTCGGGGCCGACGCCGGGGTAGTCCAGGCCGGCGGAGACCGAGTGCGTCTCGATGATCTGGCCGTTGTCGTCCTGCAGCAGGTAGGTGCGGTTGCCGTGCAGCACGCCGGGCGAGCCGGCCGACAGCGACGCCGCGTGTTTGCCGCTGTCCAGGCCCTGCCCCGCGGCCTCGACGCCGATCAGCCGCGTGCCTTCGTGGCGGATGTACGGGTAGAAGATGCCCATCGCGTTGCTGCCGCCGCCGACGCAGGCGATCACGGCGTCGGGCTGGCGGCCGGCGAGTTCGGGCATCTGCTGCAGGCACTCGTCGCCGATGACCCGCTGGAAGTCGCGCACCATCGCCGGGTACGGCGCCGGGCCGGCCACGGTGCCGATGATGTAGAAGGTGTTCTCGACGTTGGTGACCCAGTCGCGCAGCGCTTCGTTGAGCGCGTCCTTCAGCGTCTTGCTGCCGCTCTCCACCGGCACCACCTTGGCGCCCAGCAGATGCATGCGGTAGACGTTCGGGCTCTGGCGCTTGACGTCCTCGGCGCCCATGTAGACCACGCACTCCAGGCCGTAGCGTGCGCAGATCGTCGCCGTGGCGACGCCGTGCTGGCCGGCGCCGGTCTCGGCGATGACGCGCGGCTTGCCCATGCGCCTGGCGAGCAGGGCCTGGCCGATGACGTTGTTGATCTTGTGCGCGCCGGTGTGGTTGAGGTCTTCGCGCTTCAGGTAGATCTGCGCGCCGCCGAGTTCGCGGCTGGTGCGCGCGGCGTGGTAGATCGGGCTCGGGCGGCCGACGAAGTGCTTGAGTTCGTCGCGGTACTCGGCGACGAACTCGGGGTCGTCGCGGTAGCGCGCGTAGGCGTCCTGCAGCTCGTGCAGCGCGTGGGTCAGCGTCTCGGCGACGAAACTGCCGCCGTAAGGCCCGAAATGCCCGCGGGCATCGGGCTGGTCGTAATTCAGCATGGTGAGGTGTCCTTCGATTCAGGCGGTGCGGGCATCGGCCTCGCGCACCGCTTGGCAGAACCGGCGCATCAGCGCGGCATCCTTGATGCCTTTGTCGCGCTCGACGCCGGAGCTGACGTCAACGGCCCAGGGCCGGACTCGAAGCACCCCATCGGTCACGTTGGCAGGATTCAACCCACCAGACAAAACGACCGGAACGGGCACGCTTGGTGGTATCAGTGACCAATCGAAGACCTTTCCGCTCCCGCCGTAAGCCTCGACATGCGTGTCGAGCAGCAGGCCCGTCGCGCCGGGATGGCGCCGGGCGAAGTCTAACAAATCGACTCCCGGCGCCATCCGCGCGGCCCGCAGCCAGGGGCGGCCGACGGCGGCACACTGCTCGGGCGTCTCGTCGCCGTGGAACTGCACCAGCGCCTGCGGCACCAGGCGCACGGCGTGGGCGATGGCCTGCGGCGCGGCGTTGACGAACAGCAGCACCGGCGTGACGAACGGCGGCAGCCGGCGCGCCAGTTCGGCGGCACGTTCGGGCGTCAGCGCACGCGGGCTCTTCGGGTAGAGCACGAAACCCAGCGCGTCGGCGCCGGCCTCGACGGCGTCGTCGACATCGGCCTCTCGCGTCAGGCCGCAGATCTTGATCCGGGTGCGGGACATCGGGCGGGAAGCGTCAGACCAGCCAATCCATGGCCGGCGTGTGCTCGGGGATGGCGAAGGCCGGATCGTAGTACGGGCCGACGAAGTACAGCCCGTCCGGCGGGAAGGTCGGCGCGGCGGCGTCGCGGCTGCGTGCGGCCAGCACCTCGGCCATCCACTCCGGCCGCTGGCGGCCGCTGCCGACGGTGACCAGGCAGCCGACGATGTTGCGCACCATGTGGTGCAGGAAGGCGCTGGCGTCGAACTCGATGCGCCAGTAGGCGCCGCGGCGCTCGACGCCGATCGAACGCATGGTCTTCACCGGCGTCAGCGCCTGGCAGCCGGCGGCGCGGAAGGAGCTGAAGTCGTGTTCGCCGATCAGGTGCGCCGCGGCGGCACGCATCGCGTCGCCGTCCAGCGGCCGGAAGACCCAGCCGCAGGCGCCGGCCTCGATCGCCGGGCGCACCGGCGCTTCGAGGATGACGAAGCGGTAGCGCCGCCCTTGCGCGCTGTTGCGGGCGTGGAAACGGGCATCGACACGCCGGCACCACTGCACCGCGACGTCGTCGGGCAGGTAGCGGTTGGTGCCGCGCACCCAGGAGAACTCGTCGCGCTCGACCGGCGCATCGAAGTGCACGACCTGGTTGAAGGCGTGCACGCCGGCGTCGGTGCGGCCGGCGCACAGCGTGCCGACCGGCGTGGCGGCGAACTGGCCCAGCGCGCGCTCGAGCACGTCCTGCACGGTGCGGCCGTCGGGCTGCGACTGCCAGCCGTGATAACGCGCGCCGCGGTAGGCGATGCCCAGCGCGATGCGGCCGCCCGGCGCGACGGCCGGGCCGCCGGTGTCGTGTTCAGCCAAGCGAGGACAGCATGGCCTGGGCCTTGGCCTTCAAGGCGCCGTCGGCCTTGGCGATGACTTCGTCGAGCAGGTCGCGTGCGCCTTCGAGGTCGCCGATCTGGCGGAACTCCTCGGCCAGCTCGAGCTTGCGCGCCAGCGGGTCGCCGTCGCCGATCGGCGGCAGCGAATCCGGGCCCAGGCCGAAGTCGCTGAAGTCAAGTGCCGGCTCGCTGGTGTCCAGCGCGGCCGGCCGCGACGGCGCGGCGGCCGGGGCCGGCGGCGCCAGGTCGCCGAGGTCGAAGTCCAGTGCGTCCATCGGTGCCGGCGGCGTGGCGTCGGCACGTTCGCCGAAGGACATCTCGGGCGTCGGGATCGGCTCGTCCAGCGGCGCCGGATGGGTGTCGACCAGCGGCAGCTCGAAGTCCAGCGGCGCGTTGTCGGACACCGGGCCTTCGTCACGCGGGATCGGCTGGGTCGCTTCCATCGCCAGCGGCGACGGCGCAGCCGGCGTCGGGGCGTCGAGGTCGAGATCCAGGTCCAGGTCGGCGGGCGCGGGCGCCGGCTCGGGCGGCAGCGACGACTCCTCGGGCGCGAACGGCGCCGGCTTGGCGGCATGCGGCAGCGTCGTCGCGGCCAGCGGCTCGATGACCTTGCCGCCGGGGCCCACTTCCAGCGCCGGGGCGCCACCCGGCTGGTACAGCGGATTCTCCGGGTCGATCTGGCGGCCCAGTTCCTGGGCCTTCTCCCAGTCTTCGCCGCTGCCCTGGGTCATCGTGTAGACCTGGGTGGCGAGCAGCTCGAAGCCCTTGATGTCGCGGCGCTTGACGTAGACCTCGAGCAGCTTGACGCGGATCGCCATGCGGTCCGGGTTGGCGCGCATCGCCTCCTTGAGGATCTCCTCGGCCTGCAGGTCGCGGCCGTAGGCGAGGTAGACGTCGGCCTCGGCGACCGGGTCGACGTCGCCGATCGCGTCGAGCTGCGACAGCGAGTAGCTCATCGACGACGGCGCGCCCGACGGCGTGGCCTCGCGCGTGTCGACACGCTGGCCACCGGTGCCACCGAAGAACGAGTCGGGCTGCAGGCGGCTCTCGAGGAAGGAGGTCTCGCCGCCGCCCTTCTGCGCGCCCTGGCGGCGACGCCAGAACAGCAGGCCGCCGAGCATCGCGACCAGCAGGCCGGCGGCGGGCATCAGCATCGGGTTCTCGAGCAGCGAGTCGACGAAGCTCTGCTCCTCCTGCACCGGCATCGGCGGCGGAGGCGCCTTGCGCGGCTTCTTGGCCGGCGCCGAGGCGGCCGACGC
>NZ_AEWG01000007.1 GCF_000190375.1 Rubrivivax benzoatilyticus JA2 = ATCC BAA-35
CGCGAGCTGGCCGGCGCACGCGTGCTGATGGCCGAGGACAACCCGGTCAACATGATGATCGCGGTGGCGCTGCTGGAGCGCTGGGGGCTGCAGGTCGAGCAGGCGGTCGACGGCCGCCAGGCGGTCGAGGCGGTGGAACGTGCCGCCGCCAGCGGCCGGCCCTTCGACGCCGTGCTGATGGACGTGCAGATGCCGGTGATGAGCGGCTACGAGGCGACGCGCACGCTGCGCTACCGCGAGGCCGGCCGGCGCCTGCCGATCATCGCCCTGACCGCCGCGGCGCTGGTCAGCGAACGCGAGGCCGCGACCGCCGCCGGCATGGACGACTTCCTGACCAAGCCGATCGACGCCGACAAACTCCGCGAGACCCTCGCCCGCTGGGTGAGGAACTGACCCCCCCCGAAGCGCCTTCGGCGCACCTTGCAGGCCGCGCCGGGCCGGCGGCCCGGCTCCTCGGCTGGCAAGAACCGTCCACTGGACGGTTCTAGTCCCGCCACGGCCCCCTCAAGGGGGCGCCGCCGGTGGCCCGGCAAAGCCGGTCCACGGCGGCAGCTTGACTGCGACGAGCAAGCCCCGTCGCAGCTCCTTCAGTCGAGCGTGACCTCGGTGCGCACCGTGCCGGCGCGGTCGGCGCTGGCGACGAGCCCGATCGCCGCGCCCCGCGGCCCCTGCACGACCCATTCGACGACGGCGCGGTCGGCGGTGATCTCGCGCTGCGGCAGGAAGGCCTGCAGCGACTGGCGCGGCGCATGGCCGTCCAGGTGCGGGCCTTCGATGCGTTCGCGGCCGGAGATCAGCGTGCACTCGGGCGGCAGGTGGATGCGGAACACCGTGCCGCGCACCGTCTTGCGTTCGATCGCGCGTTTGCTGATGTTCGACGGCAGGTAGCCGGCGTTGCCGACGGCCAGGCGCACGCGCCAGGTGTCGGGGCCCAGCGCCCGCACCTCGGCGCGCAGCAGCTCGAGCTTCGGCAGCGACAGCGCGAGCTGCGTCAGCCAGGCCGGGAAACGTGCCGCCTCGCGCTCGCGCAGCGCCGGCGGAGGGTTGCGCCAGTAGTTCATGCGGTCCCAGCCGCCGAGCTCGACCATGCCCAGCTGCGGGTGGCGGAACGGGTACCAGTCGACGTGCGCCTGGCCGCCGCACTGCTCGTCGCTCCACTTCAGCAGCTTCAGGTCGTCCTCGGGCGGGTGGTCGCGGTACCACTCGATCCACTTGTAGTCGCTGATGCCGGCTTCCTTGTTCGGCGCCCAGATCTCGACCGTCCAGAACAGCGCCCCGAGGTGCTCGTAGACCCAGTCCTGGGTGCCGGTGATGACTTCCTTCGGGTGGTACTTGAAGTCGTGGAAGGTGCTGATCGCCGGGTAGCCGGTGAGCCTGGCGCCGATGTCGGACAGGCGCTTGTAGATCCACAGATCCTCGGGCGTCATGTCGTCGTCGGACTGGGTGCCCATCGGCCGCAGGATGACGCCGCTGTGGGTGTGGAAGCTGACCGCGGCGCCGACGTTGGGGTGGCGCACGAGGAAGTCGACCATCGCCCGCACCTCGGGCTCGCTGGCCGGGTAGGGGCCGGCGCCGAGCTGCTCGAACTCCTGGCGCCAGTAGGCGGGGAAGTTGCGGTTCAGGTCCAGGCCCTCGACGTCGCGGTTTGCGCTGATGCGCACGCCGTCGAAGTGCTTCAGCGTGCCCTCGGGGATCAGCCGGTAGTACTCGCCGCCGAACTCGCCGGGCTCGCGCGCGACCATCAGCCGCGGTTCTTCGGCGTGTTTCTTCCACGGGCCATGCGGGTCGGGCACCCGCATGTAGAGGATGCGGCCGTCGCCGTCGACGTCCTCGATCGTCAGGCCGTCGACCGGCTCCTCGGCATACGGGTAGGGCCGCGTCGACGAGCGGATGTGGCGCGGGCGCTCGGCCAGCGCGAGCTCGGCACCGTCGGGGTTCAGGCGCGGGCAGAGATAGACGGCGCGCGTGTCCAGCAGCTGGCGGATCTTCTCGTCGCCGGCTTCGTAGCCGGTGACGAGCTGGTGCAGCCAGTACAGGCAGGCGGTGCTGGCGGTCAGCTCGGCGGCGTGGATGTTGCCGTCGACCCAGAACGCAGGCTTGTCGACGTCGGCGCCGGTGTCGGGGTTGGTCAGCACCACCAGCCAGATGTCGCGACCCTCGTGGCTCTTGCCGATGGACTCCAGCCGCACGAGCCCGGGGCGGGCGGCGGCGTAGTCGGCCAGCAGGCGCGAAAGCTCGGCGTGGCGGTAGAAGACGTCGAAGCGGGGGACGGGAATGGCGGCCATGGTGTCGTCGCGGCGGGAGACCGCGGCGATTGTGGCCCGCGCCGGCCGTGCGTGGGGCTCAGGGGCAGCGCCGCAGCCGGCACTCGCCGTCGACGAAGACACGCAGCTCGCCCGGTGCGAACGCCGACCAGGGCTCGCCGGCGGTCAGCGGCTCGGTGGCGACGATGGCGACGCGGTCGCCGGGCTGGGTCAGCGCGGCGAAGTCGACCGTCAGGTCCTCGTCGGCCAGCGTCGCGGCGCCGAACGGATGGCGGCGCTCCAGCGAATGCAGCTTGGTCGAGCCGTGCGCCCACAGCGCCTGGCCGTTGGACAGCAGCAGGTTGAACGTGCCGTGGCGCGCCGGCAGCGGCAGCAGCTCGGCGAGCGTGCAGGTCAGCTCGTCGATGCTCGGCAGGTCGGCGTGGGCCTTGTCCAGCTCCTGCATCAGCCAGCAGAAGGCGCGTTCGCTGTCGGTGTCACCCACCGGGCGGAAGGCGCCGTGCAGCCGCGGCGCGAAGTCCTTCAGGTCGCCGTTGTGCGCGAACACCCAGTAGCGGCCCCACAGCTCGCGCACGAACGGGTGGGTGTTCTCCAGCGCGACGCGGCCCTGCGTCGCCTTGCGGATGTGGGCGACGACGTTGAGGCTCTTGATCGGGTAGTGCTTGACCAGCTCGGCCACCGGGCTGGTGCGCGCGCCGTGGTGGTCGATGAAGTGGCGCAGCCCGCGCTCCTCGAAGAAGCCGATGCCGAAGCCGTCCTTGTGCTCGTCGGCGCGGCAGGCCAGGCCGGCAAAGCTGAACATCACGTCGGTCGGCGTGTTGGCATTCATGCCGAGCAGCTGGCACATCGCGGTTACTCGAACATCAGTTTGGTCATGCCGCGCCAGCTGAGCAGGCGGCCGGGGTTCTGGCGCTCCTCGAGCACCGCGCTCATGCGACGCAGGATGCGCGGGCTGCGGCGCGCGCGCCAGACGACGAGGTCGGCCAGCCAGGGCAGGCGGTTGACGTGCGCGGCCTTCTCGTAGAGCTCGAAACGCGGCTTCAGGCCGGCCAGCGCGGCCTCGTGGCGGGCGCGCACCGCGGCATCGTCGCCGCCTTCGGCCAGCGCGGCGGCGGTCAGCAGGCCGGTCTCCAGCGCCTTGCCGATGCCCTCGCCGGTGAAGGCGTAGGTGCTGCCGGCGGCTTCGCCGGTGACCAGCAGCCCGGGGCGCGACCAGCGTGCGCCACCCAGCGAGCAGCGCAGCGGCGCGCCCTTCCAGTCGCCGCGCAGCTCGCCGCGCGCCAGCAGGCCGGCCGCCGGGGCGTGCACCGCGGCGAAGGTGTCGAGCATCCGGCGCAGGTTGACCTCGCGCATCGAGGCCCGGCCCCTTCTTCGCTGGCGTGGCTGGCGGTCAGCCCGACCCCGACGTTGAAGGTGCCGCCCGGGCCGGGAAAGATCCAGCCGTAGCCGCCCGACAGGCGCGGGTGCCAGACGATCTGCAGCTCGCGCAGCGTCGCCGCGAGCTCCGGGTGGTGCAGGTAGCCGCGCAGCGCGACGCTGCTGGGCGCGCGGCGCTCGCAGACGCCGGCGGCGACCAGCGGCGGCGCCGCGGCGCCAGTGGCGAGCACGACCCAGCGTGCACGCACCTCGTGTTCGATGCCGTCGCCACGCAGCCGGGCGCCGACGACACGTTCGCCGTCGAGCAGCGGGGCGACGAAACGCCACGGCGCGGCGAAACGCGCCCCGGCCGCACGCGCGGCGCGGCAGACGATGTCGTCGAGATCACGCCGCGGCAGCACCGCCAGCGTGCCGGGCACGTCGACGTGGCCGCCACGCGGCGCGACGCAGCGCACGTGCGCGGCGCGCAGGGCGCGGTCCATCACCTCGTCGTGCACGCCGAGCACACGCAGCGCGGCGTGGGCGTCGGGGATCAGGCCGTCGCCGCAGACCTTGTCACGCGGGAAGACGTGCTGGTCGACGAGCAGCACGTCGTGCCCGGCCGCGGCGAGCGTGCGCGCGCAGGCGCTGCCGGCCGGGCCGGCGCCGACGACGAGCACTTCGCAGGCAGCCGGAAGCACGGGAGGCGACACGCGGCCCATTGTAGGGAGCGCGGCCGGGGCCGCCGCGGCGGGCTGCGGCTTGATGAACCTCAATTCAGCACCCGACAGCGCGGCGCAAGATGAGCCGCACCGAGGCTCCCGAGAGCCCTGCCGAGGAGAAGACGATGTCCACCCAACTGACGGCGGGCCAGCGGGCATGGCTGGAAGCCGCGCTCGTGCAGCGGCAGCACCAGCTCGACCGCCGGCTCGAAGACCACCACCAGGGCCTGTCGCGCGCCGAGCACGCGCACGAGCTGCGCGAGCAGGATCACGACGACCAGCCGCAGCGTGAGGACGAGCGCGACGTCGACATGGCGCTGTCCGACCTGGAGCTGCGTGAACTGGGCGAGGTCAGCGCCGCGCTGCGCCGGCTGCAGGCCGGCGCGTACGGCCGCTGCGCCGACTGCGACGAGGCGATCCCGTTCGACCGGCTGAAGGCCGAGCCCTGGGCGCTGCGCTGCGTCGGCTGCGAGAGCCGGCGCGAGCGCCAGCCCTCGCGCTAGCGTCAGGCCGCCGCCTTCACCTTCAGCCGCCAGGCGTGCAGCAGCGGCTCGGTGTAGCCGGACGGCTGCTGGGTGCCCTTGAAGACCAGGTCGCAGGCCGCCTGGAACGCGGCGCTGTCCTTGGCGCGGCCGGCCATCGGGCGGTAGGCCGGGTCGCCGGCGTTCTGCTGGTCGACGACCTTGGCCATGCGCTTGAAGGTGGCACGCACCCGCGCCTTGTCGACGACGCCGTGCTCCAGCCAGTTGGCGATGTGCTGGCTGGAGATGCGCAGCGTGGCGCGGTCTTCCATCAGGCCGACGTCGTGGATGTCGGGCACCTTGGAGCAGCCGACGCCCTGGTCGACCCAGCGCACGACGTAGCCGAGGATGCCCTGCACGTTGTTGTCGAGCTCCTGCTGGATCTCGGCGTCGCTCCACTTGGCCTTCTTGACCACCGGCACCGTCAGCAGGCCTTCGAGCAGGGCCTCGCGCTCGGCGTCGACGTCGGTCTTCTCCAGCGTCTTCTGGATCTTGGCGACGTCGACCTGGTGGTAGTGCATCGCGTGCAGCGTCGCCGCGGTCGGGCTGGGCACCCAGGCGGTGTTGGCGCCGGCCATCGGGTGGGCGATCTTCTGCTGCAGCATCGCGCCCATCAGGTCGGGCATGGCCCACATGCCCTTGCCGATCTGCGCCTTGCCGCGCAGGCCGCACTCCAGCCCGACGAGCACGTTCTGGCGCTCGTAGGCCTGGATCCAGGCGGTGGTCTTCATGTCGCCCTTGCGCAGCATCGCGCCGGCCTGCATCGCGGTGTGCATCTCGTCGCCGGTGCGGTCGAGGAAGCCGGTGTTGATGAAGGCCACGCGGTCGGCGGCGGCGGCGATGCAGGCCTTGAGGTTGACGCTGGTGCGGCGCTCCTCGTCCATGATGCCGAGCTTGACGGTCGCCTTGGGCAGGCCCAGCAGCGCCTCGACGCGGCCGAACAGCTCGCTGGCGAAGGCGACTTCGGCCGGGCCGTGCATCTTCGGCTTGACGATGTAGATCGAGCCGGCGCGCGAGTTGACGATGCCGTTCGCGCCGTGGCGCTGCAGGTCGTGCAGCGCGATCGTCGTCGTGACGACGGCGTCGAGGATGCCTTCGGGGATCTCGCGCCCGTCGTCGCCGAACAGCACCGCCGGCGTCGTCATCAGGTGGCCGACGTTGCGCACGAAGAGCAGCGAGCGGCCGTGCAGCACGACCTCCTCGCCGTTCGGGCCGGTGTAGCGGCGGTCGGGGTTCAGGCCGCGCGTGAAGGTCTTGCCGGCCTTCGTGACCTGCTCGGTCAGCGTGCCCTTCAGGATGCCCAGCCAGTTGGAATAGGCCAGCACCTTGTCGGCGCCGTCGACGACGGCCACCGAATCTTCCAGGTCGAGGATGGTCGACAGCGCCGCCTCGACGACGAGGTCGCAGACGCCGGCCGGGTCGGAGGCGCCGATCGTCGTGCCGCGGTCGATGCGCAGGTCCAGGTGCAGGCCGTGGTGCACGAACAGCACCGACGACGGCGCGGCGGCCTCGCCCTGATAACCGACGAACTGCGCCGGCTTCTTCAGCGCGACGGTCTTGCCGTCCTTCAGCGTCACGACGAGCTGGCCGCCTTCGACGCGGTAGCCGGTGGAGTCGAGGTGCGAACCCTTGGCCAGCGGCACGGTGCGGTCGAGCACGTGGCGCGCGTACTCGACGACCTTGGCGCCGCGCACCGGGTTGTAGGCGCCGGCGCGCGTGGCGCCGTCGGTCTCGGGCAGCGCGTCGGTGCCGTAGAGCGCGTCGTACAGCGAGCCCCAGCGCGCGTTGGCGGCATTGAGCGCGTAGCGCGCGTTGGTGATCGGCACGACGAGCTGCGGGCCGGCCTGCAGCGCGAGCTCGCTGTCGACGTTCTTCGTCGTCGCCTTCACCTTGGCCGGCACCGGCACCAGGTAGCCGATCTTCTCGAGGAAGGCGCGGTACTTGGCCATGTTCCTGATCGGGCCCGGGTGCTTGGCGTGCCAGGCATCGAGCTCGGTCTGCAGCCGGTCGCGTTCGGCCAGCAGCGCGGCGTTCTTCGGCGCCAGGTCGGCGACGAGGGCGTCGAAGCCGGCCCAGAAGGCAGCGGGCTCGATGCCGGTGCCGGGCAGCACCTGGTCTTCGATGAAGCGGGCCAGCAGCGTGTCGACGTGCAGTCGGTGGAAGGTCGTGCGCATGAGGAGGCGTTTCAGGAAGGGAAGAACGAAAGAACCTCGCGCAGGCTGGCGCCGGTGCGCGTGGGGGCGGTGTCGAACGGTTCGGGCGGCAGGCCGGCGCGGTTGACCCACAGCGTCGTGAAGCCGTACCAGGTGCCGCCGAGCGCGTCCCAGCCGTTGCTGGAGACGAACAGGATCTCGCGCGCGGCGACACCCAGCGTCGCCGGCGCCAGCGCGTAGGCGGCGGGGTCGGTCTTGTAGCGCTGCGCCGGCTCGACGCTGATCACGTGCTGCAGCAGCGGCGCGAAGCCGGCGCTGCGCACCGCGACGGCCAGCATCTCGGGGTCGCCGTTGCTGAGGATGGCCGCCGGTACGCCACGCGCCTTAAGCGCCTCCAGCACCTCGCGGCCCTCGGGGAAGGCGCTGAGGTGGCGGTACTGGTTCATCAGCCGGTCCTCGGTGGCGGCGTCCAGCGCCAGGCCGCGGCGCGCGGCGGCGTAGCGCAGGCCGGCGCGCGTGAGGTCCCAGAACGGGCGGTAGCGGCCGCTCATCGACACCAGCCGCGTGTAGTCGATCTGCTTGTCGCGCCAGAGCTGGGCCAGCGCCTCGCCGTGGCCCGGGAACAGCTGCTCGGCGAGCAGGCCCACGCTGTAGACGTCGAACAGCGTGCCGAACGCGTCGAAGACGACGGCGCGGGGCGGGGCGGGCGTGCGGGCGACCATGATGCGGAGGAATCTAATCGCCGCGGCGGCCTCGATTGCGTACGCCGGAGTTCGGAGTCCTGTGCACCAGGCGCACGAAACCGGCCCGATTCCAACCTTCAAGGCACGGAGCCAGCGTAAGATCAGCCGGCAATCCGGCTACCGGAATCACGAATCCCGCCGATGCCGCGCCTCAAGCAGATCGAATCCTTCGTCGCCGTCGCGACCAAGGGCAGCCTCACCGCCGCAGCCCAGGCCGAGGGCGTGGCACCGGCCGTGGTCGGGCGGCGCATCGACGCGCTGGAAGAGCGGCTGGGCGTCAAGCTGATGCTGCGCACGACGCGGCGCATCACGCTGACCCACGAAGGCAGCGCCTTCCTGGAGGACTGCCAGAAGGTGCTGGCCGACCTGGGCAACGCCGAGGCCAGCGTCAGCGCCGGCGGCGTCAAGGCCAGCGGCCATCTGCGCATCACCGCGCCGGCCGGTTTCGGCCGCCGCCACGTCGCGCCGCTGGTGCCCAGCTTCATGGCCGAGCATCCGGACGTCAGCCTGTCGCTGAACCTCAGCGACCGCGTCGTCGACATCGTCAACGAGGGCTTCGACTGCGCGATCCGCGTCGGCGACCTGGCCGACTCCAGCCTCGTCAGCGTGCGCCTGGCCGACAACCGGCGGCTGTGCGTGGCCTCGCCGCGCTACCTGCAGCGCGCCGGCGTGCCGCGCACGCCGGCCGACCTGGCGCGCCATGAGTGCCTGACGCTGTCGTCGGACGCCAGCCAGACGCGCGGCTGGGCCTTTCTCGTCGACGGCCAGGTGCAGCACCTGCGCCCGACGGGCCGGCTGGACTGCAGCGACGGCCAGGTGCTGCACGCCTGGTGCCGGGCGGGCCTGGGCATCGCCTGGCGCAGCACCTGGGAGGTGCAGCAGGACATCGCCTCGGGGCAGCTGGTGGCGGTGCTGGAGGAGTTCTCCGCGCCGCCGAACGGCATCTACGCCGTGTTTCCGCAACGGCGGCTGCTGCCGCTGCGGGTGCGGCTGTGGATCGACTTCGTCAAACACAGCTACGGCGACCCGGGCTACTGGGCCCGGGCCGCCGTCTGAAGCAGGAAGCTCACTTGGCCGACAGGCACTCCTTCATGAAGGCCTTGCGCTCGTCGCCGGTCTTGCCGGCGGCCTCGGCGTTGCAGGTCTTCATGCGTTCCTGCGGCGTCGCCTTGGCCGGCTTGGCCGACAGGCATTCCTTCATGAACGCCTTGCGCTCGTCGCCCTTGCGGTCGCCGGCGTCCTGGTTGCAGGTCTTCATCTTGCTCTGCTGCGCCGTCTCGGCGGCCAGCGCCGTGCCGCAGGCCAGCAGGCCCGCGATCGCGGCGGCGATGATCGTGCTCTTCATGTCGTTTCTCCTGGTCTGCCCTCCGGGGCCGGCGTCGATTGGATCAGAGGCCCGGGCCGCGGGCCAGGGGCAATCGTGGCGAATTTCCAGCCCGATGCTTGTGGCCGGCCGCCGCGGGCCGGAAGATAGGCGCCCATGATCTCGCTGGAGGGTGTGCCCTCGGCCCTCGTGGCCCGCAATCAGAGCTGGGTGCGCCAGCAGGCGCAGTCGCTGGTGCGCCACCTCCCGGCCAATGTCGAGAAGGCCGACCTGATCCAGGTCGGGCTGATCGCCGTGGCCCAGGCCTCGCTCAGCTTCGTCTGGGACGGCGACCCCGACACCGCGGAGGCGCACGAGGCCTTCGCGCGTTATGCCCGCCAGCGCGTCAAGGGCGCGATGATCGACGAGCTGCGCCAGATGGACGTGCTGACCCGCGCCCAGCGCCGCAAGATCAAGGTGCTGCAGATCGCGCGCGAGCGCTGGCGCTCGACCAACGGCGGCGAGGCCGGCCTGGCCGAGCTGGCGCGGCTGTGCAAGATGGACCTGGAGGAGGTGGCGCTGCTCGAGCAGCTGGCCCAGGCGAGCCAGCAGCGCAGCAGCAGCGGCGAGGACGACGAGCCCGAGTTCACCGAACGCCACCACCCGGCCACCGAGAAGGACGAGGTCGAGGCGCGGGTGGACACGGCGATCGTGCTGCGCCACCTGGAGACCTTCTTCGCCCAGCTGCCGGAGCGCGAGCGCCGCGTGATCGACGCCTACCTCGGCATCGGCATGTCGCCGGTGGAGCTGGCGGCGTCGCTGAAGGTGACGCCGTCGCGGGTCTCGCAGATGTACCACGGGCTGCTGCGGCGCATGGCGCAGCGCTTCGGCACCGCGCCGCAGCAGCGCGCCACCGACCGCACCCGCCGGCCCGACCGCGCCGACATGGAGGCGCTGGTCGCCCAGCGCGAGCGCGAGCTGCAGGCGCGCCCCGAAGCCGGGCCGTGGGGCGCGATGATGGAAGACGTGCTGGTCTCGCCGGCCGAACGTTTCGGCGTGCACATCGACGTGCCCGAAGGCACGCGCTGGTAGGCGTGGAACGGGCACGCGCCGAAGGCACGTGCTCGTTCAAACGAGCTGTTGGGCGCGGAACGCGCACGCGCCGAAGGCACGTGCTCGGTGCACGCTGAACGGCGCAAAGGCACTCGTCAGACTGACTGGAGCCTCGCTCGCGGAGGGAGGCTGGAGGGAGCCGTCGAACAAGCTGGAGCACCCTCTCGGAGGGGGCTCGGGGGAGCCGTACGCAAAGCCGCAGGCTAGGAATCGGCGAGGCTTCTGCGGCGCCGACGCCTAGAGGATGCGGCGCGGATGCGCCAGCGCCTCGTGCGCGGCGTGCAGCCGGCGCACCAGCACGCCGATGAAGGCCTGGTCGAAGCGGTGGCGGGTGTCCATCGACAGCTGCACCAGCGTCTCCGGCGTGAACGAGATGCTGGTCAGCGGCTCGGACACCAGGATGTCGGCGCTGTGCACACGCAGCTCCTCGCTGGGCGCCAGGTAGGCCATCTCGCCGACCGAGGTGCCCATGCCCAGCCGGGCGACACGCTGGCCGTCGCGGTAGACGTCCACCTGGCCGGCGGCGACGATGTGGAAGGCGTTGCCGGTGTCGCCCTTGCGGAACAGCGCGTGGCCGTAGGGGAAACGCTGCCACTTCGCGCGGTGCACCACCTCCCAGAGCTCGACGTCGCCGAAACGCGAGAAGAACTCCAGCTTGCGCAGCAGGTTGAAGCGCTCGGAGTCGAGCACGTTCTGGGCGTGGCCCTGCGTCACCTCGCGGTTGGCGACGAGTTCGGACAGCGCCTGCGCGAACGCGCTCCAGTCGGCCGGGCGCTCGTCGCGCTTCTTGGACAGCGCACGCAGGATCAGCGCCTCCAGCCGCGGCGGCACGCCTTCGCGCAGCAGGCCCAGCGCCGGCGGCTCGGCGCGGTAGATCTGGTGCATCAGCGCCGGCTGCTGCTGGGCGTCGAACGGCGGGCGCCCGGCGATCAGGTGGTACAGCACCGCGGCCAGCGAATAGATGTCGGCGCGGCAGTCCAGCGTGTCGCCGTCGAGCTGCTCGGGCGACATGTAGGCCAGCGAGCCGACGCGGTAGATCTGGGTGCGCTCGGTGTCGAAGTTGAAGACGCTGCCGAAGTCGGTGATCTTGACGTCGACGACCTGGTCGCCGTCGACCACCGCCAGCAGGTTGGCCGGCTTCACGTCGCGGTGGATCAGGCCCTGGCGGTACATGTAGTCCAGCGCCATCGCGCACTTGAAGCCGATCTCGACGATCTGGTCCAGCGGCAGCAGCGCGTCGGCACGGCAGAAGCGCCTGAGCGTCGAGCCGGGCACGTACTCCATCACCAGGTACGGCGCCTGGCCGTCGGCCACCGCGTCGAGGATGCGCACGACGTTGGGGTGCTGCAGCCGGCCGACGAGCGCCGCCTCGGCGGCGAAGAAACGCTGCTGGAAGTGGCTCTCGCGCGAGTCGGCGGCCAGCGCCGGGCGCACGCGCTTGATCGCCACGTCCTCCTCGCGGAACTCGTCGCGGGCGCGGAAGACCTCGCTGGTGGCGCCCTCGCCCAGGCGCTCGAGCACCCGGTACTTGCCGATGCGCTCGGGCAGGTCGGGGTCGAAGAAGGTGGACGTCGTGGTGGGGGCGTCGGTCATCGTCTCGGGCCGTGTGGGGCCGGCCGATGTTGCCACCTTCGCCGCGCCCCGGCGAGCCCGCGCCGGGAGCAGGGCCCAAAAGTAGAATCGGCCGATGATCCAAGCCAAGCAAGAGCTGCTGCAGGCGCTGGCCGCGGCGCTGGCCGAACTGGCCCCCGGCGCCGCCCCGGTCGCCGCGTTCGAGTCCCCCAAGCAGGCCGCCCACGGCGACCTCGCGATCACCGCCGCGATGGGGCTGGCGCGCACGCTGAAGAAGAACCCGCGTGAAGTCGGCCAGCAGCTCGTCGAGCTGCTCGGCCGCCAGCCGGCCTTCGAGCGCTGGGTGCAGGCCCTCGAGATCGCCGGCCCGGGCTTCATCAACCTGCGCCTGAAGCCGGCGGCGCGCCAGGCCGTCGTCGCCGAGGTGCTGCAAGGCGGCGAGGCCTTCGGCCGCAAGCCGGCCGGCGCCGGCAAGCTGATGGTCGAGTTCGTCTCGGCCAACCCGACCGGCCCGCTGCACGTCGGCCACGGGCGCCAGGCGGCGCTGGGCGACTCGATCTGCCGCCTGTTCGAGTCGCAGGGCTGGGACGTGACGCGCGAGTTCTATTACAACGACGCCGGCGTCCAGATCCAGAACCTGGCCACCTCGACGCGCTGCCGCCTGAAGGGCCTCAAGCCCGGCGACGACGGCTGGCCCGAGTCGGCCTACAACGGCGACTACATCGCCGACATCGCCGCCGACTTCGCCGCGAAGAAGACGGTGCACGCCGACGACCGCGCCTTCACCGCCTCGGGCGACGCCGACGACGTCGACGGCATCCGCCAGTTCGCCGTCGCCTACCTGCGCCACGAGCAGGACCTGGACCTGCAGGCCTTCGGCGTGCGCTTCGACAACTACTACCTCGAGTCCAGCCTCTACGCCGACGGCCGCGTCGAGGACACCGTGCGCCGCCTCGTCGCCGCCGGCAAGACCTTCGAGGACGGCGGCGCGCTGTGGCTGCGCAGCACCGACTACGGCGACGACAAGGACCGCGTGATGCGCAAGTCCGACGGCAGCTACACCTACTTCGTGCCCGACGTCGCGTACCACATCGCCAAGTTCGAGCGCGGCTTCACCAAGGTCATCAACGTCCAGGGCAGCGACCACCACGGCACGATCGCGCGGGTGCGCGCCGGCCTGCAGGCCGCCGGCGTCGGCATCCCCGCCGGCTACCCCGACTACGTGCTGCACAAGATGGTCACCGTGATGAAGGGCGGGCAGGAGGTGAAGATCTCCAAGCGCGCCGGCAGCTACGTCACGCTGCGCGACCTGATCGACTGGACCAGCCGCGACGCGGTGCGCTACTTCCTCATCAGCCGCAAGGCCGACACCGAGTTCGTCTTCGACATCGACCTGGCGCTGAAGGCCAACGACGAGAACCCGGTCTTCTACGTCCAGTACGCGCACGCGCGCATCTGCTCGGTGCTGGCGCAGTACCAGGGCGAGACCGACTTCGCCGGCGCCGACCTGTCGCGGCTGACGGCGCCGTCGGAATACGCGCTGATGCTGCAGCTGGCGGCCTACCCGGGCATGCTCGAGCGCGCCGCGGCCGAACACGCGCCGCACGACGTCGCGTTCTACCTGCGCGACCTGGCCGCGGCCTTCCACAGCTACTACGCCGCCGAACGTTTCCTCGTCGATGACCCGGCGCTGGCCCGCGCGCGCATGGCGCTGCTGGCGGCCACCGCCCAGGTGCTGCGCAACGCGCTGGGCATGCTGGGCGTGTCGGCGCCGACCTCGATGTCGCGCGCCGCCGCCGAAGAGGTGCCGGCGTGAAGGGCCAGCGCGGCGGCTTCGCGCTCGGGCTGATCGTCGGCCTGCTCGCCGGCCTGGCGATCGCGCTGGCGGTGGCGCTGTACATCACCAAGGCGCCGGTGCCCTTCATCGACAAGGTGCCGCAGCGCACCGCCGAGCAGGACAGCGCCGAGGTCGAGCGCAACAAGCGCTGGGACCCGAACGCGCCGCTGGCCGGCAAGCAGCCGCCGCTGCCGGCGGCGGCCGCCTCGGCGC
>NZ_AEWG01000006.1 GCF_000190375.1 Rubrivivax benzoatilyticus JA2 = ATCC BAA-35
GCCGCGGCCGAAGCGGCGCCTACGCCGCGCGCGGCCCGCCACGCGCCTGAGCGCGCCGCCCCGGCGCCCTTCCCGCCTCGATCCCCGGCCGCACGGCGCTTGGAGCCGAAGCGGCTGCTCACGTCTTTTCGGCGTGCGGCGTGGCCGCACGCCCCTCTGTCCTGATCCGATGAAATCCCTCGTCCTCACCCTGAGTCCGGTGGCGCTGGCCTGCGCCGCCCTGTCGCAACCGGCCGCGGCGCAGTCCGCGCCGACCCCGGTCGAACGCATCGTCATCACCGGCAACCCGCTGGGCAGCGAGCGCAGCACGCAGCCGGTGTCGGTGCTCGCCGGCGACGAGCTCGTGCTGCGCCGCGGCGGCACGCTGGGCGACACGCTGGACACGCTGCCCGGCGTCTCGCAGACCGGCTTCGGCCCCAACGCCAGCCGGCCGGTGATCCGCGGGCTGGACGGCGACCGCCTGCGCGTGCTCGACAACTCGGGCTCGACGCTGGACGCCTCGGCGCTGAGCTACGACCACGCGGTGCCGCTGGACCCGCTGGTGGCCACCGGCATCGAGGTGCTGCGCGGCCCGGCGGCGCTGCTGTACGGCGGCAACGCCGTCGGCGGCGTCGTCAACGTGCTCGACAACCGCATCCCTGCCGCGCCGGTCACTCGCACCGGCGGCTCGGCCGAACTGCGCCTGGGCGGCGCCGCCGCCGAACGCGGCGCGGCCGCGGTGCTGGAGACCGGCGGCGCCGGCTGGGCGCTGCACCTGGACGCCGCGGCGCGCAACACCGACGACCTGGACGTGCCCGAGCACACGCCGGTGGCCGACGGTGAAGCCCTGGCGCGGACCGACGAGGTGCGCAACTCGGCCGCCAGGACCCGCAGCGCCGCGCTCGGCGGCTCGTGGTTCTTCGCCGGCGGCCGGGTCGGCCTGGCGCTTGACCACTACGACAGCGAGTACGGCGTCGTCGCCGAACCCGACGTCACGATCCTGATGCGCCGCAACCAGCTGCGCGCCGAAGGCGAGTGGCGCCTGGACGGCGGCCCGTTCTCCAACCTGAAGCTGCAGGCGCGCGGCGCCGACTACGAGCACCGCGAGATGGAAGGCTCGGAAGTCGGCACCGTGTTCTCCAGCCGCGGCGGCGAACTGCGCGCCGAGGCCCGCCACCGTGCGCTGGGCCCGCTGCGCGGCGTCGTCGGCGTGCAGGCCGAGAGCTTCGACTTCTCGGCGCTGGGCGAAGAGGCCTTCGTGCCCGACACGACGACACGCCGCCTGGGCCTGTTCGTGCTGGAGGAGACGGACCTCGGGCCCGGCACGGTCTCGGCCGGCGCGCGGGTCGAACGTGCCGACGTCGACTCCGACGGCGGCGGCCGCTTCGGCGACGCGCGCTCGCGCGGCTTCACGCTGTTCAGCGCGTCGCTGGGCACGACGATGCCGCTGGCGCCGGGCTGGAACGTCAGCGCCCACCTGGCGTCGACCGAGCGTGCACCGACCTACTTCGAGCTCTACGCCGACGGCGTGCACGCCGCCACCGGCGCCTACGAACGCGGCGACCCGACGCTGGACGCCGAACGCGGCGTCAGCGCCGACCTGGCGCTGCAGTGGAAGTCGGGTGCGTCCAGCCTGCGCGCCGGCGTCTTCGCGACACGCTTCTCGCGTTTCATCTCGCTGGACAGCGCCGGCGTCTCGGTCGACGAGGACGGCGAGGTCGTCACCGAGGACGGCGTGCCGCTGTACCGCTTCGACGCGGTGCGGGCGCGGCTGTACGGCGCCGAGTTCGAGGCCCGGACCACGCTCGATGCCGCCGGCTGGCGCTGGACGCCCAGCGCCAGCGCCGACTTCACGCGCGCGACGAACACCACGACCGACGAGGCCCTGCCGCGCATCGCGCCCCGGCGCACGACGCTGGCGCTGGCCGCGTCGCGTGCCGACTGGACGCTGCGCGCCGAACTGCGCCATGCCGGGCGCCAGAACCGTGTGCCCACGGGCGACAGCACGACCGCCGGCTACACGCTGCTGAACCTGGCGGCTTCGTACCGCTTCACGCTCGGCGGCCAGGACGCGCTGTGGTACCTGAAGCTGGACAACGCGACCGACCGGCTGGCCTACAACGCCACCGCGATCGAGACGATCCGCGGGCTGTCGCCGCTGCCCGGCCGCGCGCTGGCAACCGGGCTGCGGCTGGACTTCTGAGGCCGCTCAGCGCGGCACGACGAAGGTCGACTTCTCGTCGATCTCGATGGCCGAGTCGTTGGCCGCGGCCGGCAGGCGCTCGATGCGGAAACGGATCGCGTGCACGCCGGCCCCGGCCTGCTGGGCGGCCTCGAACGGCAGGTGCACGTTCAAGGTCACCCAGCGCGCCTCGGCCGGGCCCAGGTCCACCGTCTCGGCGTGTTCGATCGTGATGCCGGGCAGGCCGTCGACCGCGACGCGGTAGCGCTCGGTCTGCTCGGCGTTGTTCATGATCTGCAGGCGGTAGACGTTCTCGATCGTGCCCTGGTCGACGATGCGCGCCAGCGACGCCCGGTCGCGCACGACGTCGACGCGGAACGGGTGGCGCAGCGCGATGCTGGTCGCGAAGGCGCCGAGGATGATGAACAGGATCGCCGTGTAGACCAGCACCCGCGGGCGCAGCACGCGGCGCAGCATCTGGCCGCGGTCGTGGTGCTGCGCCATGCCGTTCTGCGTGGCGTAGCGGATCAGCCCGCGCGGGTAGCTCATCTTGTCCATGATGTCGTCGCAGGCGTCGATGCAGGCCGCGCAGCCGATGCACTCGTACTGCAGGCCGTTGCGGATGTCGATGCCGGTCGGACAGACCTGCACGCAGACGCCGCAGTCGACGCAGCTGCCCAGGCCGGCCTGCTTCGGGTCGGTCTTCTTCGAGCGCCGCCCGCGCGGCTCGCCGCGTTCGGGGTCGTAGCTGATGATCAGCGTGTCCTTGTCGAACATCGCGCTCTGGAAGCGCGCGTACGGGCACATGTATTTGCAGACCTGCTCGCGCATGGTGCCGGCGTTGCCCCAGGTGGCGAAGCCGTAGAACAGCACCCAGAAGGTCTGCCACGGGCCCAGCGAGGCGCTGGCGATCGAGCCCAGAAGCTCGCCCATCGGCGTGAAGTAGCCAGCGAAGGTGACGCCGGTCCACAGCGCGAAGCCCACCCACAGCACCTGCTTGGCCGCCTTGCGGCCGAGCTTGGCCGCGCTCCACGGCGCGGCGTCGAGCTTCATGCGCTGCGTGCGGTCGCCTTCGGTGACCTTCTCGAACCACATGAAGATCTCGGTGTAGACCGTCTGCGGGCAGGCGTAGCCGCACCACAGCCGCCCGGCCACCGCGGTGAACAGGAACAGCGCGTAGGCCGAGATCATCAGCAGCGCCGACAGGTAGATCAGGTCCTGCGGATACAGGACCAGCCCGAAGACGTAGAAGCGCCGCGCCGCCAGGTCGAACAGCACCGCCTGGCGGTCGTTCCACTGCAGCCAGGGCAGGCCGTAGAAGACGATCTGCGTCAGCCAGACCAGGGCCCAGCGCCAGTTGGCGAAACGCCCGCTGACGGCACGCGCGTAGATCTTGCGAGACTTCTGGTACAGCGACACGGTGGCCGCGCCAGCGGCCGCCTTGGGTGACGCCGCGGGGGCGTCGCCGCCCGCATTGATAGGGGCAGGGGTATCAGCCATGGACTGATTCTGCCCCATGGACCCCATCCGATGGGGGTTTTCACGAATTCGTGAGCGAACCAGTCGGTCGCTCTTCACGAAGCGCTTCAGTCGTGCTGGCAGCCGCAGGCGCAGCCGTGACCGGCACCCGGCCGCGCTGCCGGCGGGCTCAGGTGCGGCAGTTCGCCGGCGACGTAACGCGCGACGGCGGCGGCGGGTTCGCGTTCGTCCGTCGTCGCGGCGCGGATGCCGCGCGCGGCGAGCTTGGCGACGAGGCCGCCGCCCATGCTGGCGCCGATCAGCACGTCGACACCGTCCAGCGGGTGCGGGGCGTCGGCCGCGGCGTCGTGGAAGGCCTGGCCGGCGTCCAGTTCGACGAGTTCGGGCGCGCCGACCTCGGCGCCCTGCACGCGGTAGACGAGGAAACGGCGGCAGCGGCCGGCGTGGTCGGAGACTTCGCGCCGGTTCTGGGCGGCGACGGCGACGAGGGTGGAGGCAACAGGCATGGCGATCGACGGGAGGAGCGGACAGGCCGCGACGGAGCGTCGTTCTCAAGCCGCGTGCCACCCCCTGCGGCGAACGAAAAAAGCCTTCGCGACAAGCACTTGACGCGCCCGCCGGGAGTTCACCGACCGCCCAGGACTGCCACTGACGGCACCCCCTTGGCAGAACGCCTGACAGTTCGGCGAGTACCCCCGGCGGTACACTGGACCCACAGCTTCCGCCTGCCGCCGCCATGAATCAGCCGTCCGCCCCCGCCCGCCGCCGCCTGCTCGCCGTCGCCGGCTCCGCCGTGCTCGCCGGCCTCGCGGCGCCGGGGCATGCCGCCGACGAGGCGCTGCCGCTGGAGGCGGCACGCGACGCGCTGGCCCGCCGCAGCGCGATCGTCATCGACATCCGCGAGCCCGAGGAACACGCCCGCGGCGTCGCACCGGGCATGCGGCTGCTGCCGATGAGCCAGATCGGCCAGCGCCTGGCCGAGATCCCGCGGGACCCGTCGCAACCGGTGCTGCTGGTCTGCAACACGCAGAACCGCTCGCGCGCCACGGCCCGCGCGCTGCGCGAGCGTGGCTGGACCAACGTGCACTACGTCGCCGGCGGCATGAGCGAATGGGCTCGCCGCGGCTGGCCGCTGGTCGCGCCGCGCTGAACACCGCCTCCCGGCGGGGCGCCATCCCTCGGGTGATGGCGCCGGCTGTAACTTGATCGTACTCAACGCCGGCAAAAGGCCGGCCTCGGCCGCCTGTGCAGGCGCTAGCATTGGTCCGCGCTTCCACCAACCGGACCACGATGCCGGCATGCGGGATGCAGCAACACCGGCCCGACGGCGGCCGGCGGCGACGATCGGAGGACAGCCCCATGACCCTGCCATCCCGGATGCTCGAGGAGCTCGAGCGCCGCCGCCGCACCGTGACGGCCGGCGGCGGAGCCGACAAGCTCGCCGCCCGCCACGCCAAGGGCCAGCTCGGCGCGCGTGAACGCCTGGACCGGCTGTTCCAGCCCGGCACCTTCCAGGAAACCGGGATGCACGTGCGCCACGGCGCGCACCACTTCGGCCTGCAGGACAAGGCCTTCCCGGCCGACGGCGTCGTCACCGGCACCGGCTACGTCGGCGGCAACCTCGTCGCCGCCTACAGCCAGGACTTCACGGTCAACGCCGGCACGCTGGGCAAGGCCCACGCCGGCAAGATCGTCGCGCTGATGCAGTTCGCACTGAAGAACGGCGTGCCCATCGTCTCGATGCAGGACTCGGGCGGTGCGCGCATCCAGGAGGCGGTGGACGCGCTGTCGGGCTACGGCGAGGTCTTCTATCACAACGTGCTCGCCTCCGGCCTGGTGCCGCAGATCGCGCTGGTGCTCGGGCCCTGCGCCGGCGGCGCGGCGTATTCGCCGGCGCTCAACGACTTCATCATCATGACGCGCCGCAACGCGCACATGTTCATCACCGGGCCCGAGGTCATCAAGGCCGTCACCGGCCGGGCGACGACGATGGACGAGGTCGGCGGCGCCGAGATGCACGCCGCGGTCAGCGGCAACGTGCACTTCATCGCCGAGGACGACACGCAGGCCGTGGCGCTGGCGCAGCGCCTGCTGTCGTACCTGCCGCCGAACAACACGATGGACCCGCCGCACCAGCTGTCGGCCGAGCTCGTGCTGGCCAGCGACGAGGGCATGGACACGCTGGTGCCCGAGGACCCGGCCGAGCCGATGGACGTGCGCCAGGTCATCGCCCGCCTCGTCGACGGCGGCGAGCTGCTGGAGGTGCACGCCTCCTGGGCGCGCAACATCATCGTCGGCTTCGCGCGGCTGCAGGGCATGGTCATCGGCCTGGTGGCCAACCAGCCCGCCGAGATGGCCGGCGCGCTGGACATCAACGCCTCGGACAAGGCGGCGCGTTTCATCCGCTTCTGCAACGCCTTCAACGTGCCCGTGGTGACGCTGGTGGACGTGCCCGGCTTCCTGCCCGGCGTCGAGCAGGAGCGCGGCGGCATCATCCGCCACGGCGCCAAGCTGCTGTTCGCCTACGCCTCGTGCACGACGCCCAAGCTGACGGTCATCCTGCGCAAGGCCTACGGCGGCTCGTATCTGGCGATGTGCAGCCAGGAGATGGGCGCCGACGTCGTCTACGCCTGGCCCAACGCCGAGATCGCGGTGATGGGCGCGCAGGGTGCGGTGAACCTGCTGTACCGCAAGGAGCTCGCCGAGGCCGAGGATCGCGCCGCGCTGGCTGCCGAGCTGATCGCCGGCTACCGCGCCGAGTTCGCCTCGCCCTATCTGTCGGCCGGGCGCGGCTACATCACCGACGTCATCGCGCCGTCGGAGACCCGCGCCCAGCTCGCGCTGTCGCTGCGCAAGATCCTCAACAAGCGCGAGCTGCGGCCCGCGAAGAAACACGGCAACGTGCCGCTGTAAGACGCAGCCGGAGAACACCCCATGGAACGAAGACTGCGCATCACCGTCGACGGCAAGGCCTACGTCGTGACGGTCGAGGAGCTCGACGCCGGCCCGCTGGCGCCGCCGCCGGCCGTGGTGCTGGGCGCGACGGTGCCGCCGGCCGTCGCCGCCGCGCCG
>NZ_AEWG01000005.1 GCF_000190375.1 Rubrivivax benzoatilyticus JA2 = ATCC BAA-35
GGCGCCGGCGTCGGCCGCGCTGAAGATCGTCGCCATCACCTCCTGCCCGACCGGCATCGCGCACACCTTCATGGCCGCCGAAGGGCTGCAGGAAGGCGCCAAGGCGCTGGGCCACCAGATCCGCGTCGAGACCCAGGGCTCGGTCGGCTCGCAGGATGCGCTGACGGCCGAAGAGATCGCCGCCGCCGATCTGGTGCTGGTCGCCGCCGACCGCCAGGTCGAGCTGTCGCGTTTCGCCGGCAAGCGCCTGTTCCAGTCGCCGACCAAGCCGGCGATCGGCGACGGCGCCGGCCTGATCAAGCGTGCGCTGGCCGAGGCGCGTGTGCACGGCGGCGAGGCTGCGCCGGACGCGTCGGCATCGGCCGCTGCCCCGGCCGCACGCACCGGCGTCTACAAGCACCTGATGACCGGCGTGTCCTTCATGCTGCCCTTCGTCGTTGCCGGCGGGCTGCTGATCGCGATCGCCTTCGCGCTCGGCGGCATCTACGTCTACGAGGACGTGCACAAGGGCACGCTGGGCTGGACGCTGTTCCAGATCGGCGCCAAAGGCGCGTTCACGCTGATGGTGCCGGCACTGGCCGGTTACATCGCCTACTCGATCGCCGACCGGCCGGGCATCGCGCCGGGCATGACCGGCGGCGTCATCGCCGGGGCGATCGGCGCCGGTTTCCTCGGCGGCATCGTCGCCGGCTTCATCGCCGGCTACGGCGTGCTGTGGCTGAACAAGGCGATCAAGCTGCCGCGCACGCTGGAGGGCCTCAAACCCGTGCTGATCCTGCCGCTGCTGGGCACGGCGGCGACCGGGCTGCTGATGTACTACGTCGTCGGCGCTCCGGCGGCCACGCTGCTGGCGGCGCTGACCACCTGGCTGCAGGGCATGCAGGGCGCGTCGGCCGTGGTGCTCGGGCTGATCCTGGGCGGCATGATGGCGGTGGACATGGGCGGGCCGATCAACAAGGCGGCCTACGTCTTCGGCACGACGCTGATCGCGGCCAACGTCACCGAGCCGATGGCGGCGGTGATGTGCGCCGGCATGACGCCGCCGCTGGCGCTGGCCGTCGCCTGCAAGCTGCTGCCCTCGCGTTTCACCGCCGAGGAGCGCGAGGCCGGCAACGCCGCCTTCGTGCTCGGTCTGGCCTTCGTCACCGAAGGCGCGATCCCGTTCGCGGCACGCGACCCGCTGCGCGTGATCCCGTCGCTGATCGCCGGCTCGGCGGTGGCCGGCGCGATCTGCCTGGCGATGGGCGTGCAGCTCAAGGTGCCGCACGGCGGCGTCTTCGTGCTGCCGATCCCGAACGCGGTGACGCACCTGGGCGCCTTCGTCGTCGCGCTGCTGGTCGGCACCGCGGTCTCGGTGGCGGCGCTGGCGATCGCCAAGCGCCGCGTCGTCGCGCCGGCGGCGGCATGAGCCCTCAGGACTTGTCCGGGGCTCATTCCCGCCTGGTGGGACCGGCCGCCAGGCCGTAGGGTGCTCCAGTGAGCGTGGTTCTTCTCGACCCTTCGCGCCACGAGCCGCTGGCGGCGGCCTGGTCCGAGGCCGCGGCCCGCCAGTCGCTGGCGCGCATCGTCGCCTCGGCGCTGGACGAGGCCGACACGCTAGGCTGGCCCGCCCACCCGCTGGACGACCCGGAGTCGCCCGACGACCACCGCCACGCGCTCTACGACGGCGCCGGCGGCGTGCTGTGGACATTGCGCCGGCTGGTGCAGGACGGCGCGATCGCCGACTCGCCGAAGCGCCGGGCGCTGGAAGACCGCCTGCTCGACGGCCTCGTCGAACGCAACGCCGCGACGCGCAAGCCCGACGAACGCGGCTCGTTCTGGCTCGGCGACACCGGGCTGGAACTGCTGGCCTGGCAGGTGACGCAAGACGCCGCGACGCTGGACCGGCTGGAAGCGCTGCTGACGGCGCAGCTCGATCACCCGTCGCTGGAATCGTTGTGGAGCTTTCCGGGCAGCGCGCTGGCCGCGGTGCATCTGGCCGAGCAGGACGGCGGCGCACGCTGGCGCTCGCTGGCCGAAGCCGCGGTCGCGCGGCTGCTGGCGACCCGCATCGCCGACCCCGAGACCGGCACGCCGGTCTGGGAACAGGATCTCTACGGCCGCCGCGTGCGCTGGCTGGGCGCCGGCCATGGGCTGGCCGGCAACGTCTACCTGGCGCTGCGTGCGCGCCGTCTGGTGCCCGAGGCCGCGGTTGCGTCGCTGCTGGACGGCGCGTACACGACGCTGGCGGCGACCGCGCTGCGTGGCGAGGGCGAACAGGCCGGCGCCTGGAACTGGCACCCGATGATCGACGCCGCGCGTGTCGTCGGCCGGCTGCCGCTGCTGCAGGACTGCCACGGTTCGCCCGGCATCCTGGCCCGGCTGGCCGACGCGCCGCGCACGTCCGAGTGGGACGGACTGCTGCTCGCCGCCGGCGAGGCGGTCTGGCTCGCCGGCCCGCTGAACAAGGGCCCGAGCCTGTGCCATGGCACCGCCGGCAACGCGCTCGCGCTGCTGCGCCTGGCCGAGCGCAGCGGCGACGATCGCTGGCGCGAACGTGGCCTGGCGATGCTGGCCCACGCCGCGGCGCAGGTGGAAGCGGCACGCGAGCACTACGGCCGAGGCCGGCCGTCGCTGTGGACCGGCGACCTGGGCGTCGCCTGGGGGCTGGCCGAGGCGCTGGCCGGGCGCGCCCGGCTGCCGCTGCTCGACGTGTTCTGAATCAGCGGCGCGCCAGCGCGCGCGCCGCTTCGCCGACCAGCGCGGAGCCGCGGTAGATCAGCCCGGTGTAGATCTGCACCAGATCGGCGCCGGCGTCGATCTTGGCGCGTGCGTCCTCGGCGGCCATCACGCCGCCGACGCCGATGATCGGGAAACCCGCGCCCAGCGCCGCACGCAGGCGGCGGATGACGCGGTTGCTCGCTTCGGCCACCGGCCGGCCGGACAGGCCGCCGGTTTCCTCGGCGTGGCGCAGGCCCTGCACGGCTTCGCGCGAGATCGTCGTGTTGGTGGCGATGACACCGTCCAGCCCGTGCCGGCGCAGCGTCGCGGCGACGACGTCGACCTGGGCTTCGTCGAGGTCGGGCGCGATCTTCACGAACATCGGCACGCGCCGGCCCAGCGTGCCGGCGATTTCGTCGCGGCGCGCGGCGAGTGCGCCCAGCAGTGCGTCGAGCGCCTCGTCGCTCTGCAGCGCGCGCAGGTTCTTCGTGTTCGGGCTGGAGATGTTGACGGCCACGTAGTCGGCGTGCGGCGCGACGCCGTCCAGGCCGATCAGGTAGTCGTCGACGGCGCGCTCGATCGGCGTCGCGGCGTTCTTGCCGATGTTCAGGCCCAGGATGCCGCCGGCGGCGCGGAAGGACTTGGCCCGCTGCACGTTGGCGACGAAGGCCGCCAGGCCGTCGTTGTTGAAGCCCATGCGGTTGATCAGCGCCTCGGCCTCCGGCAGGCGGAACATGCGCGGCTTCGGGTTGCCCGGCTGAGGCTTCGGCGTGACGGTGCCGACCTCGATGAAGCCGAAGCCCATCGCGCCCAGCGCGTCGATGCAGCGGCCGTTCTTGTCCAGCCCGGCGGCCAGGCCGACGCGGTTGGGGAAACGCAGGCCGGCGACGGTGACCGGGTCGTCGATGCGCGTCTCGCTCCAGGCGCAGCGCAGCGGCGTGTCCTGCAGCCGGGCCAGGCCGGAGATCGTCAGGTCGTGGGCGGCTTCGGGGTCGAGGCCGAAGAGGAAGCGGCGGGCCAGGCCGTAGGGCAGCAGGGACATGGGCGGCGATTGTCGCAAACGGTGTCGGGCCC
The DNA here is from genome assembly GCF_000190375.1 of Rubrivivax benzoatilyticus JA2 = ATCC BAA-35. Classification (GTDB taxonomy): domain Bacteria; phylum Pseudomonadota; class Gammaproteobacteria; order Burkholderiales; family Burkholderiaceae_C; genus Rubrivivax; species Rubrivivax benzoatilyticus. The sequence continues at coordinate 3,775 of NZ_AEWG01000005.1, forward strand.
GGCCGGCGCGGATAATCGGCGCCCATGACACAGGACGAACTCAAGGCCCTGGTCGCCCAAGCGGCGATCGAGCACGTCGTCCCGGGCGCGCTGGTCGGCGTGGGCACGGGATCGACGGTCAACCACTTCATCGACGCGCTCGCGAAGATCAAGGACCGCATCGCCGGCGCGGTGTCGAGCTCGGTGCAGAGCACCGAACGGCTGCGCCGCCACGGCATCCCGGTCGTCGAGGCCGCGGCGCTGGACCGGCCGCTGCCGGTCTACGTCGACGGCGCCGACGAGATCGACCACCACGGCTACATGATCAAGGGCGGCGGCGCGGCGCTGACGCGCGAGAAGATCGTCGCCGACCTGGCCGAACGTTTCGTCTGCATCGCCGACGAGAGCAAGCTGGTCGACACGCTGGGGCGCTTCCCGCTGCCGGTCGAGGTGATCCCGATGGCCGCGCCGCAGATCGCGCGTCGCTTCGAGGCGATGGGCGCCACCGCGACGCTGCGCCTGGGCGTGACGACCGACAACGGCCAGCCGATCCTCGACGTGCGCGGCCTGAAGATCACCGACCCGCTGGCGATGGAGACCGAGATCAACCAGTGGCCGGGCGTCGTGACGGTGGGCATCTTCGCTCGCCACAAGGCCAGCCTGTGTCTGCTGGGCACCGCCGAAGGCGTGCGCACGCTGCGTTTCTGACCGTTCCCGAGGGCGGCCGGGCGTCGAGCTTGGCCCTTCTCAAACCCGCGCCATTGCGGAGCCCGCGCCCGGTGCGCGGCTCCATAATGGCGCCCCCTGATCAAAGGACCGCCCGTGGCCAAACCCAATTACGCCTTCGAAAAGCGCCAGCGAGAACTCGCGAAGAAGCGCAAGAAGGAAGAGAAGGCCTCGCGCAAGGCCAGCCCGTCGCAGCACGACGACGCGCCTGACAACCAGGCCCAGACGGGCGAAGGCTCCGCCGACACCCCGCCGCCGGCCGCCGAAGGCCAGCGCGAAGACTGATCAGCCCCGGCGCCGCAGCGCGCGCGCCGCGAAACGCGCCGGGTCGACGGCGTCCACCAGGTCCTGCTCCAGCGGCCACGGCGCGCCGGTGGCCATCGCCGCCACCAGCCGGCCGGCCAGCGGCGCCAGCGTGATGCCGCGGCTGCCCAGCGCGGTGCAGACCATCAGCCCCTCGTGCCGCGGCCAGCGCCGCGGCTGCTCGGCGCGGTGCGCCGGCAGCACCGCCGGCAGCGCGCCGACGATCGGCATCCTGTCCTCCGCCACCAGACGCCAGCCGACCCGGCCGGGCCAGGGCCGGGCGTCTGCCGGCGGCTCCAGCCCCGTCAGGCGCTTCAGCTTGGCGAGGTTGTCGACGTGGTCGGCGTCGCGCCGCGTTGGGTCTTCGTCACCGGCCTGGCTGCTGGCGCCGAAGACGACACCACCGTCTGGACCGGGCAGCGCGTAGCCGCCTCCGGCCACCGGCAGCGCCAGCGGCGCGCGCGGGCCCATCCAGGCGCTGACCTGGCCACGCACCCGCTGCAGCGGCCAGGTGCAGGCCTCGGGCATCCACGGCGCGGCCAGGCGCGCGGCGTCGGAGGCGTTGGCCAGCACGACGATCGCCGTCTCGGCCAGCGTGCCGCCGGCCGCGTCCAGCAGGCGCCAGCGGTCGGCGCGGCGTTCCAGGCGCGCGACCTCGGTGCCGCCGACGAAACGCACGCCCGGCGTCGCGATCCAGTGCGCCGCCAGCGCCGCCGGCGAACACCAGCCGGCACCCGGATAGAACCAGGCCGGTGACGGCAGCGTGAGCCCGGCGAGTGCCGAGGCCTCGTCGGTGTCGAGTGCCTGCACCCAGTCGGCCGGCAGCCCGGCGCGTGTGGCGAGCGCCCGCATCGCGTCCACCGGCCCGCTGTCCAGCCGCAGCAGGCCACGCGTCGAGCCCGGCACCAGGCCGGCGTCGAACAGCGGCGAGTAAGTGCGCGTGGCCAGCAGCGCGCCGGCGCGCAGCAGCCGCGCATGCGGGCCGTCGTCGGCGTGCACCGTGCCGTGGAAGATGCCGGCCGGGTTGCCCGAGGTCTCGGCGCCCGGCGTGGCGCGGCGCTCGAAGACCGTCACCACCAACCCTTCGGCGGCCAAGGCCTGCGCGACCGCGGCGCCGGCCAGCCCGGCGCCGATGACGACCGCGTCGCGCGCCTGCGGCAGCGCCGCGGTGTCGCGCGGTGGCGGCGGGGGCAGGTAACGCGGCGCGTAGCGTGCGACGCTGATCTCGCGTTTGCCGCCGATGCCGGCGCGGCGTTCGAGCTCGAAGCCGACCGCCGCCAGCCCGTCGCGCACCGCGCGTGCGACGCTCCAGGTGGCCGCCGTCGTGCCCGGCGCCGACAGCCGCGCCAGCGCCTGGAACACCGGCGCCGACCACATCGCGGCGTTGCGGCCGGGCGCAAATCCGTCGAGGTAGATCGCGTCGGCCACCAGGCGCAGCTCGGGCAGCAGCGCCGCGGCGTCGCCGTAGCCCAGCAGCAGGCGCACGCGGCCGCCGTCGAGGTCGATCGGGTGCAGGCCGGGTGTCGCTGGCGGCCAGGCGGCGACGAGTTCGGCGGCCAGCTCCGGCCGCGGCGAGCCGCGCAGCGCGCGCGCGAGGTCGGTGCGTGTCGGCGGATGGCGTTCGACGCTGACGAAGACCAGCTGCGCGCAGCGCGCCGGGTCGTCGCGCCATTCGGCCCAGGTCGCGAGGAAGTTGTTGCCCAGGCCGAACCCGGTCTCGGCGATGACGAAACGCCGCTGCCCGGCCCAGCGCCCCGGCAGACCGTTGCCGGCCAGGAACACGTGCCGCGCCTGCTCGAAGGCGCCGACCTGGGCGTGGTAGACGTCGCCGAAGTCCGGCGCGTGCGGCAGGCCGGCGGTGTCGAACTCGATGCGCGCCGGGACGACGGGTTCGGTCTTCATGCGTGTCTGGACAACCCGGCCTGCCGCGTCATGCGCGACGGCGCCGAGACCGCCGCGTCGAAGTCGAAGGCCATGCGTCGATGATGCCCCAGCAACGACAAAGGGCACCTCGCGGTGCCCTCGGTCAGGAGCGAAGACGCGTCAGACGCGCTTGCGGTACTCGTGGGTGCGGGTGTCGATTTCGACCTTGTCGCCGTTTTCGACGAACAGCGGCACCGAGATCTCGAAACCCGTGCCGACGATCTTGGCCGGCTTCATGACCTTGCCCGAGGTGTCGCCCTTGACGGCCGGCTCGGTGATGATCTCGCGCACGACGGTGGTCGGCAGTTCGACCGAGATCGCCTTGCCGTCGTAGAAGACGACTTCCACCGGCATGTTGTCTTCGAGGTAGCTGATGGCGTCACCCATGTTCTCGGCTTCCACCTCGAACTGGTTGTATTCCGGGTCCATGAACACGTACATCGGATCGGCGAAGTACGTGTACGTGCACTCCTTCTTGTCCAGGATGATCTGGTCCATCTTGTCGTCGGCCTTGAAGACGACTTCGGCCCCGCCGCCGTTCAGCAGGTTCTTCATCTTCATGCGGACCGTGGCGGCACCGCGGCCACCGCGGCTGTATTCGGTCTTCAGCACGACCATCGGGTCCTTGCCCTGCATGATGACGTTGCCGGCGCGGATTTCCTGAGCGAGTTTCATGGCGTCGAGCGGGGCGTGCCCCCGCGGCTGGTTGATCCCCGGCGAGCGCTGGCGGGCAGCCGCTCCATCACCGGTGTAGAACTGGGCGAGCCCGACGGGCCCGTTTGCGCAAAGCCCTTGATTCTAGCATTCGGGGCCGGCTTTGCCTTGTGCGAACTGCCACAGAGCGCCGGTCAGATCAAGTCGCGACGCTTGTCCGTCGCGGAATGCGGCCATCGCGGCGGCCCAGACGCCGGCCTCGGGCAGTGGCGCCCAGGGCCCGAGACCGTTCCAGCCGCGCCAGAACTCGGCCAGCCCCGGCACCGCGGGCATGCGCGCCAGCAAGGCGTCCAGCTTGTCGGCGTGCACGCCGTCCTCTTGCGGGTAGATGTGCCAGACGAAGGGCCGGCCGGCCCAGATCGCGCGCACCAGCGAGTCTTCGCCGCGCACGAAGTTCAGGTCCGAGGCGCGCAACAGGCGGTCGAACTCGGGCTGCGGCAGGTGGGGCAGGGCGGCGCTGCGCAAGCCGGGCGGCGTCGTGCTCACCAGCCGCTGGGCGTGGCCGGGTGTCAGCAGCAGCAGCGTCGGCTCGGCGGCCAGCGCGTCCAGCAGCGCCGGCACCGCCGGGTTGTCGTAGCAGAACAGCGTCACGACCCGTTCGCCGTCGCGCCGCGCCAGGCCGTGGGCCGCGAGCCAGGCGTCGCCGTCGAAGGCCGCGTGCTCGGCCAGCAGCCCGGGCTCGCGCAGCAGGCCGCCGGTGGCGGCGGTGAAACCCGGATGGAAGAACCACTTGTCCAGCCCCGAACGATGCGGCGAGCGCAGGCCGTGCACACGTTCGACCCAGGGCTCGGCGCTCAGGTACTCGAGGTTGATCCACACCGGCGCCGGCGTGCGCACGGCCATGCGTTCGACGAAGGCCGGCGGCGGGTCGCAGGCGAAGGCCTCGACGACGACGTCGCCGGGTTCAGCTGCGGCGTCGAAGGCGCCGACCTCGACACCGCCGGTGCCGGCGGGCGCCATCCACGCCAGCGCGCTGGCGTCGTCGATCCACAGCCGCACGCGTGCACCGCGTGCGGCGAGGTCACGCGCCAGGCGCCAGCAGACGCCGACGTCGCCCCAGTTGTCGATGACGCGGCAGAACAGGTCCCAGGTCCAGGCTCGCATCGGCCGGATTATCGGCAGCCGCGACAATAGGGCCCGTGATCCCCGAGCCCGAGTCTCCCGCCGTTCCTGATGCCGCGCCGGCCGCCCCGGCCGCCGCGCCCGACGCCGTCCGCGAGCGCCTGCTGGCCGAAGTGGCCGCGCTGCCCGGCCTGCCCGGCGTCTACCGCTATTTCGACGCCGCCGGCGGCGTGCTCTACGTCGGCAAGGCGCGCAACCTGAAGAAGCGCGTCTCCAGCTACTTCCACAAGGACCACGGCGGCACGCGCATCGGCGCGATGGTCGCGCGCATCGCGCGGCTGGAGACGACGGTGGTGCGCACCGAGGCCGAGGCGCTGCTGCTCGAGAACAACCTGATCAAGACGTTGAACCCGAAGTTCAACATCCTGTTCCGGGACGACAAGAGCTACCCCTACCTGAAGATCACCGGCACGCGTTCCGCCGACGGGGCGGGGGCCCTGACGGCCGCCAGCTGCGCGCGTGTCGCCTACTTCCGCGGCGCCGTCGACCGCAAGCACCGCTACTTCGGGCCGTACCCGAACGCCTGGGCCGTCAAGGAGACGATCCAGCTGATCCAGAAAGTCTTCCGCCTGCGCACCTGCGAGGACACGGTGTTCGCCAACCGCTCGCGGCCCTGCCTGCTCTACCAGATCCAGCGCTGCTCGGGCCCCTGCGTCGGCCTCGTCTCCAAGGACGACTACGCCCGCGACGTGCACGACGCCGAGCGCTTCCTGCTCGGCGAGCAGCAGGAGGTCGTCGCCGACCTGCAGGCGCAGATGATGGCCTTCGCCGAGGCCTACGAGTACGAGAAGGCGGCCGCCGTGCGCGACCGCATCGGCTCGCTGTCGCGCGTGCTGCACCAGCAGGCGATGGAAGCCAGCAGCCTGTCGGCCGGCGACAAGGACGTCGACATCCTCGCCGTGCGCGTGGCCGGCGGCCGCGCCTGCGTCAACCTGGCAATGGTGCGCGGCAGCCGCCACCTCGGCGACCGCGCCTACTTCCCGACCCACGTCGACGACGGCGCGGCGCTCAGCGCCACCGAGGCCGACGAGCGCGCCGACGCGCCCAGCCCCGAGACCGCGGTGCTCGAGGCCTTCATCGCCCAGCACTACCTCGGCCAGGCGGTGCCGCCGCAGCTCGTCACCAGCCATCCGGTGGACCCGGAACTGATCGAGACGCTGTCCGAGGCCGCCGGCGTGCGTGTGCGCGCCACGCAGCAGCCGCGCGAGCAGAAGCGCATCTGGCTGGAGCTGGCCGAGAAGGGCGCCGAACTGGCGCTGGCGCGCCTGCTGGCCGAGGAAGGTTCGCAGCGCGAACGCACACGCGCGCTGGTCGAGGCACTGGAGCTCGACGTCGAGCCCGACGCGCTGCGCATCGAGTGCTTCGACATCAGCCACACCGCCGGCGAGGCGACGCAGGCTTCCTGCGTGGTCTACGAGGCCCACGCGATGCAAAGCGCGCAGTACCGGCGCTTCAACATCGAGGGCGTGACCGGCGGCGACGACTACGCGGCGATGCGCCAGGTGCTGACGCGGCGCTACGCCCGGCTGGCCGAGGCCCGCCGCCAGGACGCCCAGGACGGCGCCGCCGACGAGGCCGCCGCGCCGGCGAAGAAGGGCACGGCGCGCCTGCCCGACCTGGTGCTGGTCGACGGCGGCCGCGGCCAGGTGTCGATGGCGCGCGAGGTCTTCACCGAGCTCGGCCTGCCGCTGTCCATCATCGTCGGCGTCGAGAAGGGCGAAGGCCGCAAGGTCGGCCTCGAAGAGCTCGTCTTCGCCGATGGCCGCGAGAAGGTGTACCTCGGCCACGACTCGGCGGCGCTGATGCTCGTCGCCCAGATCCGCGACGAGGCCCACCGCTTCGCGATCACCGGCATGCGCGCCCGCCGCGCCAGCGTGCGCACCGGCGGCAGCAAGCTCGAGGACATTCCCGGCGTCGGGCCGCGCAAGCGCTCGCGCCTGTTGCAACGTTTCGGGGGCGTGCGCGGCGTGGCCGCGGCCAGCGTCGAGGACCTGGCCTCGGTCGACGGCATCTCGCACGACCTCGCGGAGGAGATCTACCGTGCGCTTCACTGATTCCCGCGGCTGGCTGGCGAGCGTCATCGCGGCGGCCGCGGCGCTGGCCGGCTGCGCGTCCAAGCCGACGCCGAAGCCGGCGCTGCAACCCGTGCCGCCGAGCTCGGCGGCGGCGCCCGGCACGATGCCGCTGCCGCCGGCGCGCAGCTGGGACGAGTACCGGCGTCGCGCTGCCGAGCGCCTGGTCGCCGCCAACCCCGAGCGCAGCTACCTCGGCCCGGTGTCGCAGCCGCTGCTGGCGATCCCGGTGCTCGAGGTCGAGCTGGAGCACGACGGCCGCGTGCGCCAGATCCACGTGCGGCGCGTGCCCTCGCAGGCCAAGGACACGACGCAGCTCGCGATCGACGCGGTGCGCCGTGCCGCGCCCTTCGGCGACGTCTCGCACCTGCCCCGGCCGTGGGCCTTCACCGAGGTGTTCCTGTTCGACGACGAGCGGCGCTTCAAGCCCCGCACGCTGGACGACTGAACCGCCGTCAAGTCCGCGTCCGCCGCTTTCGGTACGATCCACCGATGTTCTTCACGGTCCCCACGCTGCTGACCTGGGCGCGCATCGCCGCGATCCCGCTGATCATCGGCGTGTACTACCTGCCTCTCGAATGGGGCACACGCAACCTCGCGGCCACCGTGATGTTCGTGTTCTTCGCCGCCACCGACTGGCTCGACGGCTTCCTGGCGCGCAAGCTCAACCAGACCTCGGCCTTCGGCGCCTTCCTCGACCCGGTGGCCGACAAGTTCCTGGTCTGCGCCTCGCTGCTGATCCTGGTGCACCTGGGCCGCGCCGACGTCTTCGTCGCGCTGATCATCATCGGCCGCGAGATCGCGATCTCGGCATTGCGCGAGTGGATGGCGCAGATCGGCGCGTCGCGCAGCGTCGCCGTGCACATGCTCGGCAAGCTGAAGACCACGGCGCAGATGGTCGCGATCCCGTTCCTGCTCTACGACGGCCGCGTGTTCGGCCTGGACACGCGTGTCTGGGGCTCGTGGCTGATGTGGATCGCCGCGGTGCTGACGGTCTGGTCGATGGTCTACTACCTGCAGCGTGCGATCCCCGAGATCCGTGCCAAGGTGCGCTGAAGACCGCGCCGGGTGTCGGCGCTTGGACGGCGTCCGGCGCGCCTGAACCATAATTCGCGGCCTTGCCGCTCGCCCGTCCCACGAGGCCGGGCCGGCGACCCGAACGAAACACACGAGGAAAACGACGTGAACAAGACGGATCTGATCGCCCACATCGCCCAGCAGGCGGACCTGTCCAAGGCCTCGGCCACGCGCGCCCTGGAAGCCGCGCTCGAAGGCGTGCAGACCGCGCTGAAGAACGGCGACAGCGTCGCGATCGCCGGCTTCGGCACCTTCGAGGTCTCGGAGCGCGCCGCGCGCACCGGCCGCAACCCGCGCACCGGCGAGGCCATCGAGGTCAAGGCCGCGAAGGTTCCGAAGTTCCGTCCGGGCAAGGCCCTGAAGGACCTGCTCGGCTGAAGTCCAGCCGGGTGCTTAGCTCAGTCGGTAGAGCGGCGCCCTTACAAGGCGTAGGTCGGCGGTTCGAACCCGTCAGCACCCACCAGAAAACGGCCATGGCCGCGGCATAGAATCCCGCGGCTTGCGCCGGCCCCGGAAGGCGAACCGCGGTTCGCCTTCTTTTGCTTCAGGGCTCCGGCTCCCGCCGTCCACGGCCCCCACCCCACACAACGATGTTCGATTTCGTCCGCAACCACTCGCGCCTGGTGCTGGGCATCCTGGTGCTGCTGATCTTCCCGTCGTTCATCTTCTTCGGGGTCCAGGGCTACAGCCGCTTCACCGAAGGCGGCGCGGTGACGGTGGCAGAGGTCGGCGGCCAGGCGATCTCGCGCGCCGAGTGGGACGCCGCCCACCAGAACAACATCGAGCGCCTGCGCCGCCAGCGCCCCGAGCTCGACCCCAAGCTGCTCGAGACCCCCGAACTGAAGCGCGAGACGCTGGACGGCCTGGTGCGTGACCGCGTGCTGATGGCCACCGCGCGCCAGTACCACCTCGTGCCCGACGACGCGCGCCTGCAGCGGCTGTTCGTCACCGACCCGCAGTTCGCCGGCCTGCGCAACCCCGACGGCAGCGTCAACCGCGAGATCCTGGCCGCCCAGGGCATGAGCGTCGAGGCTTTCGAGCAGCAGCTGCGCCAGGAGTTCGGCATGCAGCAGGTGCTGGGCGCCGTGGCCCAGTCCTCGTTCACGCCGCCGGCCGTCGCCGCGACGTCGCTGGACGCGCTGCTGCAGCGCCGCGAGGTGCAGATCCAGCGTTTCGACGCGGCCGCCTACCGTGCCCAGGCGACGCCGGGCGATGCCGACCTGCAGGCCTACTACGAGGCCCATTCGGGCGAGTTCCGCGCGCCGGAGCAGGCGCAGATCGAGTACGTCGTGCTCGACCTGGCCGCGCTCGCCAAGGACGTCGCGGTGCCCGAGGAAGACCTGCGCCGCTACTACGAGGAAAACGCCAGCCGCTACACGCAGGCCGAGGAGCGCCGCGCCAGCCACATCCTGATCCGTGTCGACCCGTCGGCGCCGGCCGACGAGAAGAAGGCCGCCAAGGCGCGTGCCGAGCAGCTGCTGGCCGAGGTGCGCCGGTCGCCGAACTCGTTCGCCGAGGTCGCGCGCAAGAACTCCCAGGACCCGGGCTCCGCGTCGCGCGGCGGTGATCTCGACTTCTTCGGCCGCGGCATGATGGCCAAGCCCTTCGAGGACGCCGTCTACGCGATGAAGACCGGCGAGATCAGCAACGTCATCGAGACCGACTTCGGCTATCACGTCATCACGCTGACCGGCCTGCGCGGCGGCCAGAAGAAGGCCTTCGACACGGTGCGCGCCGAGATCGAGCAGGAGGTGCGCCGCTCGCTGGCGCAGAAGCGCTACGCAGAGGCCGCCGAGACCTTCACGAACACCGTCTACGAGCAGTCCGACAGCCTGCAGCCGGTGATCGACAAGCTGAAGCTGCAGAAGCAGACCGCCACCGTGCTGCGCCAGCCGGCGCCGGGCGCCAGCGGCGCGCTGGCCTCGGCCAAGCTGCTCGACGCCGTGTTCTCCGACGACGTGGTGCGCAACAAGCGCAACACCGACGCCGTCGAGATCGGCCAGAACCAGCTCGTGTCGGCACGCATCGTCACGCACTCGCCGGCGCGCACGCTGCCGCTGGCCGAGGTGCGCGACCAGGTGCGTGAGGCGGTCGTCGCGCAGAAGTCCGCCGCGCTGGCCAAGGCCGAGGGCGCCAAGCGCCTGGAGGCGCTGAAGAAGTCGCCGAACGAGGCGCTGCCGATTTCGCTGACGCTGTCGCGTGCGCAGCCGCAGGGCGCGCCGCGTGCGGTCATCGACGCCGTGCTGCGTGCCGACACCAAGCAGCTGCCGGCCATCGTCGGTGTCGACCTGGGCAGCCAGGGCTACGCCGTCGTGCGCGTCTCCAAGGTGCTGCAGCGCGAGGCCGATCCGGCCACCGACGCGATGCTGCAGCAGCAGCTCGCCCAGACCTGGGCCACCGCCGAGGCGCTGGCCTACCTGGACGCGCTGAAGCGCCGCACCAAGGCCGAGATCAAGGAAGCGGCAGTTCAGGCTGCGGCCAAGTCGACTACGCCTTGAAACCGGCGCTTTCGCGCTATACTCTCGCTTCTTTGCTGCGGTGGCTGTAGCTCAGTTGGTAGAGTCCCAGATTGTGATTCTGGTCGTCGTGGGTTCGAGTCCCATCAGCCACCCCAAAAAAATGTTCGAGAAAAAAGGCCCTTCGGGGCCTTTTTTCTTTTCCGCGGGCAGAACGGCCGCTGGCTGTTCCGGACCTGGCTCCTCGCCAGCCTCGACGAGCACGACGCCCCCGGCGGACGTGGCGTGCCCGCGCACCGCTGTTCCAGCGGGCTTGCATCAGCTTCGGCCCGAAGACCGGCCACGGGACCGCGACGATGGCAGGCCACGATGGCCCCGGTCTCTCCCGACTACGGGCCGACCGGCAACGCGTTCAACGGCACGGTCAGGGGTGTCCCGCTCGCGATCGCCGAGGATGCGGAGGCCGTCGATCACCTGATCGATCCCCGGCAGGCGCTGCGCATCGCCTCGCCTCGGTGCGCCTCGGCGCGGCGCCGACGAGGCGGCCAGCGTCCCCTGGCCCGGTCGGGCCATGCGTCGACGGTCGAGACGGGGTCGCCATCATCGCGGCCCTATGGACAAGTATCTTTCGATGTTTTTCGCGCGGCTGCCGGCCTGGGCCGGTGGCGGCCTCGAGACGCTGGTGCTCGGCACGCAGGTGGCGGCCATCCTGCTGGCGGCGTGGCTGCTGATGCGCTTGTTGCGCCGCCTGCTGCGCCGGCTGGCGCAGGCCTACGCGCTGCCGACGACGCTGCTCGTGCCGGCGCGCCGGGTGATCGCGCTGCTCGTCTACACCGGCGCGCTGCTGTGGTCGCTGGAACGCATGGGCGTGTCCGGCAGCGTGCTGTGGACGGCCTTCACCGGTTTCGCGGCGGTGGGAGCCGTGGCCTTCTTTGCCGCGTGGAGCGTGTTGTCCAACCTGTTCTGCGCGCTGCTGATCTTCACCACGCGCGCCTTTCGCCCCGGCGACCTGGTGGAACTGGTCGAAGCCGGCGACAAGCCCGGCTTCAAGGGCCAGGTCGACGACATCAACCTCGTCTACACGACGCTGATCGAAACGGCCGCGGACGGCAGCCACGCCCGGCTGCAGTTGCCCAACAGCCTGTTCTTTCAGCGCGCGCTGCGGCGCTGGCCACCTGCCGGCTGAGCGGCACCCGGCGCAGCGCGTGCTCCAGAGCGCCACGGAGCCGCCGCTTTTGGCGGCGCGCTCCGTCTCGACCTGAACCGCTCCAAGGACGTCAGCGACTCCGGGGATCACGCTGCAGGGCGCGCGCTGGGCCTGCGCCCGGCGGCCGAGGGCGTCGCCGTCAAGCGCGCTCAATCCGGTGTCGAGTCCAGTGGGTAATCGGTGGCAACCCGCAGTTCGCGCTTATCGTCGTTCCAGTCATCTTCCAGGCGCCGCTCGCCTCGGTGCCCTGCCCATGGACCTCTCGTTTGTGCTTCAGCTGGCGCTGATCCTCGTCTGCCTCTTCTACGGCGCGCGTCGCGGCGGGCTGGCGCTGGGCCTGCTCGGCGGGATCGGTGTCGTGGTGCTGGTCTTCGGCTTCGGCCTGAAGCCCGGAAAGCCGCCGGTCGACGTGATGCTGACCATCGTCGCCGTCGTCGCCGCATCGGCGACGCTGCAGGCCTCCGGCGGGCTGGACGTGCTGTTGCAGGCCGCCGAGAAGCTGCTGCGCCGCAACCCTCGCTACGTGTCCGTGGTCGCGCCGCTGACCACCGCGGCGCTGACCATGCTGTGCGGCACCGGCCACGTGGTCTACACGATGCTGCCGATCATCTACGACGTCGCGATCAAGAACGGCGTGCGCCCGGAACGGCCGATGGCCGCGGCCTCGGTGGCCAGCCAGATGGGCATCATCGCCAGCCCGGTGTCGGTGGCGGTGGTCTCGCTGGTGGCCTTCATGGCCGCGGTGCCGGTGGCCGGCCACGCCATCGACTTCGCGACGCTGCTGTCGATCACCATCCCGTCGACGCTGGCCGGCGTGCTCGCGATCGGCGCCTTCAGCTGGTTCCGCGGCAAGGACCTCGAGCGCGACCCCGAGTTCCAGGCGCTGATCGCCACGCCCGAGGGTCGTGCGCGGGTCTACGGCGAAGGCACGACGCTGATCGGCAAGACGCTCGAGCGCGGACAGTGGGTCGCGATGTGGATCTTCGTCGGTGCCATCGCCGTCGTCGCGCTGCTCGGGGCGGTGGAGTCGCTGAGGCCGGTGGTTGGCGGCAAACCGCTGTCAATGGTGCTGACGATCCAGATGTTCATGCTGCTGGCCGGCGCGTTGATCCTGCTCGCCACCCGCACCGACGCCTCGCAGGTGTCCAAGAACGAGGTCTTCCGCGCCGGCATGGTGGCCGTCGTCGCGGTTTTCGGCATCGCGTGGATGGCCGACACGATGTTCGACGCGCACATCGACTCGCTGAAGGAAGGCCTGGCCGGCATGGTGCGCGAGCATCCTTGGACCTATGCCATCGCGCTGCTGCTCGTCAGCAAGCTCGTCAACTCGCAGGCCGCGGCGATCAGCGCGCTGGTGCCGGTGGCGCTGTCGGTCGGCGTGCCTCCCGGCTACGTCGTGGCCTTTGCGGCCGCCTGCTACGGCTACTACATCCTGCCGACCTACCCGAGCGACCTCGCGGCGATCCAGTTCGACCGCTCGGGCACGACACGCATCGGCCGCTTCGTCGTCAACCACAGCTTCATCCTGCCGGGGCTGATCGGCGTGGGTACCAGTTGCGTGGCCGGCTGGCTGCTGGCCGAGGCGCGCGGGCTGCTCTGACGGCCGTGCGCGGCGCCGAGCAGGTCGCCGGCGGCCGCGAGCAGGCGGTCGGTGTCGGCGATGACGATCGTGAACTGCGTGCCGGTGACGGTCAGCGCCACCGAAGGCGCATGGGCCGCCCGCAGCGGCGAGCTGGCGCGGTAGCGCAGCAGGAAGAGGTTCTCCGCCGCCCGCCCAGCGAGGCGAGCGCGGCGACGATGAGCGCGTAGGCGGGCCGTTTGCGCTCCTTCAGCAGCAGCAACTCCTGCTGCCGCCGCCGCGCCACGTCGGCCTGGGCGAACCGCCCCCCGCCTGCTCGGCCATCGCGTCCGGCTTGACGATGAGCTGCGCGCGCTGCGGCGGCGTCAGCTCGCGCGCGTGGCGGGCGTAGGCGGCATAGAAGGGCTCGTCGCGGGATGGCGAAGCCGCCTGGCGGGGGGGCGTGGCGGGCTGGTCCGGCGTCCGTCGGCCGGCACCGCGGTGGCCCAGACGCATGCCGCCAGCATGAACGCGATCCGGGCCTGCTTCGTCATCCTCGTCCTCCGGCTGGCAGCGGCGCCGCAGCCTGCATTGCCTCCCGCCGCTGCCAGTGTGGTGTGTCGACGTGGTCCGCGGCCGTCGCCTCCCCGGATCGAGGCTGCCGGTGGTGGCTGGAGCACGCATTACACGGCCAACCGTCTGCTGGCAAGTGGCACGACGAAGCGAAAGGCGAATGATTCTCAACAACACTCAATAGGGATAATCCGCACAAGCTTCCAGTCGGGCATCGGCTCGACGTCAACACCACGCCACAGGAAACAAGCGCATGTCCCAGGTCTCCGTCAAACGCTGCTGCCGGCACCGCCTGACCGCCGCCGCTGCCATCGCCGCCTGCGCGGCCGCCGCACACGCCCAGGCCTCCCCCGAGACCGGCTCGCTGCCGACGCTGGTCGTCACCGCCTCGGGCTTCGAGCAGGAGCTGCGCCAGGCGCCGGCGTCGATCACGGTGATCACGCGCGAGGATCTGCAGACGCGCCAGTTCCGCGACCTGGCCGAGGCGCTGCAGGACGTCGAAGGCGTCGACGTGCGCGGCGGCACCGGCAAGACCGGCGGTCTGGACATCAGCATCCGCGGCCTGCCCAGCGAGTACACGCTGGTGCTGATCGACGGCCGGCGCCAGAACGTCGCCGGCGACGTCACGCCCAACGGCTTCGGCGCGGCGCTCAACAGCTTCATGCCGCCGGTGGCGGCGATCGAACGCATCGAGATCATCCGCGGCCCGATGTCCACGCTGTACGGCTCGGACGCGCTGGGCGGCGTCGTCAACATCATCACGCGCAAGGTCGGCCGCCAATGGGTGGGCAGCGCCGGCGTCACCTTCGGCGTGCCCGAGGCCGGTGACGAAGGCCTGCAGCGCAAGGCCGACGTCTACCTCAGCGGCCCGCTGGTGGCCGACACGCTGGGGCTGCAGCTGCGCGGCAACGTCTACGACCGCAACGCCTCGGAGCGCATCTGGAGCCGAGGCAATGCCCGCGACCCGCGCCCCGGCGAGAGTCTGCAGACCGGCGTCGGCGCCAAGCTGACGCTGACCCCCGGCGCCGGCCACGACGTCTGGCTGGACCTGGACCAGGCGCGCACGCGCTACGACAACGCCGACTGCCGCCTCGGCGGCGTCGACTACCTGAACTGCGCCACCGGCGCGGCCACCACCACCGCCGTCGGCTACCGCGATGAGCTGCGTTTCAACCGCGACCAGGTCGCGCTGGGCCACACCAGCCGCCTGCCTGTCGGCCTGCTCGAGTCGAGCCTGACCCGCAGCGTCACCGAGACCCTGGGACGCACGATCCCCAGCGCCTCGCGCCCGGCGGGCAGCCCCGAGATCGGCCAGGACCGCGAGCTCGAGACCACCAACGTCGTGCTCGACTCCAAGCTCGTCAGCCCGCTCGGCGAGCGCCACGTGCTGAGCACCGGCCTGCAGTGGTGGAAGGCCGAGTTCCACGACAGCCTGCTGCCCGAGGACCACGAGCAGACGATGTGGGCCGTCTTCGCCGAGGACGAGTGGCAGCTCGCCGACGGCCTGACGACGACGCTGGGCGGACGCTACAACCGCCACGACGCCTTCGGCGGCGAGTTCAGCCCGCGCGCCTACCTCGTCTGGGACGCGGCGCCGGGCTGGACGCTCAAGGGCGGCATCAGCGGCGGCTTCAAGGCGCCGCGCCTGAACCAGCTGATCGACGGCGTCTCCGGCATCGGCGGCCAGGGCACGGTGCTGGCGATCGGCAACCCGAACCTCAAGCCCGAGGTCAGCCGCAGCGCCGAACTCGCCGCGCTCTACGACGGCGGCAAGGCCTGGGGCGGCTCGGTGACGCTGTTCCGCAACAAGATCAAGGACCGCATCAGCAGCGGCGGCGGCAGCTGCAGCGTCGACTGGATCTCCAGCTGCAGCGCCAACCCCGGCGCCACCTACGCGATCAACATCGACGAAGGCAAGACCTGGGGCGTCGAGCTCGCCGGCCGGCTGGCGCTGGCCGAACGCTGGGCGCTGACCGCCAACTACACCTGGACCGACAGCGAGGCCATCGTCAACGGTGTCGAGAGCGGCAAGCTCAGCGACACCGCCGAGCACGTCGCCAACGTCCAGCTGCGCTGGAACGCCAGCGATCGCTGGAGCGCCTGGCTGCGCGGCGAGTACCGCGGCGACAGCCGCCGCTTCGACGGCAAGACCTCGGCGCTGGCCGGCAACGACGCGCTCGAGTACGCCGCGCTCGGCGACCTGAAGGGCTACTCGCTGTGGCACCTGGGCGGCAGCTACCAGCCGACCAAGACGCTGACGCTGAGCGCCAGCGTGCACAACCTGCTCGACAAGGACTTCGACGAGTTCCGCGCCTGGACCAACACCAGCGGCCAGGAGGTGCTCGGCAGCCCCTACTACAAGTCGACCAGCTCGGTGCGCGGCACCGCGCCCGCGGGCCGCACCTTCTGGGTCGGCGCCAATCTGACGTTCTGATCCCCCACCAGGAGAAACGATGAAGAACTGGAAGACGACGCTGGCCGTCGGCGCCGTCGCGCTCGCCGCGGCCGGCCAGGCCCTGGCGCAGGCCGCGCCGCAGCCGGTGACGGTCTACTCGTCGCGCATCGAGCAGCTGCTCAAGCCGACGCTGGACCGCTACACGCAGGAGACCGGCGTGCGCATCAACCTGCTGACCGACCGCGGCGGCTCGCTCACCGAGCGCCTGGCCGCCGAAGGCGCCAGCTCGCCGGCCGACGTGCTGATCACCGTCGACATGGGCAACCTGTGGAACGCCGCCGAACGCGGCCTGCTGCGCAAGCTGCAGTCTCCGACGCTGGACGCCAACGTGCCGGCCAGCTTCCGCGACCCCGGCAGCCGCTGGTGGGGGCTGTCGCAGCGCGAACGCACGATCTTCTACGCCGCCGGCAAGGTGCAGCCGGCGCAGCTGTCGACCTACGAGGACCTGGCGCTGCCGAAGTGGAAGGGCAAGCTCTGCCTGCGCACCGGCAAGCAGACCTACACCCAGTCGCTGGTGGCGATGATGATCGCCAAGCACGGCGAGGCCCGCGCCGAGGAGATCGCGCGCGGCTGGGTCGCCAACCTCGCGACCGACGTCTTCACCAACGACAACAGCCTGCTGAAGGCGATCGAGGCCGGGCAGTGCGAGGTCGGCATCGCCAACACCTACTACTACGGCCGCATCCTGGCGCGCGAGCCCGAGTTCAACGCCAAGGTCAAGCTGTTCTGGGCCAACCAGGGCGCAGGCGAGGGCGGGGCGCACGTCAACCTGTCCGGCGGCGGCGTGACCACGCACGCGCGCAACCCCGAGGGCGGGCGCAAGCTGCTCGAGTGGCTGTCCTCGCAGGGCGTGCAGCGCGACTACACGCACGGCACCTTCGAGAGCCCGATCAACCCGAAGGCCGAGGCCGACCCGATCGTGCAGGCCTGGGGCACGTTCAAGGCGAGCCCGCTGAACGCAGCCGACATCGGCTCGCGCCAGGCCGCGGCGATCCGCCTGCTCGACCGCGTTGGCTACCGCTGAACGCGGCCTGAACCCGCCGGCCTTCGTGCCGGCGGCGCACCGCACGCGGCATCTGCCCTGGCGCGGCGCGCTCGCCGCGCTGCCGATCGCGCTGCTGACGCTGCTGCCGCTGGGCGCGGTGCTGGTGCTGGCGCTCGCGCCGCAGGCCGACACCTGGGCCCATCTGTGGCAGCACGTGCTGCCGCGCGTGCTGGCCAACACCGCGCTGCTGATGGCGCTGGTGGCCGTCGGCGTGCTCGCCGTCGGCGTGCCGCTGGCCTGGCTGACGGCGATGTGCGAGTTCCCCGGCCGGCGCGTTTTCGCCTGGGCGCTGGTGCTGCCGCTGGCCTTCCCGGCCTACGTGCTGGCCTTCGTGCAGATGGGCCTGTTCGAGTACGCCGGCCCGGTGCAGACGGCGCTGCGCGAGCTCTTCGGCAGCAGCCGCTGGTTCCCCGAGATCCGCGGCAGCTTCTGGGGGCTGACGCTGGTGCTGGTGCTGGCCTTCTACCCCTACGTCTACCTGCTGGCGCGCGGCGCCTTCCTGACCCAGGGCCGGCGTGCGCTGGAGGCGGCGCAGACGCTGGGCTGCTCGCCGGCCGGCGCGCTGTGGCGCGTGGCGCTGCCGATGGCGCGGCCCTGGATCGGCGCCGGCCTGGCGCTGGTGCTGATGGAGACGCTGGCCGACTTCGGCGCCGTCGCGGTGTTCAACGTCGACACCTTCACGACCGCGCTCTACAAGGCCTGGTTCGACCTGCACGACCTGGGTGCGGCGGCGCAACTGGCCTCGCTGCTGGTGCTCGTCGTGCTGGTGCTGGTCGCGGCCGAGCAGCGCTCGCGGCAGGCGCAGCGTTTCGACGCCGCGGCCGGCGGCGATGCGCGGCGCGCGCTCGGGCCGCGCGCGCGCTGGCTGGCCACCGCGTTCTGCGCGGCGGTGCTCGGTGCGGCCTTCGTCGTGCCGATGCTGCAGATCGTCGTCTGGTCGCTGCAGGTCTGGCGCGAGGACCTGGACGCGCGCTACTGGGGCTTCGCCTGGAACACGCTGCGCCTGGCCGGCGCCACCGCGGCGGCGGTCACGGTGCTGGCGCTGCTGCTGTCGTGGATCCGCCGCCGCCATGCCGACGCCGCCACCGCCTGGCTGGTGCGGCTGGCGGTCGTCGGCTACGCCTTCCCCGGCGTGGTGCTGGCGGTCGGCGTGTTCGTGCCGATCGCCTGGCTCGACGAGCAGCTGCTGGCGCTGCTGAAACCCTTCGGCGTCGAGCCGCTGGCGCTGCTCAAGGGCAGCCTGGCGACGATGCTGCTGGCGCTGGCGGCGCGTTTCATGGCCGTGGGCTTCCACGCCACCGACAGCGCGATGCAGCGCGTCAGCCGCCACCAGGAAGAGGCTTGCGCCTCGCTGGGTCTGACGCCGTGGCAGACGCTGCGCCGGCTGCACCTGCCGCTGCTGCGCGGCGGCCTGCTCGCGGCCTTCCTGATGGTGCTGGTCGACGTCATGAAGGAGATGCCGATCACGCTGATGACGCGCAGCTTCGGCTGGGACACGCTGGCCGTGCGCGTGTTCCAGCTCACCTCCGAGTCGATGTGGCAGCAGGCGGCGCTGCCGGCGCTGGCCATCGTGCTCGTCGGCCTGCTGCCGGTGGCGCTGCTGGTCATGCAGACCGAACGCCGGCCCTCGTCCCGAACCCCGTCCTGAGTCGCTCACGATGCTCGAAGTCGAACACCTCACCCTGGGTTATGGCGCGACGGACGTCGTGCAGCGGGCCTCGCTGGCCCTGGCGCGCGGCGAGATCGGCTGCCTGCTGGGGCCCTCGGGCTGCGGCAAGACGACGCTGCTGCGCGCCATCGCCGGTTTCGAGGCGCCGCGTGCCGGCCGCATCCTGCTCGACGGGCGTGTCGTCGCGACGGCCGAACGCCAGCTGCCGGCGCGCGAACGCGGCGTCGGCATGGTCTTCCAGGAGCACGCGCTGTTCCCGCATCTGGACGTCGAGGGCAACGTCGCGTTCGGGCTGCGCGGGCTGGCGGCTGCCGAACGCCGCGCGCGTGTCGGCGAGATGCTGGCGCTGGTCGGCCTGGACGGGATGCGGCAGCGCTGGCCGCACGAGCTGTCCGGCGGCCAGCAGCAGCGTGTCGCGATCGCCCGCGCGCTGGCGCCGCGGCCGGCGCTGCTGCTGCTCGACGAGCCGTTCTCCAGCCTGGACACCGGGCTGCGCGAGTCGATCGCGCGCGAGCTGCGCAGCATCCTGCGCCAGGCCGGCGCGACGGCGCTGATGGTCACGCACGACCAGCCCGAGGCCTTCGCGATGGCCGACCGCATCGGCGTCATGGCCGGCGGCCGGCTGTGCCAGTGGGCCGACGCCTTCGAGCTGTACCGGCGTCCGGCGACGCCCGAGGTCGCGGCGCTGGTCGGCAGCGGCGTGCTGCTGCCGGCGCGGCGTGTCGCCGAGGGCTGGCAGACCGCGCTGGGCCGGCACGACGCGGCGACGCCGGCCTTCGGCGACGGCGACGGCACCCGCGTGCTGCTGCGCCCGCAGGCGCTGCGCCTGGTCGACGACGGCGGTGTGCCGGCGACGGTGGCCGTGCGCATGTTCCGCGGCAGCCACTTCGAGTACGAGCTCGTGCTCGCCGACACGACGCGGGTGCTGGTGCACGGCGACACCGGGCGCGCGCACGAGGTCGGCGCCGTCGTCGGCCTCGTGCCGGCGGGCTGATCAGGTCTCTTCGTCGGCCTCGATGACGAGGCGCAGCCGCTCGGCGCCGCCGCATTCGACGAAGGCCTGCAGCCGCAGCTCGCGCCCGACCGGCACGCTGCGGCGGAAGCGGAAGTCCAGGCCGTCGTAGCGGCCTGCGGGGTCGGTGGCGATGCGCCGCGACCACTGCAGCTCGCCGTCGGCGAGCACACGCAGCGCGTGCCAGGGCTCGTGCGCGTCGGCGCGCGGACGCACGCTCATCGCCACCGAGATCTCGAAGCGGCGTTCGCGGCGCGCGTCGGCGGGCACGACGAGCAGCGCGTCGGCGCGGTCGCCCGCGTCCAGGTGCCAGCGTTCGGGGCGGGCGGGATCGGCGGGGCGGGCGGTGCTGCTCAAGGCGGTGACGTGTCGGAGGCGGCGAGGGCCGCGAGCGTAGCGCAGCCCGCGCCGGCGGCGCATGGCCGTGCCCGGCGCGCGCTTATGCTCGCGGCCGTGATGAACACGATCCCGATGAACCGCCGCCGTGCCGCGGCGCGGCCGTCGCGGCACGCAGCATGGGCGCGATGAACGATCGCCGCCGTGCCGGCGCCGGCGGCCTGGTCTATTCCACCGAGGGCGGGCGCATGTGCCCGGCCTGCCGCCGGCCGCTGGCCGAGTGCGCCTGTGCTGCGCCGAAGGCGGCGCCGGCCGGCGACGGCATCGTGCGCGTCGGCCGCGAGACCGCCGGCCGTGGCGGCAAGGGTGTCACCGTCGTGCGCGGGCTGGCGCTCGACGAGGCCGCGCTGGCCGCCCTGGCCAAACGCCTGAAGGCGCACTGCGGCAGCGGCGGCACGGCCAAGGACGGCGTCATCGAGATCCAGGGCGAGCACCGCGACAAGGTGCTGGCCTTCCTACAGCAGCAGGGCTGGACGGTGCGGCGCAGCGGCGGCTGAGCCGGCGCGGTCAGCCCGCCCGGGAGCGAGCCGACGCGACAAGACGCCAGCCACGGCATGGCGCCGTGGCCGGACGGGGCAGGCGTCGACGCCGGCTCAGGTCGCCGGGGTGGTGATGCCCAGGCAGTTGTTGCAACGGCCCAGCCCGCGCAGGCGCGGGTCGGGCTTGCCGTCGCCCGTCTTGAAGTTGGCGTGGCACTTGATGCACACGTACATCTTCGAGCTGGACATCATCGGCTTGACGCCGGGTTCGGCATTGGGACGGGCGGCGGTGTACTCGGCCTGGGTCTGGCGGAGTTTCGGGCCGGGCGGGGTGGTCGGGGTCGACGGAGGTGCTGCGGAACGGCGGGTGGCCATGGCGCTATGTAGGAGGCTGCGAGAGCCTTTCGTATCGCGAACCCCTTATTGTCCCTTGAAATGAGGTCGTCTCGCTGCTTGATCCGTGTCGCCTCGACCGATCAGGGGGGATGCCATACTTCAGGCCCTCAGGTCACGACTGATGCCGCAGCTGCCACCCGACTTTCCCGGTCGTTTCGAACTCGCCGACGAGGTCCACGCGCGCCCCCCCGAGCCGCTGGAGCTGCCGTCGAGAGCGACCTATGTCGCGGTGATGGTCGACCCGACCGACCGCGAGAGCGAGCGCGCCCACATCGTGCGCCTGTTCGAGGCCTTCGGCGCCGAGCCGCCGGACGCCTCGCTGACGCAGTTCAGCGCCTCGATCGGGCCGCTGCGCATCAAGTGGGAGCGCCACGGCGAGTTCTCCGGCTACGTCTTCCTGCTGCCCGGGCTGAGCCCGGCGCCGTTCTCCGAGCCGGCGACGACGCGGCTGCCTGCCGGCTGGCTGGAGGCCATTCCCGGCCAGACCATCGTCGCCGCGCACGCCAAGCTCGTCGGTGGCGCTGAGCCGGTGCCCGACCCGCAGGCGCTTGCCGACCACTTCGGCGGCAACATCGTCGTCGGCTCGTCGATCGGCGAGGGCGCGGGCTACGCCTTCACCGACTTCAAGATCCACGCCGACGGCTGCGCGCGTTTCGTGCTGATGGACCGCGGCCTGACGCCGCGCCAGGCCGGCCGCATGCTGCAGCGCCTGCTCGAGATCGAGGCCTACCGCATGCTCGCGCTGCTGGCGCTGCCGATGGCGCGCGAGCAGCTGCCGCGCATCGTGCAGATCGAACGTTCGCTCGAGACGCTGACCGGCGAGATCGCCCGTGAAGGCGCCGACGAGGAGCGCTTGCTGCAGGAGCTGACGCGCACCGCCGCCGAGATCGAGCACGAGCTCACTGCGACCCAATACCGCTTCGGCGCCACGCGTGCCTACGCCGAGCTGGTGCGCACCCGCATCGCCGAGCTGCGCGAGGTGCGCATCCCCGGCACGCAGACCATCGAGGAGTTCATGGCGCGGCGCTTCACGCCGGCCGTGGCCACCTGCAACACCGTCTCGCAGCGCCTGCACGAGCTGGCCGACCGCGTCGCCCAGGCCAGCGGCCTGCTGGCCACGCGCGTGGGCATCGTGCGCGAGAAGCAGAACCAGGCGCTGCTGGCGTCGATGAACCGGCGCGCGCAGCTGCAGCTGCGGCTGCAGAAGGCCGTCGAAGGGCTGTCGATGGCGGCCATCGTCTACTACGCCGCCGGCCTCGTCGGCTACGTCGTCAAGGGCGGCAAGGCCGCCGGGCTGCCGCTGGACCCCGAGCTGATCGTCGGCCTGTCGATCCCGCTGCTGGCCGGCGTCGCCTACCTCGTGCTGCGGCGCGCCCGCCGCCACCTCGCCACCAGCGAGCGTGATTCCTGAAGAACTCCGACCCTCCTGAAAGCCCGTTTCCTCATGAAGTTGACGTATCCCTTCTCGGCCATCGTCGGCCAGGACGAGATGAAGCTCGCCATCCTCATCGCCGCGGTGGACCCGAGCGTGGGCGGGGTGCTGGTCTTCGGCGACCGCGGCACCGGCAAGTCGACCGCCGTGCGTGCGCTGGCGGCGCTGCTGCCCAAGATGAAGGCCGTCGTCGGCTGCCCCTACAACCGTGACCCGGCGCTCGAACCCGCCGGCGCGCCCAAGCCCAAGACCCACCTCGTGCCGGTGCCGGTCGTCGACCTGCCGCTGGGCGCCACCGAAGACCGCGTCGTCGGCGCGCTCGACCTCGAACGTGCGCTGTCGCAAGGCGTCAAGGCCTTCGAGCCCGGCCTGCTGGCGCGGGCCAACCGCGGCTTCCTGTACATCGACGAAGTCAACCTGCTCGAAGACCACCTCGTCGACCTGCTGATCGACGTCGCCGCCTCGGGCGAGAACGTCGTCGAACGCGAAGGCCTGTCGGTGCGCCACCCCGCGCGCTTCGTGCTGGTCGGCTCGGGCAACCCGGAAGAAGGCGAACTGCGGCCGCAGCTGCTCGACCGTTTCGGCCTGTCGGTCGAGGTCAAGACGCCGACCGACATCCCGGTGCGCATCGAGATCGTGCGCCGCCGCGACGCCTTCGAACGCGACCCCGAGGGCTTCACCGAGAAGTGGAAGGCCGAGGACGACAAGATCCGTCGCCGCATCCTGGCCGCACGCAAGCGCCTGGAAGACGTGCAGGTGCCCGACGCCGCGCTGGAGCGTGCCGCCCAGCTGTGCATGAAGCTCGGCACCGACGGCCTGCGCGGCGAGCTGACGCTGATGCGCGCCGCGCGCGCGCTGGCTGCGATCGACGGCGACAAGGCCGTCGGCGACAGCCAGCTCAAGCGCATCGCCGCACCGGCGCTGCGCCACCGCCTGCGCCGCAACGTGCTCGACGACGCCGGTTCCACGGTGCGCGTGGACCGCGCGGTGCAGGAACTGTTCGCCTGATGTCCTCCAAGGCCTGGGAAGACGCCACGCTGGCGGCGGCGGTGTTCGCCGTCGATCCGGCGGGCATCGGCGGCGTGCACGTGCGCTCGCCGGCCGGCCCGGTGCGTGACCGCTGGCTGGCGGCGCTGACACGCGCGCTGCCGACGCCGCCGCGGCGCATGCCGGTGGGCATCGCCGACGACCGCCTGCTCGGCGGCCTGGACCTCGCCGGCACGCTGCAGGCCGGGCGTCCGGTCGCGCAGCGTGGCCTGCTCGCCGACGCCGACGGCGGCGTCGTGCTCGCGGTGATGGCCGAGCGCCTGCCGCCGGGTACCGCGGCGAAGATGGCCGCGGTGATCGACCGCCACGAGGTCGTCGTCGAACGCGACGGCGTCGCGCTGTCGCACCCGACACGTTTCGGCGTCGTCGCCTTCGACGAAGGCGGCCCCGACGACGACCCGGTGCCGGTCGCGCTGACCGACCGCCTGGGGCTCAAGCTCGACTTCACGCAGATCCCGCCGCGCGAAGCGCCCGAGATCGACTTCGGCGACGTCGCCGACGCGCGCGCGCTGCTGCCGCGCGTGCGCTGCGGCGACGAGGCGCTGCAGGCGCTGGTGCAGGCCGCCGTCGCGCTGGGCATCGCCTCGCTGCGTGCGCCGCTGCACGCCTTGCGCGTGGCCTGCGCGCACGCCGCGCTGAACGGCCGCGACACGGTCGAGGCCGAGGACGCCGCCGCCGCCGCACGCCTGGTGTTCGCGCCGCGCGCGACGCAGCTGCCGGCGCCGCCCGAGCAGGAACAGGAAGCCCCGCCCGAGGAGCCGCCTCCGCCGCCGGATCAGCAGGACCCGAACCAGGACCCGCCGCCGCCGGACAACGAGCAGCATGCCGAGGAACTGAAGGGTCCGATGGAAGACCAGGTGCTCGACGCCGTGCTCGCGTCGCTGCCGCCGGCGCTGCTGGCGCAGATGCAGGCCGACTACGCGTCGCGCGAACGCGCGCGTTCGTCGGGCAAGTCGGGCGCGCTGCACAAGGGCGGCCACCGCGGCCGGCCGTCGGGCATCCGCCGCGGCGAGCCCAAGGCCGGCCAGCGCCTGAACCTGATCGCGACGCTGCGCGCCGCGGCGCCCTGGCAACGGGTGCGCGGCGCGGTCAAGCCGCGGGTGCAGGTGCGGCCCGACGACTTCCACGTCACGCACTACCGCCAGCGGCGCGAGACGACGACGATCTTCGTCGTCGACGCCTCGGGCTCGTCGGCGCTGAACCGCATGGCCGAGGCCAAGGGCGCGGTCGAGCTGCTGCTGGCCGACTGCTACGTGCGCCGCGACAAGGTGGCGGTGATCGCCTTCCGCGGCAAGGCCGCCGAGCTGCTGCTGCCGCCGACGCGTTCGCTGGTGCGCGCCAAGCGCAGCCTGGCCGGCCTGCCCGGCGGCGGTGGCACGCCACTGGCGGCGGCCGTCGACGCCGCCGGCGCGCTGGCCGAGTCGATCCGCCGCCGCGGCGACACGCCGCTGGTGGTCTTCCTGACCGACGGCCGCGCCAATGTCGCGCTCGACGGCACCGGCGGCCGGCCCAAGGCCGAGGCCGATGCGCTGGACGCCGCCAAGCGCATGCTGGCCAGCGGCGCGGCGACGATGCTGATCGACACCTCGCCGCAGCCCGCGGCCCAGGCGCGCAAGATCGCCGGCGCGATGCAGGCGACCTACATGCCGCTGCCTTACGCCGGCGCGCAGACCCTGTCGCAGGTGGTGCGCGCCCGCGCCGGTGGCTGAAGACCGCCGCTTCGTCAACGCCGCCGGCCTGCGCTGGCACGTCGAACGTTCCGGGCGCGGCCCGGGCACGATGCTGCTGCTGCACGGCACCGGCGCGTCGGCGCACAGCATGGCGGCGCTGGGCGAACGCCTGGCCTGGCGCTGGCGCCTCGTCGCGCCCGACCTGCCGGGCCACGGCGAGACCAGCCGGCCGACACCCGAGCAGCTGACGCTGCCCGGCATGGCCGCCGCCGTCGGCGCGCTGCTGGCCGAGATGAAGATCGCGCCCGACGTCGTCGTCGGCCACTCGGCCGGCGCCGCGGTCGCGGTGCGCATGGTGCTCGACGGCCTGGTGATGCCGTCGGTCGTGGTGTCGATCAACGGCGCCTTCCTGCCGTTCGGCGGCCGCGCGGCGGCGCTGCTGTCGCCGCTGGCGCGGCTCTTGTACGCGCAGCGCTGGGTCTCGCACCTGTTCGCGCGCCGCGCCGAGGACCCGGCCGTCGTGCGCCGGCTGATCGAAGGCACCGGCTCGCACCTGGACCAGGACGGGCTGGACGCCTACCGGGCGCTGATGACACGCCCCGGCCACGCCGAGGCGGCGCTGGGCATGATGGCCCACTGGGACCTGAGCACGATGGAGCAGGACCTGCGGCGTTTTCCGGTGCCGCTGTGGCTGGTCACCGGGCTGCGCGACCGCGCGGTGCGGCCGTCGCAGGCGCGGCGCGTGGCAGCGCTGTGCCCGCGGGCGCTGGTCCTGCCGCTGCCCGGCGTCGGCCATCTCGCGCACGAGGAAGCCCCCGACGCCGTCGCGCGCCTGCTCGGGACGCTGCCGGCGCCGGCGGTATAACGCCGCGGTCCGTCCGCAAGGAGTACCCGATGCACCAGACCCTGGAGGCGCTGCTGCGAGCCGGCGCCGAAGACGCCGTCGCGCTGGCCGCGCCCGGCCGCGCGCCGCTGAACTACCGCGGCCTGCGCGCGCAGATCGCCGGCACCGTCTCGACGCTGAACACGCTGGGTGTCGGCCGCGGCGACCGCGTCGCCATCGTGCTCGCCAACGGCCCCGAGATGGCGAGCTGCTTCGTCGCCTGCGCCAGCGGCGTCGCCAGCGCGCCGCTGAACCCGGCCTACCGCGCCGAGGAGTTCGAGTTCTACCTCTCGGACCTGCGCGCCAAGGCGCTGATCGTCGAACGCGGCAGCGCCTCGCCGGCGGTGGCGGTCGCCGAACGCCTGGGCGTGCGTGTGCTCGACCTCGTCGTCGCCGACGGCGCGCCGGCGGGCAGCTTCACGCTGGTGCCGCGCGACGGCTCTGCCGCCAGCACGCCGGCGGCCGACGGCGGCCCGGCCCAGCCCGGCGACGTCTCGATGGTGCTGCACACCTCGGGCACGACCTCGCGGCCGAAGATCGTGCCGCTGTCGCAGGCCAATCTGGCGGCGTCGGCGCAGCACATCCGCGACACGCTGCAGCTGACGCCGGCCGACGGCGGCCTGAACGTGATGCCGCTGTTCCACATCCACGGCCTGATCGCCGGCGTGCTGGCGCCGCTGGCCGCGGGCTCGCGCATCTTCTGCACGCCGGGTTTCGACGCGCTGAAGTTCTTCGGCTGGATGGACGAGGCCGCGCCCACCTGGTACACCGCGGTGCCGACGATGCACCAGGCGATCCTGGGCCGCGCGCGGCGCAACGCCGAGGTCATCGCGCGGCACCCGCTGCGTTTCCTGCGCTCGTCCTCGTCGTCGATGCCGCCGCAGGTGATCCGCGAACTCGAAGAGGTGTTCGGCGCGCCGCTGATCGAGGCCTACGGCATGACCGAGGCCACGCACCAGATGGCCTGCAACCCGCTGCCGCCGGCCGTGCGCAAGTCCGGCAGCGTCGGCCCGGCGGCGGGGCCCGAGATCGCGATCATGGACGAGCACGGCACGCTGCTGCCGCGTGGCGCGGTCGGCGAGATCGTCATCCGCGGCCCCAACGTCACCGCCGGCTACGAGTCCAACCCGAAGGCCAACGCCGAGGCCTTCACCAACGGCTGGTTCCGCACCGGCGACCAGGGCACGCTGGACGCCGACGGCTACGTGACGATCACCGGGCGCCTGAAGGAGATCATCAACCGCGGCGGCGAGAAGATCAGCCCGCGCGAGATCGACGAGATCCTGATGGACCACCCGGCCGTCGCCCAGGTCGTCTGCTTCGGCATGCCGCACCCCAAGCTCGGCGAGGAGGTCGCCGCCGCCGTCGTGCCGCGTGAAGGCCAGCAGCCGAGCGAACGCGAACTGCAGGACTTCGTCGCCGCGCGTGTCGCCGACTTCAAGGTGCCCAGGCGCATCCTGTTCATGGCCGAGATCCCCAAGGGCGCGACCGGCAAGCTGCAGCGCATCGGCATGGCCGCCAAGCTGGGGCTGGGCGGATGAGGATCACGATCGTCGGCGCCGGCGCGATCGGCGGTTATCTCGGCGCGCGGCTGTCGGCCGCCGGCGAGCAGGTCAGCTTCATCGCGCGTGGCCGCAACCTGGAGGCGATCCGCGCGCGCGGCTTCCGCCTGATCCTCGAAGACGGCAGCGAGCTGGCGGCGCCCGAAGCCCGGGCCTTCGAGCGCATGGACGAGGCCGGGCCGCAGGACGTCGTCATCCTCGCCGTCAAGGCGCACCAGGTCGCCGACCTGCTGCCCGGGCTGCCGGCGCTGCTGGCGCCGCACACCAGCGTCGTCACGATGATCAACGGCGTGCCCTGGTGGTACTTCCACCAGCTCGCCGGCCCGTACGAAGGCCGGCAGCTCGAAAGCGTGGACCCGGGCGGGCGCATCGCCGCGGCGATCGCGCCGGAGCGCATCCTCGGCGGCATCGTCTACCCGGCGGCCGAACTGCTCGAGCCGGGGCTGGTGCGTGTCGTCGAAGGCAACCGCTTCACGATCGGCGAGCCCGACGGCAGCCGCAGCGAGCGGGCCGAGGCGCTGTCGCAGGCACTGATGAAGGCCGGCTTCAAGGCGCCGGTGGCGCGCGACATCCGCGCCGAGCTCTGGGTCAAGCTCTGGGGCAACCTGTGCTTCAACCCGATCAGCGCGCTGACGCAGGCGACGCTCGAGGACATCACACGCTTCGGCCCGACACGCGCGCTGGCCGCCGCGGCGATGGCCGAGGCCCAGGCGGTGGCCGAGGCGCTGGGCGTGCGATTCCGCATCACGCTGGAGCAGCGCCTGGCCGGTGCCGAGGCGGTGGGCGCGCACAAGACCTCGATGCTGCAGGACGTCGAACACGGCCGCGCGCTGGAGCTGGAGGCGCTGGTCGGCGCGGTGGCCGAACTCGGCCGCATCGTCGGCCGGCCGACGCCGACGGTGGACGCGCTGTACGCGCTGGCCTCGCTGCTGGCGCGCACGCTGGCCGCGCAGAACGGGCGGCTGGCGCTGCAGCCGGCCTGAGGCGGCGCCAAGAAAAACCCCGCCGGGCGGCGGGGTTCAACGCGAGACCGGAGCGTGCGTTCAGCGCACGACCAGCACCGGCAGCGTGCTGTGCGTCAGCACCTTCTGCGTCTCGCTGCCGAGCAGCAGCGCGCTGACGCCGCGGCGGCCGTGCGAGGCCATGACGATCAGGTCGCATTCCTGGTTCTTGGCGTGGTCGATGATCGCCTCCCAGGGATGCAGGGCCTCGACGGTGTGGCCGCTGCAGGCCACGCCGACAGCGCTGGCGGCTTCGATGACGGCCTTCACGCGCGACGACGCGATGCGTTCCTGCGCGTCGTAGAACTCCTGCGGCGGCACCGGCTGCATCTCGGAGATCGCGCTGTACGGGAAGGGCTCCTTGACGCCGATGACGAACATTTCGGCGCCGGCGAGCCGGGCCAGTTCCAGAGCCGTCTGGACCGCCTTGGCCGTGATCTCGGAGCCGTCGGTGGGGACCAGGATGCGCTTGTACATGGAGACTCCTTTGGGTTCGATGTTTCGAGTGTTCTGCAGGGCCGGGGTTCCTGCAAGCGGGGTTGGATTGATGGAAGTCAGCCGCGAGCGATGGGGCGCGCGGGGTCGCGGCACCACTCGCTCCACGAGCCCGGATACAGCCGCATGCCCTCGAAGCCGGCATGCGCCATCGCCAGCAGGTTGTGGCAGGCGGTGACGCCGCTGCCGCACTGCAATACCACCTGCTCGGCCGGCGTCGCCCAGCGCTCGAACTCGGCGCGCAGCGTGGCGGCGGGCTTGAAGCGGCCGTCGGCCTGCAGGTTGTCCTTGAAGCAGCGGTTGGTCGCGCCGGGAATGTGGCCGCCGACCGGGTCGATCGGCTCGACCTCGCCGCGGAAACGTTCGCCGGCGCGCGCGTCGACGAGGCGCACGTGGCCCAGCGCGGCCAGCAGCGATTCGGCGGTGATCGTCGGCATCGCCGGCTCGGGGCTCAGCGGGTAGGGCGCGCCGGCGGCCGGCGCGGTGGCCGAGCTCACGAGTTCGCCGCCGGCGGCGGTCCAGGCCGCCGGGCCGCCGTCGAGCACCGCGACCTTCTCGTGGCCCAGCCACTTCAGCATCCACCACGCGCGCGCCGCGTACGGCCCGCCCTGGGCGTCGCAGCAGACGACCTGGGTCTCGGGCGTGATGCCCCAGGCGCCGACGGTGGCGGCGAAGGCCTCGCGCGTGGGCAGCGGGTGGCGGCCGCGCCGGCCGTCGCCCTTGGGGCCGGACAGATCACGTTCGAGGTGGGCGTAGATCGCGCCCGGCAGGTGGCCGGCGGCGTACGCGCGTTCGCCGGCGGCCGGGTCGCCGAGGTCGAAACCGCAGTCGAGCACGACGACGCCGGCCGGCGCGGTGCGCAGGTCCTCGGCACTGACAAGGGTGGTGAAGCTCATCTCAGGTCTCCGTGGAAGGGGTGAGGCGGGGCGTGCGGGCGAGCCAGGTGGCGGCGATGCCGGCGGCGACGATCAGCGCCATGCCGGCCAGCGCCGACAGCGTGACCGGGTCGTCGAACAGCCAGACGCCGAAGCCGAAGGAATAGACGATGCCCAGGTACTGCAGCACCGCGTTCGTCATCGGCTGGCCGATGGCGTAGGCGCGCGTCATCATCAGCTGCGCCACCGAGGCCAGCACGCCGGTGGCCAGCAGCAGCGCGACGCCGCGTGCGCTGTGCGCGCTGGGGCCGCCTGACGCGAACATCAGCAGCGCACCGGCCGCCACGCCACCGGCAGCGAAATAGAAGACGATGCGCTGCTCGGGCTCGCCGGCCTGGCCCAGCGAGCGCACGTGCAGCAGCGCCTGGGCCGACAGCAGCCCCGACACCAGCCCGGCCAGCCCGTGCAAAAGCTGGCTCGATTCGATCGTTGGCTTGAGCACCAGCGCGACGCCGGCGAAGCCGGCCAGCACCGCGGCCAGCAGCCGGGCGTCGAGACGCTGGCCGCCGCGCCAGGCGGCGCCGACGAGGAAGGCGGCGATCCACACCGACGAGGTGTAGTTCAGCGTCATCGCCGTGGCCAGCGGCAGCGTGCCCAGCGCGTAGAACCACAGGCAGATCGCGCCGACGCCGGCGGCGCTGCGCTTGAAGTGCAGCCCCGGCACGCGTGTGGCCAGCGGCGTGCCGCTGGCGCGCAGCAGCACGGCCATCAGCACGACGCTGACGGCCGAGCGGTACATGACGATCTCGCCGGCGCCGTACTGCGCCGACGCGAGCTTGACGCACAGCCCCATCGCCGCGAACAGGAACGCGGCGCCGGCGATCAGCAAGGGGGCACGCAGCGGGCCCGGGGCCGGCTGCGCGCGGCTCACCGTGACAGGTTCATCTGCCGCCGGTACCACTCGTGGAACTGTTGCATGCCGTCTTCCATCGGGCTCTGGTAGGGCCCGACCTCGTTGTCGCCGCGCACCATCAGCGCGTGGCGGCCGGCGTCCATTCTCTCCGCGATCTCGTCGTCCTCGATGCAGGTCTCCATGTAGGCGGCCTGCTGGGCCTCGACGAACTCGCGCTCGAACAGCGCGATCTCCTCGGGGTAGAAGAACTCGACCAGGTTCAGCGTCTTGCGCGGGCCCTTGGGGAACAGCGAGGACACGACGAGCACGTGCGGATACCACTCGACCATGATCGTCGGGTAGATCGTCAGCCACACCGCGCCCTGCGCCGGCGGCTGGCCGGCGCGGTAGGCGAGCAGCGCGTCGTGCCAGCGGCGGTAGACCGGCGAGCCCGGCCGCGCCAGCGCCTGGTGCACGCCGACCGTCTGCACCGAGTGGTGCGCGCCGAACTCCCAGCGCAGGTCGTTGCAGGTGACGAACGAACCCAGCCCCGGGTGGAACGGGCCGACGTGGTAGTCCTCGAGGTAGACCTCGATGAAGGTCTTCCAGTTGTAGTCGCACTCGTGCACGACGGCGCGGTCGAAGACGTAGCCCGAGAAGTCGAGCAGCGGCTGCGGCGCCATGCCGGCCAGGTCGGCGACGAGGTCGCGCCCGTTGTCCTCGAACAACAGCCCGTTCCACGCGCGCAGCGGGTACTGCTTCAGGTTCAGGCAGGGGTCTTCGGCGAAGTGCGGCGCGCCGACCAACTGGCCTTGCAGGTCGTAGGTCCAGCGGTGCAGCGGGCAGACGATGCCGCCCTGGGTGCGGCCGCGGCCCTTGAGCATGATCGCCTGGCGGTGGCGGCAGACGTTGGAGACGAGCTCGATGCCGCGTTCGTGGCGCACGAGCGCGCGCCCCTCGCCTTCGTGCACGAGGGCGTGATAGTCGCCAGTGGCGGGAACGGCGAGCTCGTGCCCGACGTAGCGCGGGCCGGACTCGAAGATGAGTTTCTGTTCCTGCTGGAACAGACCCTCGTCGAAATAGTGGGTGACGGGAAGCTGAGACGTGCTTCGATCGAGAGCTTCGAGACGGATGCTCAGGTCAGACATGATCCGAGGGGATCCTCCGTGACGGATGTCCAAACCCCCGCCCGGTGGCCCCGCGGGCGGGCATGGTGACTGACGAATGCGCCCCTCGGTGGCGTCGCATGGGTTTCGTCAGGCGAACCGACCATTGTACCGGCCGGGTGGGTGGCGCAGCGGGGCAGGCGGAGTGTCCGAGCGCCGCACTGCCGTGTGTCTAGAATGCCCGGCTTGCTGTCACGTTCCCACCGAATGTCGTCCGTCCCCGCCCCGCAGGAGCCCGCCAGCTACGAGCAGGCCGTCGCCGAACTGGACCGTCTGGTCCAGCAGATGGAGACCGGCCAGATGCCGCTGGACCAGTTGCTCGACGGCTACAGGCGCGGCAGCGAACTGCTGACCTTTTGTCGCAACCGGCTGCAGGCGGTCGAGGAACAGGTCAAGCTACTTGACGATGGACAGCTGAAGACATGGAGCGCACCCTGAATTTCGATCAATGGGCGCGACGCCAGCTCGACGCGGTGGAAGCCGCGCTCGAAGCCTGGGTTCCCGACAATGCCCCCGCCGGCCTCGGCGAAGCGATGCGCTACGGCGTGCTCGACGGCGGCAAGCGGCTGCGGCCGCTGCTGGTGATGGCCGCCTGCGAGGCGCTGGGCGGCTCGCGTGAAGCCGCGCTGCGCAGTGCCTGCGCGGTGGAACTGATCCACGCCTACTCGCTGGTGCACGACGACATGCCGTGCATGGACAACGACGTGCTGCGCCGCGGCAAGCCGACGGTGCACGTGAAGTACGGCGAGGCCCAGGCGATGCTGGCCGGCGACGCGATGCAGGCGCTGGCCTTCGAGATCCTGACCCCCGACGAGGGCGTCGAGCCGGCGCTGCAGGCCAGCCTGGTGCGCCTGCTGGCGCGTGCCGCGGGCCACGCCGGCATGGCCGGCGGCCAGGCCATCGACCTGGCCAACACCGGGCGTTTGCTCGACGAGGCCACGCTGCGCGAGATGCACCGCAAGAAGACCGGCGCGCTGCTGCTGGTCAGCGTGCAGATGGGCGCGGCCTGCGGCTCGCCGGCGCCGGCCACCTGGCAGGCGCTGTCCGAGTACGGCGAGGCCATCGGCCTGGCCTTCCAGGTCGTCGACGACATCCTCGACTGCACCCAGGCCTCCGACAAGCTCGGCAAGACCGCCGGCAAGGACCTGGAGGCCAACAAGCCGACCTACGTCTCGGTGCTCGGCCTGGAGCCTGCCCGCCGCTACGCGCAGGAGCTGCGCACGCAGGCGCATGCGGCACTGGCGCGCGCCGGCCTGGCCGATGGCGCAGCCCTGGCCGCGATCGCCGACAAGGTGGTGGAACGCGAGAACTGAACTGACGGCTTCATCCCCGTTGCCGGCCGTCGGGAGGCGGGCGACTTCGGGAGCGGTTCGTGGTGCCGTCACCGGCGCCGCGGCTCGTCCAGCGCGGTGGAAACTGACATGAGCAAAATCCTCGATTCGATCCAGACGCCGGCCGACCTGCGCCGCATGTCGCGCAGCGACCTGCCCGGGCTCGCGCGCGAAGTGCGCGAGTTCGTGCTGAACACCGTCAGCCAGACCGGGGGGCACCTCGGCAGCAACCTGGGCACGGTGGAGCTGACGGTGGCGCTGCACTACGTGTTCAACACGCCGCACGACCGCATCGTCTGGGACGTCGGCCACCAGACCTATCCGCACAAGGTGCTGACCGGCCGGCGCGAGCGCATGCACACGCTGCGCCAGCTCGGCGGCATCGCCGGCTTCCCGCGCCGCGACGAGAGCGAGTACGACACCTTCGCCACCGGCCACAGCTCGACCAGCATCAGCGCCGCGCTGGGCATGGCGCTGGCGGCCAAGCAGAAGGGCGAGGACCGCAAGGCGATCGCCGTCATCGGCGACGGCTCGATGACCGCCGGCATGGCCTTCGAGGCGCTGAACAACGCCGGCGTGCCGCATGCCGGCGTCAACGCCGACATCCTCGTCATCCTCAACGACAACGACATGTCGATCAGCCCGCCGGTGGGCGCGCTGAACAAGCACCTGGCGCGGCTGATGAGCGGCAACTTCTACGCCGCCGCGCGCGAGGGCGTGAAGGGCGTGCTGAAGGCTGCGCCGCCGCTGTTCGAGCTGGCGCGCCGTTTCGAGGAGCACGCCAAGGGCATGGTCGTGCCGGGCACGATCTTCGAGGAGTTCGGCTTCAACTACGTCGGCCCGATCGACGGCCACGACCTCGACGCGCTGATCCCGACGCTGGAGAACCTGCGCAACAAGAAGGGCCCGCAGTTCCTGCACGTGGTCACGAAGAAGGGCTACGGCTACAAGATGGCCGAGGCCGACCCGGTCAAGTACCACGCCGCCAGCGGCCGCTTCAACCCGGCCGAGGGCTTCCCCAAGAGCAGCGGCGGCAAGCCGACCTTCACCCAGGTCTTCGGCCAGTGGCTGTGCGACATGGCCGAGGCCGACGAGCGCCTGGTCGGCATCACGCCGGCGATGCGCGAAGGCTCGGGCATGGTCGAGTTCCACAAGCGTTTCCCGCGCCGCTACCACGACGTCGGCATCGCCGAGCAGCACGCGGTGACCTTCGCCGCCGGCCTGGCCTGCGAAGGGCTGAAGCCGGTCGTCGCGATCTACAGCACCTTCCTGCAGCGCGCCTACGACCAGCTGGTGCACGACGTCGCGCTGCAGAACCTGCCGGTGGTCTTCGCGCTGGACCGCGCCGGCATCGTCGGCGCCGACGGCCCGACGCACGCCGGCGTCTACGACATCGCCTTCATCCGCTGCATCCCGAACTGCGCGCTGCTGGCGCCCAGCGACGAGAACGAATGCCGCCAGGCGCTGACCACGGCCTATCGCCGAGACCAGCCGGTTGCCGTGCGCTACCCGCGCGGCAGCGGCTGCGGCGCCGAGATCGAGACCGGCCTCGGCGAATGGGAATGGGGCAAGGGCGTCGTGCGCCGCGAAGGCCAGCGCATCGCGATCCTGGCCTTCGGCACGCTGCTGCACCCGGCGCTGGCCGCCGCCGAGAAGCTCGGCGCGACGGTCGTCGACATGCGTTTCGTGAAGCCGATGGACGAGGCGCTGGTGCTCGAGATGGCGCGCCGCCACGAGGCCATCGTCACCGTCGAGGAAGGCTGCGTGATGGGCGGTGCCGGCAGCGCGGTGCTCGAGTGCCTGGCCGCCGCCGGCGTGACGACGCCGGTGCTGCAGCTGGGCATTCCCGACCGCTTCACCGAACACGGCGACCCGAACAAGCTGCTGTCGATGATGGGCCTGGACGCCGAGGGCATCGAAGCCTCGATCGTCAAGCGTTTCGCCAGCCGCCCGGCGCTGGCCGCGGTCAACGGCTGAGCCGGCTGCGCCCGCACCCGAAGGCCGCCTGCGGGCGGCCTTCGCCTTGATTGAACGCTGCGTGGAAACCCTTGCACCGTCCGCGCTGCCGAACGCAGGCATCATTCAGCCCGACATGACCAACCTGACCGACGCCCTCCACATCCCCGACACCCAGAGCGCGCGCGACGAGCGCCACGTCGCGATCCAGCGCGTGGGCGTCAAGGACGTTCGCTACCCGCTGCAGCTGCGTGTGGCCGGCGCGGTGCAGGCGACGGCGGCGTCGTGGACGCTGGACGTCGCGCTGCCGGCCGAGCAGAAGGGCACGCACATGTCGCGCTTCGTCGCGTGGCTGGACGCGCTCGACGAACCGCTGGACGCCGCCGCGCTGGCCCGCCGCCACGCCGCGATGCTCGACAAGCTCGGCGCGCGCGAAGGCCGTGTCGAGGCTTCGTTCTCGTTCTTCCTGAGAAAGCGCGCGCCAGTTTCCGGCCTGCAGAGCCTGCTCGACTACCAGGGCCGCTGGATTGCCGAGACGCGGCTGGACGGCGACACGCCGAAGACCACGCTGTGGGCCGAGGTCGCGGTGCCGGTGAAGAGCCTGTGCCCGTGCTCCAAGGAGATCTCCGACTACGGCGCGCACAACCAGCGCTCGATCGTCACGATCCGCGTCGAACTGCTGCAGCCCGTCGAGTGGCACGAACTCGTGCGTTTCGCCGAGGACGAGGCCTCCAGCGAGATCTGGCCGATGTTGAAGCGCACCGACGAGAAGTGGGTCACCGAGCGCGCCTACGAGAACCCGAAGTTCGTCGAGGACCTGGTGCGCGACGTCGCGCTGCGCCTGAACCGCGAGCCGCGCATCGGCCGCTACGTCGTCGACGTCGAGAACTTCGAGTCCATTCACAACCATTCCGCCTGGGCGCGCATCGAGCGCTGAGGCGAAATACTCGAAATACCGGGGTCAGGTACCAAGGTACCTGACCCCGGCGTCCGAGGTGCCTGACCCCGGCGTCCTGACCCCGGCGTCCTTACTGGAACAAGGCCAGCAGCCGCTCCAGCGCGACGGTGAACGGCCCCTGCATCGCCGGCAGCGTCAGCAGGATGCCGACGAGGCCGACGCCCAGCGTGATCGGGAAGCCGACCGAGAACACGTTCATCTGCGGCGCTACGCGCGACACCGCGCCGAGCACGATGTTGACGAACAGCAGCATCGCCAGCAGCGGCAGCGCGATCCAGACGCCGGTCGAGAAGATCTCCGCCGCCCACAGGTGCGGCCGCGCCTCCTTCAGGAAGCCGAACGGCTCGGGCCCGACCGGGAAGGCGGTGAAGCTCTGCACCAGCGCGGCGATGACCAGCAGGTGGCCGTTGATGACGATGAACAGCCACGCGATCGTCGTGCCGTAGAAGCGGCTCGTCGCGGTGGCGGTGCCGCCGCGGATCGGGTCGAAGAAGGCGGCGAAGTTCAGCCCCATCTGCAGGCCGACGATCTCGCCGGCGAACTCGACGGCGGCGAAGACGATGCGCACCGCGAAGCCCAGCGACAGCCCGATCACGACCTGCTGCACGACGAGCACGAAGGCCTGCGGCGAGTCCAGCGGCACCGGCTCGACGGCCGGCAGCGAGGGCTGCGCGGCGAACGCGATCAGCCCGGCCAGGCCGATGCGCACGCGCGTGGGCACGCTGCGCGTGCCCAGCACCGGCATCGCGGTGAACAGCGCCAGCGCGCGCAGGAAGGGCCAGATCAGCGGCGTGATCCAGCCCAGGATCTGGGCCTCGTCGAAGCTGATCACGGCCGGCGCGTTTGGGTGCGGGGGCGGGCGACGTTCAGCCGACGACGCTCGGGATCGCCTGCAGCGTGCGCTGCAGGTACTCGACCAGTGTCGTGATCATCCACGGCCCGGCGAAGCCGAGCACGGCGACGGCGGCGACGATCTTGGGCACGAAGCTCAGCGTCGCCTCGTTGATCTGCGTGGCCGCCTGCAGCACGCTGACGATCAGGCCGATGGCCATCACGACCAGCAGGATCGGCGCCGACACCAGCAGCAGCAGGTACAGGCCCTGCTGGCCCATCGAGAGGACTTGTTGTGCGTCCATGGCGGCGGCTTTCAGGTGACGAAGGAGGCGGCGAGCGAACCGAGCAGCAGGTTCCAGCCGTCGGCGAGCACGAACAGCATCAGCTTGAAGGGCAGCGCCACCAGCACCGGCGACAGCATCATCATGCCCAGGCTCATCAGCACGCTCGCGACGATCATGTCGATGATCAGGAACGGGATGAAGATCATGAAGCCGATCTGGAACGCGCTCTTCAACTCGCTGGTGACGAAGGCGGGAACGAGCACGCGCAGCGGCACGTCCTCGCTCTTGACCTCGGCCGGCAGCTTGGCCAGCTTGGCGAACAGCTGCACGTCGCTCTGGCGCGTCTGCTTGAGCATGAACTCGCGCATCGGCACCTCACCGCGTTTCAAGGCCTCGTCGAAGGCGATCTGGTTCTCGGCGAAGGGCTTGTAGGCCTGGTCGTAGACCCGGTCGAAGGTCGGCGACATGACGAAGAAGGTCAGGAACAGGCTCATGCCGATGATGACCTGGTTCGGCGGCGCGGCCTGCGTGCCCAGCGCCTGGCGCAGCAGCGACAGCACGATGACGATGCGCGTGAAGCCGGTCATCAGCAGCAGCAGCGCCGGGATGAACGACAGCGCCGTGAAGAACAGCAGCGTCTGGATCGGCACCGAGTAGCTGGTGCCGCCGGCGCCCTGGCCGACGAGCAGCGGCAGCCCGCCACCCGGCGCCTGCTGGGCGAAGGCGGCCGCCGGCAGCGCCAGCAGCGCGGCCGTGCCGAGCCCGCGCAGCAGACGGTCAGCGCGCATCGTGGTCCCCGCGGCGCTGCAGCCGGCCGAGCATCTGGCCGAAAGGCGTGCCGGTGCCGGTGGCCGGCGCCGGGGCCTCGTCCTGCGGCGCCATCGTGTGCAGCGTGCTGATCGCGCCCGGTGTCACGCCGAGCACCAGCCAGCGGCGCTCCTCGCCGCTGCCGACCTCGACGGTGACGATGCGCTGGGTGTTCGACAGCGGCAGCGCGGCGACGGTGCGCATCCCGGCCGACGAGGCGTTGCGGCCCATCGGCGTGCGCCGCAGCAGCCACAGCGCCACCGGGATCAGCGCGATGACGACGGCGAAGGAGAAGAGGGCGCCGAAACCGGCGGAAGCGTCCACGCGGGGCTCCTCAGGTGCGCGACAGCCGGCGCATGCGCTCGCTGGGCGTGACGATGTCGGTGAGCCGGATGCCGAACTTGTCGTTGACGACGACGACCTCGCCCTGGGCGATCAGGTAGCCGTTGACGAGCACGTCCATCGGCTCGCCGGCCAGCGCGTCGAGCTCGACGACCGACCCTTGCGCGAGCTGCAGGATGTGCTTGATCGGGATGCGCGTGCGGCCGAGTTCGACGGTGAGCTGGACGGGGATGTCCAGGATCATGTTGATGTCGTTGCCCGAGCCGGAAGCCGGCACCGACGCGCCGAAGTTGGTGAACGCCGCCGGCGCCACCGTCTCGGCCGGTGCCCGCACCTCCGAGGCGACCTCGGGTTCCTTGCTCTCGGCGAGCGCGGCGGCCCATTCCGCGGCCATGCGGTCCTCTTCGGACATGTTGGTGTCAGCCATGGTGGTGGTCTCCGAGCCAGCCCACGTTGGAGCTGGTCAGCAGTCGGTCGATCTTGATCGCGTAGCGGCCGTTGGTCGTGCCGTAGTGGCAGTCGAAGACGGGCACGCCGTCCACCTTCGCCTGGATCATCGGGTCGAGGTCGAGCTCGATGAAGTCGCCCGGCTTGAACGACAGCAGCTGCTCGACGGTGGCCGGGGCGTGGCCGAGCTCGGCGACGAGGTCGACCTCGGCGGCCTGGATCTGGTGCTTGAGCAGGTTGACCCAGCGCCGGTCGGGCTCGGCCGAGTCGCCCTGGATCGTCGAGTACAGGACGTCGCGGATCGGCTCCAGCGTCGAGTACGGGATGCAGAAGTGCACCGCGCCCGAGGTGTCGCCGATCTCCAGCGTGAACGCGGTGGAGACGACGATCTCGCTGGGCGTGGCGATGTTCGCGAACTGCGGCTGCATCTCCGAGCGCTGGTACTCCAGCTCGAGCGGGTAGATGCCGTGCCAGGCCTTCTTGTACTCGGCGATGATGCACTCGACGAGGCGCAGGATGACGCGCAGCTCGGTCGGCGAGAAGTCGCGCCCTTCGATGCGGGTGTGGAACTTGCCGGCACCGCCGAACAGCGCGTCGATGACGGCGAAGACGACGTTCGGGTCGCAGACGATCAGCCCGGAGCCGCGCAGCGGCTTCACCGACACGAGGTTGAAGTTCGTCGGCACGACGATCTCGCGCAGGAAGGCGCTGAACTTCTGCACCTTGATGCCGCCGATCGACACCTCGGGCGACTTGCGGATCAGGTTGAACAGGCCGATGCGGATGTTGCGGGCGAAGCGCTCGTTGATCACCTCCATCGTCGGCATGCGTCCGCGGACGATGCGCTCCTGGGAGGAGAGGTCGTAGTCGCGGATGCCGCCGGCGGTCTGCTCTTCCTGCTCGAGCTTCTGGCTCTCGCCGGTGATGCCCTGCAGCAGTGCGTCGACTTCGTCCTGCGAAAGGATCTGCTGGTTCATCGAGCGGGTGTCACTGGATGATGAAGTTGGAGAAGTGCACGGCGGAGATCGGGAGCTCCTCGGTCTTCTTCTTTTTCTTCTTCGGCTTGTCCTCGGCGGCGGCCTCGTCGTCGGGCTCCTCGACCTCGTAGCCCATCGCGCGTGCGGTCTCGCGGCGCACCTGCTCGGCGAGCTTGGCCTTGCCTTCGCGGTCGGACAGATCGGCGGCGGTCTTGTCGGCCAGCGCCATCAGGATGTTGTTGCGGATCGCCGGCATGTAGGCCTTGATGGTGTCGCCCATCTTGGCGTCGCGGACCTCCAGCGTGATGCCGACCTGGGCGTAGCGCTCGGCATCGCGGTCGGCGAGGTTCACGGTGAACGGGTCCAGCGGCACGAAGGTCGGCGCCGACTTCGGGTCGTGCTTGACCTCGGCCTTCGCCGGCTCGGCGTCCTCGGCCCCTTCCTCGGTGTCGGCGTGCGGCTTCTTCAGCAGGAACACCGCGGCGCCGCCGCCGATCGCGAGCACGGCCACGAGCGCGCCGACGATGATCAGCAGCTTCTTCTTGCCTTTTTTCGGCGCGACCGCATCGGTTGCAGCGGCTGCGGCGGGGGCGGCGGTGGCCATCGGGCGGACTCCTTCCTGTCGGGATCCCCGTCGTGGCCGATGACCGGCCATCGACGGGCTTGGAAGGAATTATTCGGGGCGCGCCGCCGGCGAAAGCGCCGATAAGCGGCCCGAAAGCCCGTCTAAAGCCCGTGGCGGCGGTGCCGCCGCCGCGGGTGATCAGGCGTAGGTGTCGAGCATGCCGCGCGTGTGCGCGCGGGCCGGCGCGGCCGCCGCGACGGACTCGTCGCCGCCGCCGTCGCCGCGTGTGCGTCCCGCGTCGGCCGTGCCGCGGCCGCCTTCGGTGTCGTCGCGGGCGGGGCCCTGGTGCTGCTCGAAGACGCCGCCGCCGGTCAGCGTCAGCCCGGCCTCCTGCAGCGCGCCGGCCAGCGTCGGCAGCGCCTGCTCCAGCGCCTGGCGCGTGTCGGCCTGCTGCGCCGCCATGACGACCTGCGCGCTGCTGCCCTCGACCTGGATGCGCACCGTGATCGGGCCCATCTCGGCCGGGTTGAGCTGCAGCCGGGCCTCCTGCAGGCCTTCGCGCAGCATCACGCTGACCTGGGCCGACAGCCCCGGCGCGAAGTCCGGCGAGCCGACC
Source organism: Rubrivivax benzoatilyticus JA2 = ATCC BAA-35 (assembly GCF_000190375.1). Classification (GTDB taxonomy): domain Bacteria; phylum Pseudomonadota; class Gammaproteobacteria; order Burkholderiales; family Burkholderiaceae_C; genus Rubrivivax; species Rubrivivax benzoatilyticus. The sequence goes on from NZ_AEWG01000005.1 coordinate 45,077, forward strand.
GGCGCGGCGATCTGCGCGGCATACGGCGTGGCGGTGGCCGCCGCCCGGGCTTCGGGCGTGGCCGCCTGCTGCGCCGGGCTCGTCTGGG
>NZ_AEWG01000004.1 GCF_000190375.1 Rubrivivax benzoatilyticus JA2 = ATCC BAA-35
GCCAGTTCGCCGCCTCGACCGCGTTCGACGGTGCTCAGCAGGGCGCGTGTCTCGGCGTCGGGCGTCAGCCCCAGTTCGTCCTTCAGCAGCCGCTCGCAGCGCTCGAACGCCGCCACCGCGCCGGCGCGGTCGCCGCGCAGGTGGTGCAGGCGCATCAGGCGGCGGTGGGCGTGTTCGCTCAGCGGGTCCAGCGCCAGCAGGCGTTCGGCGCAGCGCAGCGCGAGCACCAGCGCGCCGTCGCGTTCGGCCGCCGCGGCGCGGGCTGCCAGCGCCTCGCGCCAGGCAGCGCCGCGCGCGGCGCGCTGATGCTCCAGCCACTCGGCCAGGGCCGGCCGGTGGGTGAAGTCGCAGCCCGCCAGCCATTCGCCCGGCTCGGCTTCGGGGGTGGCGGCGAGCGCTGCGAAGTCCTCGGGCGGCAGTTCCAGGTCGGCAGCCAGCACGAAGCGCGTGCCGGTCTCGACCAGGCGGGCGCCGGTGGTGCGGCGCAGCCGGTGCACACGCTGGTGCAGGTTGTTCAGCGCACCACGTTCGCCGGCGTCGGGCCAGACGAGCAGCGCGACCTGGCGGCTGTCGCGGCCTTCGGGCGCGGCGGCCAGCGCCAGCCAGGCGGCGTCGAGCGCGATCAGCGCCAGCGTGCGCCCCTGCGGCTGGGCCTCGAGCAGCTGCGGCGCGCCGCCCAGCCGCAGCCGCCAGCCGGCCGGCGGCGCGGGCTCAGCCATCGTGCCTGTGGCGGCCCGGTGCCGGGCGGCAGGCTGTGGGGAGCATTCGTGGTCCTCCTTGCGCACGGGTGCGGCCGGGACGGTGTACACGCTGGGCGCTTACCCCCCTCTTATCGGCCGCCGCGCAGCATGCCCAGGCGGCGCGGGAGACGACATCCCACGTCCCGGGAAACAAAAACGGCCGCCCGAAGGCGGCCGTTGCCGGGAATGTGGACGCTCAGAGCGCCTGCACGGCCTGGCTGCGCGCGAAGGTGCCGGCGGTGGCGTTCTGCGCGTCCATGCAGCGTCCTTCTTCGGCCGGCGCGGCGCGCAGCACGTCCAGCGCGACCTGCTGCGCCTGGGCCTTGGGCGTGCCCAGCGCCTGCAGCGAGCGCACGGCGAAGGCGTCGGCCTGCAGCTCGAAACGCTTGTTCAGCCCGGCGACCAGGCAGGTGCCGACGCCCAGGCCGGCGTCGACGGCGGCGCCGCTGGCGACGACCGAGGCGCTGATCGTCGGCAGCATGCCGAAGCCCAGCACGCTGGTGGCGTAGAAGCCGGTGGACAGCAGGCGCAGCGCGGCGGTGCGCGTGCCGTGGCGGTAGACGCCGTGGCCGAGCTCGCGCGACAGCGAGAAGGTCAGCGCGTCGGGCGTGGCCTGGTCGGCCAGCGTGGTGCTGACGGTGACGACGTAGTGCGGCGCGCGCAGGCGGCTCTGCTGCAGGTCGGTGGCGGGCTTGCCGTCGGCCGGGTCGACGGCCGAGACGATCACGTCGCCGAGCCAGTCGCGGTCCATCCAGCCGTCGTCGTTGACACGCTGGGCGGCGGCGATGGCGCGGCAGGCCGGCGCGCGCAGACGCTCCAGGCGTGCCGGTGCGGGCTTGGCCGATTCGTCGACGAGCAGCACCGAGAGCTGGCCGGGCGCGAGCGACAGGCCGGCGACGGCGGCACAGTCGACACGTTCGGCGAGGTACTTGGGCGTGCTCGCGGGGACGGCAGGCGTGGTGGCGAGCAGGGCCGGTGCGGCCAGGGCCGTCACGGCCACTGCTCTGGTTGTGTACTTCATGAGGTCCTTCCTTACGGCTGCGGGTGTGGCTGCCTGCGTGCCACGGTGGGCTTGCCAGTTCGTGAAATCGCCTGTCAAGCTGCCGTTACAGTCTAACGACTGCTTTCAATCAAGCCTCTGGAGTCAAGTCAAAGGACTTGTCGCAACGCAGGATTGCGGCGCCTGTCAGGCGTCTTGCGCCCGAATCGGCTTGAAGGCGGCCGACGGGCGACGCAAGGCCGCGCGGCGCTGTCTTAAGACCAGCTTCACCTCGCACGCGCAGCATGACGGCATCGAATCCCGAGAGTCCGTCATGAAAACGATCCGCACCACCTTCGTCGCGCTCGCCGCCGGGCTGAGCGTGTTGTGGCTGGCGGCCGAGGCGTCCGCGCTGGCGGCCGCGCAAGGCGTCTTCCCCTGGCGCAACCTGCTGGTGCAGTGCAGCGGCGTGCTGGGCATGGGGCTGATGAGCGCCGGCATGCTGCTGGCGCTGCGCCCGGCCTGGCTGGACGAACGCCTGCACGGCCTGGACAAGGGCTACCGGCTGCACAAGTGGCTGGGCATCGCCGGGCTGGTGCTGTCGGTGGCGCACTGGCTGTTCGCCAAGGGGCCGAAGTGGCTGGTGCAGGCCGGCTGGCTGGAACGCCCGCAGCGCGGCCCGCGGCCCCAGCTCGAGCCCGACAGCCTGCTCGCGCTGATGCAGGGCCTGCGCCACCCGGCCGAGGAGATCGGCGAATACGCCTTCTACGTGATGCTGGCGCTGATCGCGATCGCGCTGATCAAGCGTTTCCCGTACCGGCGCTTCTTCCAGACCCACCGTGCGATGGCGCTCGTCTATCTGGTGCTCGTCTTCCACTCGGTGGTGCTGACCAAGGCCGAGTACTGGCTGCAGCCGGTGGGCCTGGTGCTGGCCGCGCTGATGGCCGTGGGCACGGTGTCGGCCTTCATGAGCCTGGCGCGCCGCATCGGCCGTGCCCGCCGTGTCGAAGGCCGGGTCGAGAGCGTCGAGTTCCTGCCCGGCACCCAGGTCACCGCGGTGACGGTGAAGCTGGCCGACGGCTGGCGCGGCCACGACGCCGGCCAGTTCGCCTTCGTCACCTTCGACGCCGCCGAAGGCGCGCACCCGTTCACGATCGCCTCGGCCTGGGCGGGCGACGGCCGGCTGCGTTTCCTCATCAAGGCGCTGGGCGACTACACGCGCACGCTGCCGCAGGCGCTGAAGGCCGGCGACGCGGTGGCGGTGGAAGGCCCCTACGGCCGCTTCCGCTTCGAGGGCCGGCAGCGGCGGCAGGTGTGGATCGGCGCGGGCATCGGCGTCACGCCCTTCGTCGCCCGCCTTCAGGCGCTGGCGCGCCACCCCGATGGCCGCACGATCGACATGTTCCACCCGACGGCCGCCGTCGACGCCACCGCGCTGGCGCGGCTGGCGGCCGACGCCGGCGCCGCCGGCGTGCGCCTGCACGTGCTGCAGGACGCCCGCGACGGCCGCCTGGACGCCGCCCGGCTGCGCCAGCTGGTGCCCGACTGGCTGCACGCCGACTTCTGGTTCTGCGGCCCGGCGGCCTTCGGCGAGGCCCTGAAGCGCGACCTGGCCGCCGCCGGCCTGCCGCCGGGGCGTTTCCACCAGGAGCTGTTCGAGATGCGCTGAGCGTGCAGGACGCACGCCGGCCGCCCCGCGCGAATGAGGGGGCGGTCGCGCGCTCGGGCATCGCGCCGGGGGGATCATCGGCACGGGCGGCCCGCCGCCCGCCGGCCGCGCGGCACCCAGGCCACGCGGCCGGCCAGACCACCGCGACCCGATGACCGATTCCCGCTGCCGTGCCGCCCGCCGTCTCCCGCGCGGCGTCGGTGCCCGCCTGCTGCAGGTCCTGCCCGTCGGGCTGGCGCTGGCCGCGGCGGCCCAGGCCCAGACCACGTCCACCGTCGCCGAGAGCCGCTCGGCGCTGAGCCCGGCGGCGATCGTGCTGGGCATCGTGCGCTACACGCGCTGGCCGGCCGACGGCCCGCTGCGCCTGTGCGTCGGCGAGGGCAGCGGTGCCGAGCTGCGCGCGCAGCTCGAACGTGCACCCGACGCGCGCGGGCTGGAGGTCGTCGAGACCGCGCGCCACCTGTCCCCGCCGGCCGCCTGCTCGGTGCTGCTGTTCGACGGCTGGCCGCCGGCGGCCCATCGCGAGACGCTGCGCCGCCTCGCCGGCCAGCCGGTGCTGACCATCGGCTGGGGCCACGAGTTCTGCAGCGACGGCGGCATGTTCTGTCTGCAGCGCATCGGCGACCGCCACAGCTTCGAGGTCAACCTCGACGCCGTCGCGCGTGGCGGCTTGCGCGTGCATCCCCAGGTGCTGCGCCTGGCGCGGCCGGGACCGAAGGCATGACGCTCGACGGCGCCGCCAGACTGCCGCTGGGCGCGGTGCTGCGCCAGGGCCAGCTGCGGGTCGCGCTGGCGGCGCTGCTGGTCGTCTGCACGGTGGTCACCGTCGGTGCGGCCTGGCAGCTGAAGGCCTCCCAGCTGCACGGCCTGGAGCTGATCGGCCGCTCGATCGCCTACTCGACCGAAGCCGCCGTCGCGTTTGCCGACGACGGCGAGGCCACGCGCCTGCTGGCCGGCATCGGCGGCGCCGAGCGCCTGGACTCGGCGCGCATCGTGCTGGGCGACGGCCACGAGTTCGCGCGTTACGAGCGCGCGCCGGCCGGCACGCTCGACGCCCTGCAGCGCCGGCTGTCGCCGACGGTGGAGCTGCCGATCGTCGTCGACGGCCGCAGCGCCGGGCGCCTGGTGCTCGCCGGCGACGCCGGCTTCCTGCAGGCGCTGCTGCTGTGGGCCGGGCTCGGCCTGCTGTTCGGTGTGGCCGCCACTGCGCTGACGGTGGCGGCCACGGCTCGCCGCCAGGACGCGCTGGTGCTGCAGCCGCTGCTGGCGCTGTCGCGCACCACACGCTCGATCCGCCAGGCGCGCGCCTTCGGGCGCCGCGTCGAGCCGGTCGCCGTGGCCGAGCTCGACGCGCTGGCCGGCGACTTCAATGCCCTGCTCGACGAGGTGCAGGCCTACGAGGCCGAGCTCGTCGCGCGCAACGAGGCCCTGCGCCAGGCTTACGAGACGGTGTCGCAGCAGAGCCGGCGCGACGCGCTGACCGGCGTGGCCAACCGCCACGCCTTCGAGGAGCGGCTGGACGAGGCGCTGAGCCGCGCCCGCCGCGAGGGCGAACGGGTCGGCCTGCTGTTCGCCGACGCCGACCGCTTCAAGGCCATCAACGACGAGCACGGCCACGAGGCCGGCGACGCCGTGCTCTGCGCGCTCGCGGCGCGCCTGAGCCGCGGCGTGCGCCAGCACGACCTGGTCGCGCGGCTGGGCGGCGACGAGTTCGTCGTGCTGGTCGCGCCGCTGCGCACGCGCGAGGAGCTGGAGCCGATGGCGCGGCACCTCGAAGCCCTGGTGCGCGAGCCGCTGCCGCTGCCCGGCGGGCGGCTGCTGCGGCCCTCGGCGAGCCTGGGCGCGGCCGTCTATCCCGACGACGGCGCCAGCGCCGCCGAGCTGCTGGCCGCCGCCGACCGCGCCATGTACCGCTGCAAGCAGGCCGGCCGCAACCGCCCCGCCGCCACCGACACACCGCCATGACCCACCGCCTCGGCCGTTCCCCGTCCCCCCTGCCCGCAACCCGCCGCCGCACGGCGCTGCTGGCCCTGGCCGCCTGGGCCGTGGCCGGCTGCCAGACCGTGCCGCCCGCGGCGCCGCCGCGCCCGAGCTTCTCGCCGGAGCAGGTGCGCACGCTGCAGGGCCTGGGTTTCCGGCCCGAGGGGGATGACTGGCAGCTCGACCTGTCGATGGCGCTGCTGTTCGAGTTCGATGCCGACCGCCTGGCCCCGCTGCAGATCGAGCGCCTGGGCCGCCTGGGCCGCGAGCTGGCCGAGGCCGGCATCCACCGCATGCACGTCGAGGGCCACACCGACAACGTCGGTGCCGCGTCCTACAACCAGGCGCTGTCGCTGCGCCGCGCCGCCAGCGTCGCGCGTGCGCTGTCCGGCGCCGGCTTCGACGCCGCCGGTCTGCAGGTGCGAGGCCTCGGCGCCGCGCGCCCGATCGCCGACAACACGAACGAGGCCGGCCGGGCGCGCAACCGGCGGGTGACGCTGATCGTCGTGGCCGATTGACGCGCCTGCCTCAGCGCCGCTCCAGCGCCCGCGCGATGCGCCCGCGCGGCACGGTCGGCTTGGGCACACGCTGGTCGAACCAGCTGCGCACGTCGGCGTCCAGGCCGACGCCGTGCATGTAGTTGTAGATCGCCTTCTTCAGCGCCGTGCCCAGGCGGTCGTGGTCGACGCCAGTGGGGTCGACGAAACCGACGTCGTTGCGCGCGAACGTCGTCGGCGGCAGCGGCTGCAGCGTCACGCCGTAGGCCGCCGGATCACGCCCCACCGGCGAGTGCACGGTGCAGGTGAAGCGGTGGAAGAAACCCGACTGGATGCAGCCGGCCTCGAACAGCTGGCGCACGTATTCCAGCGCGTCGACGGTGTCCTGCACCGTCTGCGTCGGGAAGCCGTACATCAGGTAGGCGTGCACCAGGATGCCGGCGTCGCTGAAGGCACGCGTGACGCGCGCCACCTGCTCGACCGACACACCCTTCTGCATCAGCCCCAGCAGCCGGTCGGACGCGACCTCCAGCCCGCCGCTGATCGCGATGCAGCCGCTGTCGGCCAGCTGGCGGCACAGCTCGGGGCTGAAGCTCTTCTCGAAGCGCACGTTGCCCCACCACGAGATCGCCAGCTGCCGGCGCTGCAGCTCGGCGGCCAGCGCCTTCAGCGACTTCGGCGGCGCCGCCTCGTCGACGAAGTGGAAGCCCGTCTGCCCGGTCTCGGCGACGATGGCCTCGATGCGGTCGACCAGCGTCGTCGCGCCGGCGGCGTCGTAGCGCGAGATGTAGTCCAGGCTGGTGTCGCAGAAGCTGCACTTCTTCCAGTAGCAGCCGTGCGCCACCGTCAGCTTGTTCCAGCGCCCGTCGCTCCACAGCCGGTGCATCGGGTTCAGCATGTCCAAGAGCGACAGGTAGCGGCCCAGCGGCAGCCCGTCCCAGGTCGGCGTGCCGACCTCGGCGAACGGCACGTCGGCCTCGCCGATGTCGTGGTAGCGCACCACGCCGCCTTCGTCGCGCATGAACGTGCGCACCAGGCGCTGGCGCGAGCGTTTGCCGGCCCAGTGCTCCAGCAGCGCCAGCAGCGGGCGCTCGCCGGCGTCCAGCGTCACGGCGTCCACGTAGTCGAACAGCCGCGCGTCCGACAGCTCGCGCAGCTCGGTGTTGACGAAACCGCCGCCCAGCGCCACGCGCAGCCCCGGCTGCACCGCCTTCATCGCCTGGGCGATGCGCAGCGCGCCGTAGACCGAGCCGGGGAAGGGCACGCTCAAGAGCACGACGTCGGGCCGGTGCTCGGCCAGCGCGGCCTGCGCCAGGCGTTGCAGCGTCGCGTCGACCAGATTGGGCGGCGCCGCCAGCGCCTGTGCCAGCGGCTCGAAGCTCGGCTGGCTGGCGGCCAGCTGCTCTGCGTAGCGCACGAACTCGAAACGGGCGTCGACGGCGTCGCGCAGCACGTCGGCCAGGTCGTCCAGGTACAGCGTCGCCAGGTGGCGCGCGCGGTCCTGCGTGCCCAGCGCGCCGAAGGCCCAGGCCAGCGGGTCGCCGCCTTCGGGGTCGTCGGGGTCGACGTAGACGTCGAGCGAGCAGAAGCGTGCGCCTTCGGGCAGGAAGGCGCGGCCGGCGATGCGGTGCGCCAGCGTCGCGTCGCCGCCCTGCAGGAAGCGGATCGTCGGCGCGATCGTCGCCGCGTAACGCTCGAACTGCGCCTCGAAGGCGTCCAGCCGCGCCGTGCGGCGTTCGGGAGGCAGCGCCGCGGCGCATGCGCGCACGGCGGCCAGGCCGGCCGGCGTGAACAGCTCCAGCACCAGCGCCAGCGCAAGGTCGGTCTGCATCGCGGCGATGCCGCGCGAACGCAGGAAGCCGGTCAGGTAGGCGGTCGAGGGGTAGGGCGTGTTCAGCTGCGTCATCGGCGGGATGACGGCGAGCACGCGGAGGTCGGGGGCGCTCATCGGTGGCGGGATTCTCGCCCGCGGCGGCCGACCCCGCGGCCAGCGCGTCAAGACATGCCTTTTCCGGCAAGTCTGAAAGCTGCGAAGCTCGGCTAGGCGCAAGGCAGCACGCTCCCTAGAGTGCAGGTTCCCGGCCCGCCGGACCTGCCCCGCGAGGCAGGCTGCGCAGGCCGCCAAGAGAACCAGGAGACAAGATGAAGCGATGGTTGCGGGCCACCCTGGCCCTGCTGCTGGCCGCGCCTGCGGCGGCGGCCCTGGCCCAGGCGGCGACATTCCCCGAACGCGACAAGCCGCTGCGCATCGTCGTGCCGTTCGCGGCCGGCGGCGGCGTCGACGCCGCCGCGCGGCTGCTGGGCACGCAGCTGCAGAAGCAGCTCGGCGTCACCGTCGTCGTCGAGAACCGCGCCGGCGGCAGCGGCACGATCGGCGGCCGTGCGGTGCTGTCCTCGCCGGCCGATGGCCAGACGCTGCTGTTCTCGGCGGCCACGCACGTGCTCGCCAAGCAGGTGCTGAAGAACGCGCCCTACGACCCGCAGACCGACTTCGCGCCGGTGGCGCGTGTCGGCGAGGCGCCGCTGATGCTGGTGCTGGCCCCCAACCGGACACAGACCCGGCTGGCCGAGGTCCTCGGCACGATCCGCCAGCAGCCCGGCAAATGGTCGGCCGGCATCCCGGCGGCCGGCGCGCCCAGCCACCTGGCGACGCTGCTGATGGCGCGCGACGCGCGGCTCGAGCTCGCCTACGTGCCCTACAAGGGCACGCAGCCGGCGCTGATGGACGTCGCCGGCGGCCACACCGACCTGGTGTTGGACTCGATGATCTCGCTGCTGCCGCTGGCCAGGTCGGGCAAGGTGAAGCCGATCGCGATCACCGCGGCACGGCGCAGCGCGCTGGCGCCCGAGGTGCCGACCTTCAAGGAGAGCGGGCTGCCCGAGTTTGCCTATGCCTCCTGGTACGGCGTCTGGGCACCGGCCGCCACGCCACCGGCCCGCGTGGCGACCTTGAACACCGCGATCAACGCCGCCACCACCGAACTCGCGCGCAGCGGCGCCTGGGCCAAGCTGGGCATCACGCCGGTCACCGAGAGCGCCGAGCAGTTCAAGGGCTTCGTCGCGCGCGACGTCGCGCAGGGTGCCGAACTGCTGCGCAGCGCCGGGTTCCAGCCGGAGTGACGGCGGCGCGCAGCCCTCCGGCTGCGCGTCCGTCAGCGCGAGGTTTGACCGATTGGTCAAAAACAGTGTAGGCTGCGTCCCATGCCGCGCGAACGCTGTTTCTCCGAAGCCGAGGTGCTGGAGCGTCTGACCGACGTCTTCGCCGCCCACGGCTACACCGGCACCAGCCTCGCGCTGCTGCAGCAGGCCACCGGCCTGGGCAAGCAGAGCCTGTACAACGCCTTCGGCGACAAGCAGGCGATGTATCTGCAGGCCATCGACTGCGCGACGCGGCGTGCGGCACACGTCGCCGCCGCGATGCAGGGCGCGAGCGACGGCCGCGCCGCGCTGCAGGCCTTCTTCGCCGCGATGCTGGACGACTGCGCCAGTCCCGACCCCGGGCGCAAGAGCTGCATCGTCACCACCGGCCTCGTCGAGGGCCTGGACGAGGCACCGCTGGCCTGGGCGCTGACCAGCCGCTGGCAGGCCACGCACGAACTGCTGCGCGCCAGCGTCGAACGCGGCCAGCGCGACGGTTCGGTCGCCAACCAAGCGCCGTCGGCCGACCTGGCCGAACTGCTGGCCGCACTCGTCAGCGGGCTGCGGGTCGCCGCCCGCGCCGGCCGCAGCCGCCAGCAGATGGAGCGGCTGGCGGCGCTGACCCTCGGAGTTCTCGACAGGGCCTGATCCGCCCTGTGCCCGCCCGGCCGCGCGAGCGGCATTTCTTTCACCCTTTATTGACCAAATGGTCAAGTTGGAGATCGTGATGAACAAGCCCCTGGACGGAAAGATCGCGCTGGTCACCGGCGCCTCGCGTGGCATCGGCGAAGCGATCGCACGGCGGCTGGCCGCCGACGGCGCCGAGCTGGTGCTGCACTACGGCAGCGGCCGTGCCGAAGCCGAGGCCGTGGCCGCGGCGCTGCACGACGGCGGCCACCGCGTGCACCTGCTGCAGGCCGACCTGGCGGCTGCCGACGGCGCCCGGCATCTGGTCGACGGCCTGAAGGCGCTGCCGCTGCCGCGTGTCGACATCCTCGTCAACAACGCCGGCGTCGCGCCGTTCGCGACGCTGGCCGAGACCACGCCCGAGGTCTTCGACAAGCTCCTCGCCGTCAACGTGCGCAGCCTGTTCTTCGTCACCCAGGGCGTGCTGCCGCTGATGCCCGACGGCGGCCGCGTCATCAACATCGGCAGCGCGGTGTCACGCACCGCCTTCCCCGGCATCACGGCCTACGCCGCCACCAAGGGTTTCGTCGACGTGCTGACGCTGCAGCTGGCGGCCGAACTGGGCCCGCGCCGCATCACCGCCAACGTCGTCGCGCCGGGCGCGATCGACACGCGCATGAGCACCTGGATCCACGCCCCGGGCGGCCAGGAGACGCTGGCCCAGGTGCAGGCGCTGCCGGGCATCGGCCAGCCGGCGCAGGTGGCCGGCGTCGTCGCCTTCCTGGCCGGGCCGGACGGTGCCTGGACGACGGGCCAGGTCGTCGACGCCAGTGGCGGCACCAAGCTCTGAGTTCCGGGGCGGCGGCCGGAGCGTGGACTGTTCCGCGCTCTGTCCTTCGCATTCGGGACGTCGCGGGCATTCCCGCACCCGAGGGCGGGGCGGCCGCCGAATAATGCGCAGCCCATCCCGCAGGCCGCTCGCCTGCGGGTGCCAGGCCTGGCCCGAGTGACCGGAGCGCGCCGTGACCCCAGCTGCCGTTCGTTCTCCCGCCCCGGCGCATCCGCGTGCGCATGCCTGAGCGCGAGCCGGCTACGCCTCGCGGGCCGCGCCTCTGGCCCTATCTGCTCGCGCTGTCGTCGTCGCCGGCCGTGCTGCTCGTCTGGCGCCAGTCGGCGGCCCCCGCCGACACGCTGTTCCTGCCTCTGCTGCTGCCCGTCATCGCCTCCGTATGGGCCGGCGGCATCGGGCCGGGGCTGGTGGCGGCCGCGCTCGGTGCCGCTGGGGCGGTCTACGCTGCACCCGGCGCCGGCGCGCAGGCCTGGGGCGTGTTCGTGCTGGAGGCGCTGCTGATCTGCGCGCTGGCCGCGTTCCGGCCGCGGCCCGCAGCGCCGGCGCCAGTCCCTGTGCCCGACGACACGCACGAGCGCCTGCGCCAACTGGCCGAAGAACGCGACACGCTGTCCGAGCACGAACGTTTTATGCGCGCCATCGCCGACGCCCTGCCGGGCATGGTCGGCTACTGGGACGCGGACCTGCGCTGCCGCTTTGCCAACATCGCCTACCTGGAGTGGTTCGGCCGCACGCCGCGGCAAGTGCTGGGCATGCGGATGCAGGACCTGCTGGGCGAGGAGCTGTTCCGCGCCAACGAGCGCCACATCCGCGGCGCCTTGGCCGGCGAGGAACAGCGCTTCCAGCGCACGATGACGCGAGCCGACGGCAGCACCGGCTACACGCTCGCGTCGTACATCCCCGACCGCGTCGATGGACGGGTGCGCGGCTTCAACGTCATCGTCGCCGACATCTCCGACGTCAAGCGCGCAGAGATCGAGCTCGAACGACTCAACGTGCAGCTGGTGCAGCGCGCAGCCGAAGCCGATGCCGCCACGCGCGCCAAGAGCGCCTTCCTGGCCAACATGAGCCACGAGATCCGCACGCCGATGAACGCCATCATCGGCCTGACGCACCTGCTGGCGCGCGACGCCACCGACGACCAGCAGCGCAGCCGCCTGGCCAAGGTCGACGGCGCCGCGCGGCATCTGCTGCAGGTCGTCAGCGACATCCTCGACCTGTCCAAGATCGAGGCCGGCAAGTTGAGCCTGGAGCGCGAGGAGTTCCGCCTCGACGAAGTGCTGGAGCGTTCGCTGTCGATGGTGCGTACCAAGGCGGCGGAGAAGGGGCTGGAGCTGGATGTCGACACCACGCCGCTGCCCGAGCGCCTGATCGGCGACCCGACACGGCTGGCCCAGGTGCTGATCAACCTGCTGGCCAACGCCGTGCGCTTCACCGACCGCGGCGGCGTGCGTCTGCACGGCCGCGAGCTGTGGCGAGACGAACACCGGCTGCTGGCGCGTTTCGAGGTGCAGGACAGCGGGCCGGGCATCGCCCCGGACCAGCTCGGGCGGCTGTTCGAGGCCTTCGATCAGGGCGACAACTCGGCGACGCGCCGCCACGGCGGCACCGGCCTGGGCCTGGCGCTGACACGCCGCTTCGCCACGCTGATGGGCGGCGAGGCCGGCGTCGACAGCCGCCTGGGTGAAGGCAGCACGTTCTGGGTCAGCGCCGAGTTCGGATTGCCGCCGCCCGAGGGCACGCAGCCGCTGCCGCCGCCGCTGCAGGACCCGTGGCCTCTGCGCGCGGACCATCTTGGCCGGCGCATCCTGCTGGCCGAAGACAACCCGATCAACCAGGAGGTGGTGGTCGACCTGCTCGAAGCGGTGGGGCTGCGGGTCGACACCGCCGACAACGGCCGCCAGGCGCTGGAGATGGCGCTGCGCTCGCCCTACGCGCTGATCCTGATGGACGTGCAGATGCCGGGGCTGGACGGGCTGGCCGCCACGCGCCAGATCCGCGAGCACCTGGGCAGCGCCGTCCCCATCGTCGCGATGACCGCCAACGCCTTCGCCGAGGACCGCGCGGCCTGCCTGGACGCCGGCATGAACGACCACCTGTCCAAGCCGGTGGAGCCCCAGCGCCTGTTCGATGCCTTGCGGCGCTGGCTGGACGAGGCGCCGGCGCCCGGCTGAAGCACGCGGGCTCGCCGATTGCAGCCCCGCGCGCCGCCGCTGCCCGCCAGGGGCCCCCATGCCCGACTTCAAGCGCCTGTTCTTCGCCGTCGACATCGCCGCGCCGCCGGCGCTGGTCTGCCAGCGCATGCTGGACCCCGAGGACTACCGCGACTGGACCACGGCCTTCTGCGAAGGCTCGCATTACGAGGGCCGCTGGCTGGCCGGCGAGCGCATCCGCTTCCTGGCGCCCGGCGGCGACGGCATGCTGTCCGAGATCGCCGGGCACCGGCCCGGCGATTACACCTCGCTGCGCCACCTCGGCGTGCTGTCCAACGGCGAGGAGGACACCAGCGGCGACGCCGCCGAAGCCTGGGCCGGCGCACTCGAGAACTACCGCTTCGTGCCCACGCCCGAGGGCACGCGCGTCGAGGTGGAACAGGACGTCACCCCGGCCTACGAGGCCTACCTGGCCGCCGCCTGGCCGAAAGCGCTGCAGAGGCTGAAGGCGCTGTGCGAACGCGGCGCACCGGGCTGAAGGCGTGCGCGCTGGGCCGACAATCGCCGCCCCACGCCACCCGCCCGCGACCATGTCCCGCCCCGTCACGACTCTCTTCATGCTGTCCTCGGTGGACGGCAAGATCTCCACCGGCGACGTCGACACGCGCGACTTCGACCGCGACCTGCCGGCGCTGCCCGGCGTCGGCGAGGGCCTGGCGCAGTACTACGAGCTGGAGCGCTGCACCGACCTGTTCGCGCTGAACAGCGGCCGCGTGATGGCCAAGATCGGCGTCAACGTGGCCGGGCCGGCGACCGTGCGGCTGCCGGTCAGCTTCGTCATCGCCGACGACCACCATCTGACGCTGGCCGGCATCGACCACCTGCTCGGACGCTGCCGCCGGCTGTTTCTGGCGACCGCCAACCCCGCACACCCGGTGTTTGCCCGCCAGGGCGCCGAAGGGCTGGAGATCCTGCCGTTCGACGGCCGCATCGACTTCGGCGAGCTGCTGCGCACGCTGAAGGCGCTGCACGGCGTCGAGCGCCTGACGATCCAGACCGGCGGCACGCTGAACGCGCTGCTGCTGCGCCAGGGCCTGGTCGACCGCGTGTCGCTGGTGCTGGCCCCGGCGCTGGTGGGCGGCGCGACGACGCCGACGCTGGTCGACGGCGCGCCGCTGCGCGACGCCGCCGAACTGCGCCAGGTGAAGGCCCTGGTGCTCGACGAGGTGCGCCGGCTGCAGCACTCGTGGCTGCTGCTGAACTACGAGGTGATCAACGGCGAAGGCGCTCCCTAGCGCGGCGGCGGCAGTTCCTCGCCCAGCGCGCGCCGCCACAGCCAGGCCAGGCCCAGGCGCACGTCGAGGCGGGCGCTGCGCTGCTCGGGCGTGGCCAGCGGCCGAACCGGGCTGTGCCGTTCGGCGACGGCGAACGTGAACACGTAGGCCGGCTCCTGGCCCATGCGCAGGTCGGTGACGAAGAGCTCGTCGCCGTCGGCGTGCAGCTTGTAGAAGCCCTTGCTGAACGCGGCGACGAGGCGCACGCCGGCGATGTCCTGCAGCGCCGGGGCGAGCGCGGTGCCGCGGTCGAAGCGGTCGAAACGCATCGTCGGCGTCTCGTCGAGCAGCGAGTAGAAGCCCTCGTGGTAGTGCGCCCCGTCGATCGCGACGACGCGCCAGAGCACGGTGTTGAAGGCCGTCGGCGTGACCAGCACCTGCCCGGCGGTGATGCCCTGCGCCGCCAGCGAGGCACGCGCCACGCGCTCTACCTGGGCCTGCGCCACCGCGCTCCAGCCCAGGTAGGCGCAGCCCAGCAGCAGCCCGGCGGCGTTGGCGCGCAGCCCGCGGGCGCTGCCGCGCGACGCCAGCGCCCAGCCGGCGCCGGCCAGGAGCGGCAGCGTGAACAGCGGGTCGATGATGAAGATGCTGCCGACGGCGTACGGCCAGTCACTGAACGGCAGCGCCAGCCGCGTGCCGTAGACCGTCATCGTGTCCAGCAGCGGGTGGGTGACGAGCGCCAGCCACAGCGCCAGCCACCAGCGCCGCCACAGCGCGCCCTCGCCGTGCAGCCGCGCCACGGCGGCGGCCAGCGGCAGCGACAGCAGCGTCAGCCAGAACAGCGAGTGCGTGGCGCCACGGTGCAGCACCATGTTGCGGATGGCGTCGCCGTGGTCGACCAGCACGTCCAGGTCGGGCAGCGTGCCGGCCACCGCGCCCCATGCCGCGGCCTTCCAGACCGCGGTGCGCCGGCCCATCACCGCCACGCTGACGGCGGCGCCCAGCGCCAGTTGCGAAACGGAGTCCATGGCCGATTCTGGCGGTGGCGGCCTTGTGCCCTGGGCCGCTCCGGGGTTGGCCGGCCCTGGCGCCAGGCCACGCGGGTGGCCTGGCGCCGGGTTCGGCCGCGACCGGCCCGCGCCGGCGCCTGCGGATGGCAGGCGCGGCGGGCCGGCTCACGCCCCGGCTCGTGACCGGGGTGTGCACGCGGGCGCGGGGTGAGGGCGCGCCGCGTGACGTCGTGGAAGGCGACGCGGGAGCTCTGGGCCTGTTCAGCCCGCCGCCCCCAGCCGCGCCGCCGCGCTGAGCACGGCCAGCACGCCGGCGGTGGCGATGTCGGCGTGGCGCCCGGCGCCGAAACGTGTGCCGGCCACGCCCGGCGCGGTGGCCTCGACCAGCGCCCAGGCGGCGGCGTCGGAACCGCCGCCGATCGAACGCTCCTCGAAGTGCACGATCTCCAGCGCGATGCCGAAGGCGCTGCGCAGCGCCTGCGCCGCCGCGTCCACCGGGCCGGCGCCGCGGCCGACGAGGTGGCGCGCGCTGCCGTCGGCGCCGGTGACGTCCAGGCTGATCTCGACGCCGCCCGGCACCGCCGCCAGCGCGTGGCCTTGCCAGCCCAGCGCGCCGCCGGCGGCCGTCGGCGCCAGGTAGGCGGCGTCGAACAGCTGCCACAGCGTGTCGGCGTCGACCTCGGCTTCGGCGGCGTCGGCGTGCGCCTGCACGACGCTGCTGAACTCCACCTGCAGCCGGCGCGGCATCGCCAGGCCGTGGTGGCGCTCCATCAGCCAGGCGATGCCGCCCTTGCCCGACTGGCTGTTCACGCGGATCAGGCCGTCGTAGGTGCGGCCCAGGTCCTGCGGGTCCACCGGCAGGTAGGGCACCTGCCAAAGGCCGCCCGGCTCCTGCGCCGCCATGCCCTTGCGGATGGCGTCCTGGTGCGAGCCCGAGAAGGCCGTGAAGACGAGGTCGCCGGCGTACGGGTGGCGCGGGTGCAGCGGCAGGCCGGTGCAGGCCTCGACTTCGCGCGCGACGTGGCCGATGTCCGAGAAGTCCAGCCCCGGCGCCACGCCCAGCGCGTAGAGGTTGAGCGCCAGCGTCACCAGATCGACGTTGCCGCTGCGCTCGCCGTTGCCGAACAGCGTGCCTTCGACCCGCTGCGCGCCGGCCAGCAGCGCCAGTTCGGCGCAGGCCACGCCGGTGCCGCGGTCGTTGTGCGGGTGGATCGACAGCACGACGTGCTGGCGGCGCGGCAGGCGCCGGTGCATCCACTCGATCTGGTCGGCGAAGACGTTGGGCGTGGCGACCTCCACCGTCGTCGGCAGGTTCAGGATCACCGGGCGGCCGGGGCCGGCGTCCCAGGCTTCCAGCGCCGCGCTGCAGGCGGCGAGCGACACCTCGGGCTCGGTCATGCAGAAGGTCTCGGGCGAGTACTGCAGCACCCATTCGGTCTCGGGCGCGGCGTCGGTCAGCGTGCGCAGCAGGCGCACGTGGCGGTCGACGAAGGCCAGCACCTCGTCCACGCCCATGCCGAAGACGACGCGGCGCCACAGCGGCGCGGTGGCGTTGTAGAGGTGCACGATGGCGCGGCGCGCGCCGCGCAGCGACTCGACGGTGCGCACCAGCAGGTCTTCACGCGCCTGGGTCATCACCATCGGCGTCACGTCGGCGGGCAGGCGCTGCTCGTCGATCAGGCGGCGCACGAAGGCATGGTCGGTGGCCGACGCGGCCGGGAAGCCGACCTCGATCTCCTTGAAGCCGACGCCGACGAGCAGCTCGAACAGGCGCAGCTTGCGCTCGGCGTTCATCGGCTCGAACAGCGCCTGGTTGCCGTCGCGCAGGTCGGTGGACAGCCAGACGGGCGCCTGGACGAGCGTCTGCGACGGCCAGCGGCGGCTGTCCATCACGGGGGCGGGATAGGGGCGGTACTTGGTCTCGGGGGCTTGCAGCATCGGGGCCTCGAAGCGGTGCGCCGCGCGGCCCTCGAGCGGGCGGCGTGCGGACGCGGGTCTACGGACGACAGGGCGGGGGGAACGTGCTGCGGATGCCGGCGAACGGCACGTCGCTCCCCTGCGGTGCCCTGGCAGGCGCCGCTTCGAGGCCGGGATCTGGGGGAGTGTCTAGCGACCCGCGAACGGGGTCGTGTCAGCCGCGCGCACGTGCGGATCCCGGCCCAGCGTCAGGCATAGGCGTAGGGAGTGCGGGAGGCGGGCGGGCATGGGGGGGATTATGGGGGAAGGCGGAGGGGCGGCCGGAGGGGACGGTTGGTGGGGGATGACGGCTTCAGATTGATCCGGCGTGCTCGCGCGACTGTGACTGTGTCGGAGAGCCCGCTGCAACGGGCAGCAGACATTCACAGGTTACTGCACCGAACTGCTCAAGCGCCTGAGCGAGAATCGAGCTTCAGCCGTGCCGACCGCCAGGGAGAAGCGGTTGGTGGCCCCCTCTGAATCGCCCCATTGCTCCGTTGCCTGCAAAGGTTCACCGCATGTACATCGACAGGATCCAACTGCGCAACGTCAAGGGCTTCGAGAAACTGTCATTCAACCTTGTACGTCCTGGCGGCAGCCACGCGGGCTGGACAGTGTTCACGGGTGACAACGGCGCCGGCAAGAGTACCTTGCTGAAGGCCATTGCGTTGGGGCTGGTGGGGCGGGAGGTCGCTCGCTCTTTGCAACCCAACCTGCAGCGTTGGGTGCGCGACGGCTTCACAGAAGGCGACATCACTCTGACCCTGCAGCCCGAGCAGGGCATTGACGAGTACATGAGTGGCGGTCGAACGTCCTACAAGGCTTTCGATGCCGTTCTGACTCTCAATGAGCACGCGGGACGGGTCGTGCTGGATGATGGCCAAGCCAAGGCCAAGAAGGCAGCCGCCGCAGCGCGTGGCCCCTGGTCAGGGCAAGCTTCAGGCTGGTTCTCCTGTGGCTACGGTCCTTTCCGCCGCGTGTTCGGGGCGTCCTCTGAAGCAACAGAGCTGATGGTGGCACCCATCACCGAGCGGTATGTCACCATGTTCCAGGAAGCCGCCTCATTGCTGGCCGTGGACAAATGGCTGCGCGACCTCAGCCACAAGAAGCTGGAGAAGCGCGAAGCCGAAACCCGTTTGCTGGACCTCATTCTGGGCGTACTCCGCGACGAACTGATGCCCAATCAGATCACCGTAGACACAGTGGACTCTGATGGCCTGTGGCTCAAGGATCGCAATGGTTTGCGCTTGGCCTGGCCCGACATGAGCGATGGCTATCGCGCTGCCCTCGCACTGTTGATCGATATCCTGCGTCATTTGGTCAAGGCGTATGGCTTCGAGGGACTAACTGAGCGCGATGAGCATGGACGGCTGACGGTGGTGCGCAGTGGCGTGGTGATGATCGACGAGATCGACGCGCATTTGCACCCCGAGTGGCAGCAGAAGATCGGTTTCTGGCTGAAGCAGCACTTTCCTCGCATTCAGTTCCTGGTGACCACGCACAGCCCCATTATTTGCCAGGCTGCTGACCCTAATGGTCTGTTTGTTCTGCCTGAGCCCGGCAGCCAAGAGCCAGCCCGGGCGTTGAGTGAGGCAGAGCATCAGCTCATCATTTCCGCACGGCCGGACACCATCCTGCTGTCCCGCGCCTTCGGTCTGCAAAACACACGTTCACCGCGGGCGGTAGAGGCTCGCGCCAGGTACAGTGCGCTCAAGGCTAAGCTCAATGCGGGCGTCAACTTCACCCCGACCGAAAAGAGCCAGTTCTCTCAACTGAAGTTATTTGTGCAGCCCGAGGCGGAGAACTGACCCGGCCATGCGCAAGGTTCAACGCCCGGCAGCATCTACGTCCATCCAGACGTATCTGACCAAGAAAGAGGCCGCCGTCACGGTGGCTCACCTGAGGGGACAACTCGACATCGAAGGCATCTGGAAGCGCGCCAGGCAGACCAAAGTAATTGGCGAGTCTGCTTTGGGGCTGCTGCAAGGTGCCATGGGTCCGCGCCAGCGCTGCATGTATTGCCTGGACGCGCACGGTACCGATATCGATCACTTCTGGCCTAAAGCTCGCTACCCCCAGCGTGCTTTCAAATGGGACAACTGGCTGCTGTGCTGCACCGAATGCGGACGCATCAAGGGAAGCCGTTTTCCTCTTTCCCGCAATGGCCGCCCTTTGCTGGTGAATCCGTGCGCCGAAGACCCATGGCTGCACCTGGACTTTGACGTGGATACTGGAAACCTGATGGCCCGGTTTGACGCCACGCGGCACGGCCCAAGTACCAAAGGGGTTAAGACAGTTGAAGCGCTGGAATTGGACAAGCGGGAAGCACTGGCCGCTGGCTACCGGCTGACCTTCAAGCGGCTTGTGGAGGTGATTGAGCGCGCGCTCAACGCGCCTCAGTTTCCTCGCGGAAAGTTGCTGGCCGACCTGCAGGAAGCCGATGACCACGGCCTCTTGCCGTGGTGCTTCCACTGGGCTGGGCGCAACGAGCCAGCGTTCATCAAGCTACGGCGATCGCAACCGACTGCCTGGCAGGCTTGTGCGGCAGCAGTGTGACCCTCTGTCTTTGTTGACCTATCAAGAACTGCCTTCAATTCAAACGTTGTAGCGTCTTCAGCGCCCTGAGTTCGGCTCCCACTGAGGACAAGCCGTAATCGCTGCAAATCCGCCGCCCCGCGCTCACCCCCCGTCGTCGACGCAGACCATCTTCGCTGGCGCTGCCGCAGGCACCGGCCCCGTCACCACCGCTGCCACCTGCGGCGCCGGCGCCGCCGTCCCGCTGCGGTTGGCGAGCAGGTGCGCAATGAAGGCCGAGGCCACGGCGGACAGGTGTTTGCCGGCGGGGTAGGCGACGTGCCACTGGCGCATCAGCGGGAAGCCCGCCACGTCGAGCGGCCGCAGCGGGCCGGCATCGCCCTCCAGCGCCAGCGTGTGGCGTGACAGCACCGAGATCCCGAGCCCGCCGACGATGGCCTGCTTGATCGCCTCGTTGCTGCCCAACTCCATGCGCACCTTGAGCCGGCAGCCGCGTGCGGCGAAGAAGTCTTCGGCGGCCAGCCGCGTGCCGGAGCCGGGCTCGCGCAGCACGAAGGGTTCGGCGGCGATGCGCTCGGGCGGGATGGCATTGCGGCCGGCCAGCGGGTGGTCGTGGCGGGCCAGCACGACCAGCGGGTTGTCGGCGATCGGCGTGGCCACCACGTCCAGCTCCGACGGCGGCTTGCCGAGGATGACGAGGTCGTCCTCGTTGGCGGCCAGCCGCGCCAGCAGCTTCTCGCGGTTGGTCACGGTCAGCGACGCCTCGATGCCCGGATGGCGGCTGCAGAACTCGCCCAGCAGGCGCGGGACCAGGTACTTGGCGGTGGTCACCATCGCGATGCGCAGCCGGCCGCGCTTGAGGCCCTGCATGTCGGCCAGGCGCATCTCCAGCCGCTCCACCGCGTCCAGCGTCTCGCGGCTGGCCGCCAGCACCTCCTCGCCGGCCGCGGTGAGGTGCAGCCGCTTGCCGACACGCTCCAGCAGCGGCAGCCCCACCGCCTCCTCCAACTGCCGCACCTGGGCGAACACCGCGGGCTGCGTCAGGTGCAGTTCCTCGGCCGCGCGGGTGTAACTCAGACGGCGCCCGACGGCGTCGAAGATCTGCATCTGGCGGAGGCTGAAGCGCATGGCCGAAGAATAAACAAACCGCTATAGCGAGGCTAAAAATTATCCAGTTCTGCTAATTCGCGACGCTCGCCATAGTGCGGCCACCCCGAACGCTTCGGGTGCCACCCACAACCCCCGTCCTGGAGAGCCGCATGGCAGCCAAGAAATACGACGCCGGCGTCAAAGAGTACCGCACGATGTACTGGCAGCCGGATTACCCGGTAAAGGATTCCGACTTCCTCGCCGTCTTCAAGGTCGTGCCCCAGCCCGGCGTCTCGCGCGAGGAGGCCGCCGCGGCCGTCGCCGCCGAGTCGTCCACCGCCACCTGGACCACGGTCTGGACCGACCTGCTGACCGACCTGGAGTACTACAAGGGCCGCGCCTACGCGATCGAGGACGTGCCGGGCCACGACGAGGCCTTCTACGCCTTCATCGCCTACCCGATGGACCTCTTCGAGGAGAGTTCTGTCGTCAACGTGTTCACCTCGCTGTGCGGCAACGTCTTCGGCTTCAAGGCGGTGCGCTCGCTGCGGCTGGAGGACGTGCGCTTCCCGCTGTGGTTCGTCACCACCTGCCCGGGGCCGCCGCACGGCATCCAGGTCGAGCGCGACAAGATGGACAAGTACGGCCGGCCGCTGCTGGGCTGCACGATCAAGCCCAAGCTCGGCCTGTCGGCGAAGAACTATGGCCGCGCCGTTTACGAATGCCTGCGCGGCGGTCTCGATTTCACCAAGGACGACGAGAACGTCAATTCGCAGCCGTTCATGCGCTGGCGCGATCGATTCTCCTTTGTGCAGGAGGCCATTGACAAAGCTCAACAAGAAACGGGTGAGCGCAAAGGCCATTACCTGAACGTCACCGCCGGCACCACCGAGGAAATGATGGAACGCGCCGAGTTCGCCAAGGAACTCGGTTCGCCGATCATCATGAACGACTTCCTCACCACCGGCTGGGCGGCGCACCAGAGCCTGTCCAAGTGGTGCCGGCGTCACGGCATGCTGCTGCACGTGCACCGCGCGCTGCACGGCGTCATCGACCGCAACCCCGTGCACGGCATCAACTTCCGCGTGCTGGCCAAGCTGCTGCGCCTGATGGGCGGCGACCACCTGCACTCCGGCACCGTCGTCGGCAAGCTCGAAGGCGACCGCGAGGCGACGCTCGGCTGGGTCAAGCTGATGCGCGAGCGCCACATCAAGGCCGACCGCTCGCGCGGCATCTTCTTCGACCAGGACTGGGGGCCGATGCCCGGCATGTTCCCGGTGGCCTCCGGCGGCATCCACGTCTGGCACATGCCGGCGCTGGTGACGATCTTCGGCAACGACTCGGTGCTGCAGTTCGGCGGCGGCACGCTGGGCCACCCCTGGGGCAACGCCGCCGGCGCCTGCGCCAACCGGGTCGCGCTCGAAGCCTGCGTGCAGGCGCGCAACGAGGGCCGCGCGCTGGAGAAGGAAGGCAAGGACATCCTGACCGAGGCCGCCCGCACCAGCCCCGAGCTCAAGGTCGCGATGGAAACCTGGAAGGAGGTCCGCTTCGAGTTCGACGTCGTCGACAAGCTGGACGTCCAGCACCGCTGAGCCGCCCCCTTCCCGTCACCCGAAAGGACTGAACCATGAGCACCGTACAAGACTACGCCTCGCGCCTGAGCGATCCGGGCAGCCGCAAGATGGGCACCTTCTCCTATCTGCCGCCGATGAGCCCGCAGCAGATCCGCAAGCAGATCGACTGGATCGTCCAGAACGGCTGGAACCCGGCCATCGAGCACGTCGAGCCGCAGCACGCGATGCACAGCTACTGGTACATGTGGAAGCTGCCGATGTTCGGCGAGACCGACATCGACCTCGTGCTCGCCGAGCTCGAGGCCTGCCACCGCGCCAACCCCGGCAACCACGTGCGCCTGATCGGCTACGACAACTTCAGCCAGAGCCAGGGCGCCAACATGGTGATCTATCGCGGCCGCGCGGTCTGAGCCCCGCAACTCCGCCCCGCCGCGGCGGCCCGGCCGCACGGCGGGGGCACGACAGGAACTGGCATGAACGACACCCTCGCGCAGTACCGCATTCCCGCCGAACCCTATTACCGCCCCGTCGCCGACGAAGTCCTGCTGTTCGAGACCGCTTACGCGGCCAGGATGCCGCTGATGCTCAAGGGCCCGACCGGCTGCGGCAAGACACGCTTCGTCGAGCACATGGCGTGGCGGCTGGGCAAGCCGCTGGTCACCGTCGCGTGCAACGAGGACATGACGGCCTCCGACCTCGTCGGCCGCCACCTCCTCGACGCTGCCGGCACGCGCTGGCAGGACGGCCCGCTGGCCGTGGCCGCGCGCCACGGCGCGATCTGCTACCTCGACGAGGTCGTCGAGGCGCGCCAGGACACGACGGTGGTGATCCACCCGCTGACCGACAAGCGCCGCGCGCTGCCGCTCGAGAAGAAGGGCGAGCTGCTGCGCGCGCATCCCGACTTCCACCTGGTGATCTCGTACAACCCGGGCTACCAGAGCGCGATGAAGGATCTGAAGCAGTCGACCAAGCAACGCTTCGGGGCGCTGGACTTCCAGTACCCGGCGCACGCGGTCGAGACCGAGATCGTGGCCCACGAGGCGGGCATCGAGCCGGCCGTCGCCGACAAGCTCGTCGCCATCGCCGAACGGGCGCGCAACCTGAAGGGCCACGGCCTCGACGAGGGCCTGTCGACGCGCATGCTGATCCATGCCGGCGAGCTGATCGCACGCGGCGTGGCGCCGGTGGCCGCGTGCCGCGTCGCGCTGGTGCGGCCGATCACCGACGACCCCGACATGCGCGACGCGCTGGACGCCGCCGTGGCGACCTTCTTCTGAACGCACGGGGCGCGACATGGGGTCCAATCTCGCGGAGCATCAGGCTCTGCTCGACGAGCTGCCGGCCCACGAACGGCAGCTCGTCGCCGCCGCCTGGCCCGAGGCGCGGCGGGCGCTCAGCCCGCGCGGGCTCGACAACTGGCTGAAGGGCGCGCTGGCGCTGCAGCGCGTGGGCCGCGGCAGCGGTGTCGTCGCCGCGTGGACGGCCGACGTGCCGGCGGTAGCGCGCGAGCTCGGCGAGGATCTGCTGCCCGAGTTCGTCCAGCACTGCCTGCTGTTCGCCTCGCGGACCTCGGGCGCGGTCATCGAGCAGATCGTCGCCACCGCGCCGACGGCGGCCCGTCGCCTGGGCGACGCCGAACTGTTCCGCGACTACCTGCAGCTGCTCGACGTCCTGCTCGCGCAGGCGCCGCGCGGCCTGCGCCCGATGCTCGGGCATCTCGACGAGCTGCTGGGCGTGCTCACGCTGGGCGGGCTGCGCCGCTGGGCGCTGTGGGGCGCGCAGGCGCACCGCAGCGATTTCGCCGAACAGCTGCGCTACTTCAGCCTCGCCTCGGCGGAGTCGCAGGCCGTGCTGCAGAAGGAGCGCAAGGGCACGCTGCTCGTCGACGTGCAGCGGCGCCTGGGCATGTACCTGCGCGCGCTGTGGGCGCGCGACTTCCTCATCCGCCCGAGTGCCGGCGACTTCGAGACGCGCGAAGGCCTGCGGCCCTTCATCGCCGACTTCTTCCTGCACCTGCCCGACGCCTGCGACGACTGGCACGGCGTGCCCGGGCTGGAGCTGTACCGGGCGGCCGCGGCGCACGGCGCGGCGCACGTCGTGGCGACGGCGGCGCGCCTCGACGACGACGGCTGGTCGGCGCTGCAGCGGGCCTGCGTCGGCCTGATCGAGGACGCGCGTGTCGAGGCGCTGGCGATCCGGCGGTTCCCGCGGCTGAAGGCGCTGTGGGGGCAGTTCCACCGCCCTGACGCGCAGGGGGGCGGCGTCGCCGATCGCCTCGGGCGCATCGCCCGGGCGCTGCTCGATCCCGACGCGGCCGACGGCGATGGCGACGCCCTCGTCGCCTGGACCCGCACGCGTTTTGCCGCCGCCGCCCTGGACAGCCACGCCGTCTCGCGCGAGCTCGGTCTCGCGCTGGCGGCGGAGATCGTGCGCCTCGGCCTGGCGTTCTCGCCTCACCGCGACGCGCTGGCCGTCCCGTACCGCGACGACAACCGCTATCTGTGGGCCGACGACGAGACGCGTGCCGCCCCGGCTTTCGCCGACGCGCTGCACGCGCCGCAGCGGCGCCGCTACGTCAGCGTCTCGGAGATGGTCAACGAGGTCGAGGTCGAGACCGCCGGCGAGGACGCCCAGGAGGTCTGGGTTTGCGCCAGCGAGCTCTTCGACGACGACGGCGTCTCGTACAACGCCCGCGAGGGCCGCGAGCCGGTCGCCGAGCCCTGCCACTACGACGAGTTCGACTACCAGCTCCAGCTCAGCCGCCCGCTGTGGACCACCGTGCACGAGAAGCGTCCGCGGCTCGGAGACCTCGCGGTGGTCGAGCGGATCATCGAGGCCCACCGCCCGCTGACCCGGCGCCTGAAGCACCTGCTGGAGGCGCTGCAGCCGCAGGGCGTGCAGCGTGTGCGCAAGCTGGAGGACGGCGACACGATCGATCTGGAGGCGGCGATCCGGGCGCAGGTCGACCTGCGGCTGGGCAAGGCGCCCGACCCGCGCGTGATGACCCGTTCGCTGCGCAAGACCCGCGACATCGCCGTGCTGGTGCTGCTGGACCTGTCCGAGTCGACCCGCGACCCGGTCGCCGGCCAGGACTACACGGTGCTGGAGCTGACCCGCGCGGCGACCGTGCTGCTCGGCGAGGCGATCGACACCGTCGGCGACGCCTTCGCGCTGCACGGCTTCTGCTCCGACGGGCGGCACAAGGTCTTCTACCAGCGCTACAAGGACTTCGCGCAACCCTGGGGCGATCTCGCCAAGGCGCGGCTGGCCGGCATGGAGGGCCGCTGGTCGACGCGCATGGGCGCGGCGCTGCGCCACGCGGGGCAGCAGCTGGCGCGCGTGCGCGCGACGCGCAAGCTGCTGCTCGTGGTCACCGACGGCGAGCCGGCCGACATCGACGTGCGCGACCCGCTCTACCTGCGCCTGGACGCCAGGCAGGCGGTCGAGGGCCTGGTCGCCCAGGGCATCAGGCCCTTCTGCCTGACGCTCGACCCGCGTGCCGACCCGTACGTCGCCCGCATCTTCGGCCAGCGCAACTACCTCGTGCTGGACCGCGTCGAGCGCCTGCCCGAGCGGCTGCCGCAGCTCTACGCGGGGCTGGCACGGTGATGCGGGGGGCCGAGTCCCATGCCGTTCGCCACAACGGCATCATCACCTTGCCCCCTCCCGCCCAGGCGCCGCCCCATGTACCTCCCGCCCCCCCTTCACCGTCCGTGACCCCGCCGCGCTGCAGCGCGTGATCCGTGAGCACCCGCTGGGCATGCTGGTCATGCACGGCGACGGCGGGCTGGACGCCGACCACCTGCCGTTCGAGCTGGACGCCGCTGCCGGCCCGCACGGCACGCTGACGGCGCACGTGGCGCGCGCCAACCCGCTGTGGCAGCGTGCCGCGGGCTGCGAGGTGATGGTCGTCTTCCGCGGCGCCCAGGCTTGCATCTCACCCAACTGGTATCCCGGCAAGCACGAGGCGCACCGTCAGGTGCCCAGCTGGAACTACGAGGTGGTGCACGCGCACGGCCGGCTGGTGGTGCAGGACGACGAACGTCTCGTGCGCGGGCTTGTCGGCCGCCTCACGCGCCGCCACGAGGCCGCCGAGCCGCGGCCCGCGCGGCCGCCTCCCGGTGGATCATCGGCGCCTCGCCGCGGGCGCCGCCCGGGGCCTCCGTTCTGTTCTGTTCTGTTCAGGAGAGTCGCATGGCGTGGGTTCTGCTCGTCGTTGCCGGTCTGTTCGAGGTGGCCTGGGCCATCGGGCTGAAGTACACCGAGGGTTTCACGCGGCCGCTGCCCAGCGTGCTCACGCTGGCGGCGATGACGGTCAGCGTGCTGCTGCTGGGCGTGGCGATGAAGTCGCTGCCGGTGGGCACGTCCTACGCGGTCTGGGTCGGCGTCGGCGCGGTCGGCACGGCGCTGCTGGGCATCGTGCTCTTCGGCGAGCCGGCCAGCGCCGGGCGGCTGGCCAGCCTGGGGCTCATCGTCGCCGGCATCGTCGGGCTCAAGCTCGCCAGCCCGGCCTGAACGGCGGCGCACGGAGTGCGCCTGAATCGTCATCGCTTGACGTATCCACCCCCGGCGCCCATTCCGCGCCGGCCTCGGACAGGTTATATATCGGGGCTGCCGGAATGCGGGTTTACGTGGGCCCGCAACTTGATCCCGGTTCGCCCGCAGGCAGACAGGAGTGTCGTCATGCCGCGAGTCAGTCCCGAGATGGGCGCCCTTCCCAGCAGGCGATCAGCACGATTCGAGTTCCGCCCCTTCGCGGGGGCGGGTCTGCTGGTTCCTGTCCGAAAGACTTCCGATGCCCATCTCCTCGCCGCTCACCCTGGTCGTGAACTGCGGCTCCTCGTCCCTGAAGTTCGCGCTCTACGACCCGCGCGAACCCGAAGCCCTGCTCGGCGGCCTGGCCGAGTGCCTGGACTCGCCTGACGCGCGCATCCGTTTCGACGCCGACGGCGAACGCACCGTCACGCCGCTGGCCGGCGGCGGCCACCGCGAGGCGCTGGACGCGCTGCTCGCCTTCCTGGCCGCTCGCGGCCTGCTCGAACGTGTGGCCGCCGTCGGCCACCGCGTCGTGCACGGCGGCGAACGTTTCACGCAGTCGGCCGAGGTCAGCGCCGAAGTGCTGGCCGACATCGAGGCCTGCGCCGAGCTGGCGCCGCTGCACAACCCGGCCAACCTGATCGGCATCCGCGCGGCGATGGCCGCGCTGCCGGCGGCGCGCCAGGTGGCGGTGTTCGACACCGCCTTCCACCAGACGATGGCGCCCGAGGCCTACCTCTACGCGCTGCCGCAGCAGTACCGCCGCGACTACGGCGTGCGCCGCTACGGCTTCCACGGCACCTCGCACCGCTGCGTGTCGCAGCGCGCCATCGAGCGCCTGGAGCTCGACCCGACCGACAACGCGCTCGTCGTGCTGCACCTGGGCAACGGCGCCTCGGCCACCGCGGTGCGCAACGGCCGCAGCGTCGACACCTCGATGGGGCTGACGCCGGTCGAGGGCCTCGTCATGGGCACGCGCTGCGGCGACGTCGACGCCGGCGCGCTGCTGTACATCGCCCGCCGCGCCGGGCTCGACCTCGACGCCGTCGACACGATGATCAACAAGAAGAGCGGCCTGCTGGGCCTGTCCGAGCTGTCCAACGACTGCCGCACGCTGGAGCAGGCCGCGGCCGCCGGCCACGAGGGCGCGCAGCTCGCGCTGGACGTGTTCTGCTACCGCATCGCGCGCACCGTCGGCGCGCTGGCCGCGTCGCTGCCGCGCCTGGACGCGCTGGTCTTCACCGGCGGCATCGGCGAGAACTCGGCCCACGTGCGCGCCAAGGTGCTCGAGCGCCTGGCGATCTTCGGCCTGGACCTCGACCCCGAACGCAACGACGTCACGCGCGGCGGCGCCTGCGCCGTCATCAGCCGCTCGCACCGGCCGGCGGCGATCGTCGTGCCCACCGACGAGGAGGGCACGATCGCGCGCGACACGGCGGCCATCGCCTTCGGCCTGTCGGCCTCGGCTGCGGAGGTGGCGTGATGCAGAGCCCCCGCCATACCCGCCTGGTCTATGTCGTGCCGACCGCCCCGGGCGTCGGCGTGTCCTCGGTCGCGCTCGGTTTCGTGCGCGCGCTGCAGGCCGCCGGCGTGCGCGCCGGCTTCGTCAAGCCGATCGCCGACCCCGGCGTCGGCCGCGACGGCGAGGACCGTTCGGTCGGCTTCGCGCGCCGCCTGTTCGGCCTGGACACGCCGGCCGCGCTGCCGATGGACACCGCCGAGGCGATGACACGCTCCGGCGAACTCGACACCCTGCTCGAGGACGTCGTCGCGCTGGTGCACGCCGTGGCCGAGACGGCCGACGTCGTCGTCGTCGAAGGCGCGACGCTGGACGACGGCCACCCGCTCGTCGCCGACCTGGACCTGGCCGTCGCCAAGGCGCTGCGCGCCGAGATCGTGCCGGTGGTGCCGGGCAGCGTCGACGGCGGCCCGACGCTGGCCGACCGCATCGCCGACGTCACCCACCGCTTCGGCCGCGACGGCGCGGCGCCGATGGGCGTCGTCGTCTCGCGCGCCCCGGCCGGGCTGGACGAGGTGCCCGACACCGCCGCGCCGGTGCTCGGCGTCGTGCCCGACGAGCCGTCGCTGGCCGCGCCGCGCATGGCCGACGTCGTCGAGGAGCTGGGCTTCGAGATCGTCGAGGCCGGCGACCTGGCCGGCGCGCGGCTGCAGAACGTCGTCGTCGCGGCGCGCAGCCCCGAGCACCTGGTCGTGCGCCTGGGCCCGGGCACGCTGGTCGTCACGCCGGGCGACCGCGCCGACGTCGTGCTGACCACCAGCTTCGCCAAGGCCACCGGCATGCCGATCGCCGGCGTGCTGCTGACCTGCGGCGAGCAGCTCGCGCCCGAGCTGAAGAGCTTCCTCGAGCCGCGCCGCGCCGGCCTGAACATCCTGCGCACCGAGCTGCAGACCTTCGAGGCCGCCACCCGCCTGGCCAGCCTCGACCGGCGCGTGCGCCCCGACGACCTGGAGCGCATGGAGCGCCTGGTCGAGCACGCCGCCGACCACCTCGACGTCTCGGTGCTGGCCGTGGCCGCGGCGGTGCCGCGCTCGGCGACGATGACGCCGCCGATGTTCCGCCACGCGCTGATCCGCGAGGCGCGTGCGGCGCACAAGCGCATCGTGCTGCCCGAGGGCGACGAGCCGCGCACGCTGGCCGCCGCCGCGATCTGCGCGCGCAAGGGCATCGCGCGCTGCGTGCTGCTGGGCGCGCCCGACGCGGTGCGCGCTGCGGCCACGCTGCACGGCATCGAGCTGCCCGACACGGTCGAGATCCTCGACCCGGACGTGGTGCGCGAGCGCTACGTCGCGCCGATGGTCGAGCTGCGCAAGTCCAAGGGCCTGACCCCGGGCCAGGCGGCGATGCAGCTGGAGGACACCGTCGTGCTCGGCACGATGATGCTGGCCACCGGCGACGTCGACGGCCTCGTCTCGGGTGCGGTGCACACGACGGCGAGCACGGTGCGCCCGGCGCTGCAGCTGATCAAGACCGCGCCGGGTTCGTCGATCGTCTCGTCGGTGTTCTTCATGCTGATGCCCGACCAGGTGCTGGTCTACGGCGACTGCGCGATCAACCCCGATCCGAGCGCCGAGGAGCTGGCCGAGATCGCGATGCAGTCGGCCGACAGCGCCGCCGCCTTCGGCATCGAGCCGCGTGTGGCGATGATCTCGTACTCGACGGGGTCCTCGGGCACCGGCGCCGACGTCGACAAGGTCCGCGAGGCGACGCGCATCGTGCGCGAGCGCCGCCCGCAGCTGGCCATCGACGGCCCGATGCAGTACGACGCCGCCTCGGTGGAGAGCGTGGGCCGCCAGAAGGCCCCGAACTCGCCGGTGGCCGGCCGCGCCAACGTGTTCGTGTTCCCGGACCTCAACACCGGCAACACGACCTACAAGGCGGTGCAGCGCTCGGCCGGCGTGGTCTCGGTCGGCCCGATGCTGCAGGGCCTGCGCAAGCCGGTGAACGACCTGTCGCGCGGCGCGCTCGTCGACGACATCGTCTACACGATCGCGCTGACCGCGATCCAGGCCGTGACGGCCTGATCGCGCGCGCTGGCCGGCATCAGCCGGCCAGCCGCCGCAGCACGTCGAGCAGCACGTTCGCACCCTGCGCGAGCTGTTCGGCCGGCGTGTGTTCACGCGGGTTGTGGCTCAGGCCGCCGGCGCTGGGCACGAAGATCATCGCCGCCGGGCCGATGCGCGCCATCATCTGCGCGTCGTGGCCGGCGCCGGACGTCATGCGGCGCACGCCGTAACCGCGCGCTGCGGCGGCGGCTTCGATCGTGCGCACCAGGCGCTGGTCGAAGACCACCGGCTCGAAACGCGCCAGCCGGCGCGACTTCACCGTCAGGCCGCGTTCGGCCGCCAGGCGTTCGAGAAACGCCGCGAGTTCGGCTTCGGCCTGCTGCAGCTTGGCTTCGTCGGTGTGGCGCAGGTCCACCGTCAGCGTCGCACGCGCCGGGATCACGTTGATCAGGTCCGGGTGCAGGCGCAGCCGGCCGACGGTGGCGACCTGCGGTTCGCCGAAACGCAGCGCCAGCTCACGCACGAAGACCACGATCTCGGCCGCCGCGGCACCGGCGTCGCGGCGCAGCCGCATCGGCGTCGTGCCGGCGTGGTTGGACTGGCCCTCGACGGTGATCTCCTGCCAGGAGATGCCCTGCAGATCGGCGACGGCGCCGATGGCCAGGCCTTCGGCTTCCAGCACCGGGCCTTGTTCGATGTGCAGCTCGACGAAGGCGTGCGGGCGGATGGCACCGACCGCCAGATCGCCGGCGTAGCCGATGCGCACCAGCTCGTCGCCCAGGCGCGTGCCGTCGATGCCGACGGTGTCCAGCGCGTCGGGCAGCGCCAGGCCGCCGGCGTGCACCAGCGAACCCATCATGTCGGGCTGGTAACGCACGCCTTCTTCGTTGGTGAACGCGGCGACGACGATCGGCCGGCGCGTCGTGACGGCGAGCTCGTCGAGCCGGCGCACGGCCTCCAGCGCCGCCATCACGCCGTAGACGCCGTCGTAACGCCCGCCGGTGGCGACCGTGTCGAGGTGCGAGCCGGTCATCACCGGCGCCGCGCCGGGTTCGCTGCCGGCGCGCGTGCCGAAGACGTTGCCGATGCGGTCGACCTGCACCGTGAGCCCCAGCTCGTGCATCCAGGCGACGAGGCGGTCGCGGCCGGCGCGGTCGGCGTCGCTCAGCGCCAGGCGGCAGACGCCGCCGTCGGGCGTGGCGCCGATCTCGGCGTGTTCGGCCAGCCGCGCCACGAGACGGTCGGCGGCGATGCCGTCGCGCACCAGACGTTCCTGCTGCGCGGCGAGCACCTCGTGCGCATCGCGGCCGACGAGCCCGGCGTAGACACCCGGCGCGGTCGCACCTTCGCTGTTGATCAGCAGCACACGGGCGTGGCGGTCCAGCCCCAGCCGCTCACGCACCGCCGGGTCGGCGCACAGCGCCTGCAGCGCCGCCAGCCCGGCGACACCCGACTCGCCGCCGACCAGCGGCAGGTCGCCGTGCGCGCCGTCGGCCAGCTCGCGCATCGCCTGCGCGGCGGCCTCGTCGGGCACGGTCATGAAGGTGTCGACCGCCGGCGCGAGGAAACGCCAGGCCAGCGGCGACGGTTCGCCGCAAGCCAGCCCGGCCATCAGCGAGTCGGTGCTGCCGCTGGCGCGGGTCGGACGGCCGGCGAGTGCGCTCTGCAGCAGGCAGTCGGCCTGCTCGGGTTCGACGACGATGAACCGCGGCCGCGCCGCACCGGCGGCTTGCCACAGCCGGCTGACGATCCCGGCGGCCAGCCCGCCGACGCCGCCTTGCAGCACGACGTGGGTGTAGGGCGTGCCCACCAGCTCCAGCACCTCGTCGGCGATGACGGCGTAGCCCTGCATCACGTCGCGCGGCACGGCTTCGTAACCTTCGTACGAGGTGTCGGAGACGACCTCCCAGCCGTTGGCCGCGGCCAGGCGCGCGGCTTCGACGACCGAATCGTCGTAGTCGCCGGCGATGCGCACGATCTCGGCGCCGAAGGCGGCGATCGCGTCTTCACGCTCGCGGCTCACCTGGGCGTGCAGCACGATGACGCAGCGGCAGCCCAGGCTCTGCGCCGCGGCGGCGAGTGCACGGCCGTGGTTGCCGTCGGTCGCGGCGATGACGGTGAAGCCGGCGAGTGCGGCGGCGTGTCGTCCGGCGAACAGGTCGGCGGCGTTCCACCCGGTGCCGTCGAAGCGGCGCTGCACCAGGCGCAGCAGCGCATACGGCGCACCCAGCGCCTTGAAGCTGGCCAGCGGCGAACGCCGGCTCTCGTCCTTCAGGTCGACGGCGGCCAGGCCCAGCGCGGTGGCGCGGCCGGGCAGGGACCACAGCGGTGTCGGCTGGCGCGCCAGCAGCGGCCAGTGGGCCAGCGCTTCGCGGGCGGCGCGGGCCTGGTCGGCGTTCAGCAGGGCGGCGAGTTCGGCGTCGTAAGGGCGGCGCGTGGCCTGCGGGTTGTGGACGATCACGGGCGGGTCTCGGAGGCGTGGGCGGGCAGGCGCAGGCGCACCAGTTCGGCGAACCAGCGTGCGCCGACGGGCAGCAGCGCGTCGTTGAAGTCGTAGCCGGCGTTGTGCAGCGGCGTCGCGCCGGGCTCGGCGCCGGCGCCGTTGCCGAGGAAGACGAAAGCGCCGGGGCGGTGCAGCAGGAAACGGCCGAAGTCCTCGGATGCCATCACCGGCGGCGTGTCGTCGTCGATCTGTGCGGCCGCGACGACGCGGCGCGCGGCTTCCAGCGCCGCGGCCACCGGCGCGGCGTGGTTGATCGTCGGCGCGAACTCGTGCGTGTACTCGACCTCGCAGCGCGCGCCGTGGGCGTGTGCGATGCCGTCGGCCAGCTCGCGGATGCGGCGCTCCAGCAGCGCCTGGACCTCCGGCGCGTAGCTGCGCGTGTCGCCTTTGATCACCACCTCGGACGGCACCGCGTTGCGGATGCCGTCGGTGTGGAACTCGGTGCACGACAGCACCGCCGGCTGCTGCGGGTCCACCGATCGTGCGACGACGGTCTGCAGCGCCAGCACGATCTCGGCGCCGACGACGAGCGGGTCGACCAGCTGATGCGGCCGCGCCGCGTGGCCGCCGCGGCCGTGCACGCGGATGACGAAGTTGTCCTCGCTGGCCATCAGGCCGCCGACGCGTGTGGCGATCTGCCCCGCCGGCAGCCCCGGCATGTTGTGCACGCCGTAGATCTCGTCGAACGGAAAGCGCTCCAGCAGCCCGTCGGCCAGCATCGCCGCGGCGCCGCGGCCGTGCTCCTCGGCGGGCTGGAAGACGAAACGCACCGTGCCGTCGAAGCCGCCGCCTTCGGCCAGCAGCTGCGCCGCCGCCAGCAGCATCGCCATGTGGCCGTCGTGGCCGCAGGCGTGCATGCGGCCGGCGTGTTGCGACGCGTAGTCACGGCCCGGCGCGTGCTCGGTGATCGCCAGCGCGTCCATGTCGGCGCGCAGCGCGACGATGCCCGGCCCGTGGCCACGGCGCAGCGTGCCGACGACGCCGGTGCCGCCGATGCCGCGTTCGACCTCGACGCCCAGCAGCGAGAGCACCTGCGCGACACGCTCGGCGCTGCGGTGTTCGTCGAAGCCGGTCTCGGGGAAACGGTGGAAGTCGTGGCGCCAGCGGCGCCAGGTGGTTTCGGCGTCGGGGGCGGGTGAGGCATGGTTCATCGGCGTGCGGCGGTGGCAGCGGTGGCCGTCATTGTTGGGGCGCCGCGGCGGGACAGAAGCTCGATTCAGCGTGCCTCGCTGCTATCGTCGTCTCATGAAACCGCTGCCTGACGAGACGAACACCGCTGCCGTCGCGCTGGACGCGCTCGACCTGCGCCTGCTCGACCTGCTGCAGGACGACGCCACGCTGCCGATGCGCACGCTGGCGGCCCGGGTCGGCTCGTCGCCGGCGACCTGCCAGCGCCGCATCGCCGCGATGCGCGCCTCGGGCGTGCTGCTGCGCCAGGTGGCGATCGTCGACCGCCAGCGGGTCGGCCGGCCGCTGACGGCTTTCGTCTCGGTCGAGCTGGACCGCCAGAACGATGCGCTGCTGCGCCAGTTCGAGCAGCGCATGGCGGCCGAGCCGGCGGTGCAGGCCTGTTACGAGGTCTCGGGCGAGTTCGACTTCCTGCTCGTCGTCACCGCGGCGTCGATGCAGGAGTACCACGCGTTCACGCGCGCCGCCTTCGCGTCGCACCACAACGTGCGCAACTTCAAGAGCACCTTCGCGATGCACTGCTCGAAGTTCGAGACCCGCGTGCCGCTGCGGCCGGCCGCCTCCGGCTGAGGCGCCCGCACCGCACGCACGATCGCGGCGCCGGCGGCCATGGCCCCGGCCTTGCATGCGCCGTCGCCGGCATGCCGCGCGGGCTTTAAGCTGCGCCGCCTCGACACCTCGCCTGACCGTCCATGTCCGTCCGCCTCCTGCCCGTGCCGCTGCTCTGCGCCTGTGCCGCCGCCGTCGCCCAGACGCCCGACGCGCGCCTGGCCGCCTGCGTCGAGATCGCCGCCGCCCCCGACCG
>NZ_AEWG01000003.1 GCF_000190375.1 Rubrivivax benzoatilyticus JA2 = ATCC BAA-35
CCCGGGCCTGGCGGCGCGGCTGCTGGCGCCGGCCGCGCCGGTCGTCGACCTGTTCAGCGCCGGCGCGCCCGACAGCGGCCGCTTCGGCCCGGTGCACTGGCGCGACGACGGCCACTGGCTCTACGGCTGGCTGGACCTGCCCGACGCGGTGGCCGACCTGACCGACGCCTCGTGGCAGGCCTACCGCGACCTGTTCGAGGTGCTGGACGCACGCGGCCGGCCGCCGCTGGTCAAGGTCTGGAACTTCCTGCCGCGCATCAACGACGACGGCGGCGGGCTGGAGCGTTATCGCCAGTTCAACGTCGGCCGCTTCCGTGCCTTCTCCGAAGCCGGCTTCGACGCCTTCGAAGGCGCGCCGGCGGCCTGCGCGCTGGGCCCGCACGAAGGCACGCTGGCGATCCGCTTCCTGGCCTCGCGCGGCGCGGTGCGGCCGCTGGACAACCCGCGCCAGGTGGCGCCGTACCGCTATTCGCAGCGTTTCGGCCCGCGCAGCCCGAACTTCTCGCGCGCCGCGCTGGCCGACGCGGGCGACGGCCGGCTGGCCTTCTTCGTCAGCGGCACGGCCAGCATCGTCGGCGAACGTTCGGTGCACGAAGGCGACGTGCGGGCCCAGCTCGCCGAGACGCTGCGCAACCTGGACGCGCTGTGCGAGCAGGCGCGCGCCCGCGGTGCGGCGGCGGTGTCGCCGGCCGACCTGGACTGCGTCGTCTACCTGCGCCATCCCGAGGATCTCGCCGTGGTGAAGGCGGCTTTCGAGGCCGCCGTCGGTCCCGATTCGGTGGCTGCGCGCGGCGCGGTCTACGTCGAGGCCGACGTCTGCCGGCGCGAGCTGCTGGTCGAGATCGAGGGCCACGCGCTTCTGGCCGGGGCGCTGCGCGGCTGATCCGCGCCGCCTGCGCGCGGCCTGTCATCGAACCGTCTCGGCGCGTGAAACGCCGCGTCACACAAGCTCCCTAAGTTCCAGGTTTCTTCAACACCTGGAACCTGGGAGCCATGTACAAGAGCCTTCAGCGGTACTCGACCCTCGCGCTCGCGGCGGCCGCGCTGTTCTCGCTTTCCGCCTGCGGCGGCGGTGACGACGACGACGGCCCGGCGTTGCCGAAGAACGTCATCGTCATGATCAGCGACGGGGCGAGCTGGAACACCTGGGAGATGGCCGCCAACTGGCAGGCCGGCGTCAAGGCCAACGACCTGCCGGCCTACGCTGCGATGCCGGTGCGCCTGGGCATGACGACCTTCCCGCTGACGACCAGCACCACCAAGACCGACACCGCCGAGACGACGCTCAGCTACGACCCGGCCAAGGCCTGGGACACCACGCTGGTGACGGCGGCGGGCTGGATCGGCGGCTCGACCGGCAACGACTACACGACCGCGATCGCCGGCTACCAGTACCTGCGCCAGAACGTCACCGACTCGGCCGCCGCCGGCACCGCGCTGGCCAGCGGCCACAAGACCTACAACAACGCGATCAACGTCGACAACTTCGGCAACCCGGTCGAGTACATCACCCAGATCGCGCGCGCGCAGGGCAAGGCCACCGGCGTCATCACCTCGGTGCCGTTCAACCACGCGACGCCGGCCGCGTTCGGCGCCCAGAACGCCTCGCGCAACGCCTACAACGCGATCGCCAAGTCGATGCTCGAGACCGGGCCGCTGGACGTGCTGATGGGCGCCGGCCACCCCGAGTACGACGACAACGGCCGCGCCTGGGCCGACATCGACCCGACCTGCGCCACCAACGCCTGCCGCGCCGCCAACACCTACATCGCCGCCACCGAGTGGCAGCGCCTGAAGGCCGGCACGCTCAAGCCCGCCGGCGCCACCGCCGCCTGGAAGCTGATCGACGACAAGGCCGACTTCGAGAAGCTCGCCGCCGGCACGCTGAGCTACGACGGCCCGATCTTCGGCATCCCGCGCGTGGCCTCGACGCTGCAGCAGGCGCGCCAGGCCGCGGTCAAGGGCAACGACGCCGCGCAGCCCAGCGGCGTCGCGCTGAACACGACCGTGCCGACGCTGGAGACCATGACCAAGGCCGCGCTGGCGGCGCTGGGCAAGAACCAGAAGGGCCTGTTCCTGATGGTCGAGGGTGGAGCCGTCGACTGGGCGGCGCACGCCAACCAGACCGGCCGCATCATCGAGGAGCAGGTCGACTTCAACCGCGCGCTCGCCGCGGTCAACGCCTGGGTCGAGAAGAACAGCAACTGGAACGAGACGCTGCTGATCGTCACCACCGACCACGGCAACGCGCTGCCGCTGGGCACGGCCTCGGACAGCACCGCGTTCCAGCCGATCACCAACGCCGGTGCCGGCCAGCTGCCGCAGCTGCGCTGGTGGTCCGACAACCACACCAACGAGGTGGTGCGTGTCTGGGCACGCGGCAAGTACGCCGAGAAGATGAACCAGTACGCCCGCGGCCGCGACGCCCAGTTCGCGGCGCGCATCGGCCACAACGCCGACGGCAGCTACATCGACAACACCGACATCTTCGGCATCGGCAAGGCGGCGCTGGGCCGCTGACGCCGCGCCGAGGCGCACCGGGCGCCCCTCGCGGGGCGCCCTTTCGTCTTTTCCACCGGGTTCCCGATGATCAGCTTCTCGACTCGCCGCCTCGCCCTGCTGGCGTTGCTGGTGGCGGCCGTCCCGGCGGCCGCCGGCCAGCTCTGCCGCGACGGCCGGCCGGCGCCTTCGGGCCTCGTCGTGCGCAGCGACGGCAGCATCGTCGACACACAGCGCCGGCTGCAGTGGCAGCGCTGCGTGGTCGGCGTCTCCGGCCCGCGCTGCGAGCGCGGCCAGGCCGAGCGGTTCCCGGCGCTGCAGGCGCTGGATTTCGTCACCACCTACAACCGCGGCGGCGGGCAGGGCGGGCACCGCGACTGGCGGCTGCCGACGCTGGCCGAGCTGCGCAGCCTGGTCGCCGCCGACTGCGTCAACCCCGCGACCGACCTCAAGCTCTTCCCGAACGCGCCGCAGGCGCAGCTCTGGAGCCGCGACGTCGACGGCGGCGTGGCCGCCTACGTCGACTTCCGCGACGGCTACGCCGCCCGCGACGACATCAACCTCGCCAACCCGATCCGACTGGTGCGCGACCTGCCGGCGCCGCGGCGGCGCTGAGCCGCCACGGCCTTCAGCGCCGCCGGCTGCCGCCGACCAGCGAACCGAGCACGCCGCGGATCAGCTCGCGGCCGACGGCCGAGCCGATGCTGCGCATCGCCGAACGTGCCGCGGCTTCGGCCAGGCCTTCGCGCTTGCCGCCACGCGGGCCGGTGCTGCCGAACAGCGTGTCCTTGAGCCCGTCCAGCAGGCCGCCGCCTTCCGCCGGTGCCTGGGCGCCCGGCGGCAGGCCGGCGGTGGCGGCCGGGGCCGTCGTGGCGCGGCCCTTCAGCCGTTCGTAGGCCGACTCGCGGTCGACGGTCTTCTCGTAGACGCCGGCCACCAGCGACCCGGCGATCAGCGCCTGGCGCTCGGCCGGCGTCACCGGGCCGATGCGGCTGCCCGGCGGCAGCACGAAGACGCGTTCGGTGACGCTGGGCCGGCCCTTGGCGTCGAGGAAGCTGACCAGCGCCTCGCCGACACCGAGCTCGGTGATCGCCGTCGTCAGGTCGCCGAGCTTGGGGTTGGCGCGCATCGTCTCGGCGGCCGCCTTCACCGCCTTCAGGTCGCGCGGCGAGAAGGCGCGCAGCGCGTGCTGCACGCGGTTGCCGAGCTGCGCGAGCACCGTCTCGGGCACGTCCAGCGGGTTCTGGGTGACGAAGTAGACGCCGACGCCCTTGCTGCGCACCAGGCGCACGACGAGCTCGATGCGCTCGACCAGCACCGCCGGCGCGTCCTTGAACAGCAGGTGCGCCTCGTCGAAGAAGAACACGAGCTTGGGCTTGTCCAGGTCGCCGACCTCGGGCAGCGCCTCGAACAGCTCCGACAGCATCCACAGCAGGAAGGTGGCGTACAGGCGCGGCGCGTTCAGCAGCTTGTCGGCGGCGAGGATGTTGACGACACCGTGGCCATTCACGGTCTGCATGAAGTCGGCGATGTCGAGCATCGGCTCGCCGAAGAAGCGGTCGCCGCCCTGTTCCTCGATCTGCAGCAGGCCGCGCTGGATGGCGCCGATGCTGGCGCTGCTGACGTTGCCGTACTCGGTGGTGAACTCGCGCGCGTTCTCGCCGACGTGCTGCAGCATCGCGCGCAGGTCCTTCATGTCCAGCAGCGCCAGGCCCTGGTCGTCGGCGATCTTGAACACCAGGTTCAGCACGCCCTGCTGGGTCTCGTTGAGCGCCAGCATGCGCGACAGCAGCAGCGGCCCCATGTCGGAGACGGTGGCGCGCACCGGGTGGCCCTGCTCGCCGAAGACGTCCCACAGCGTCGTCGGGCAGGCGAAGGGCTCGGGCGTGTCCAGGCCGCGTTCGGCCAGCACCGCGGCGAGCTTGGGCGAGACGCTGCCACGCTGGGTGATGCCGGTCAGGTCGCCCTTCACGTCGGCCATGAAGACCGGCACGCCGAGTTGGCTGAAGCTCTCGGCGAGCTTCTGCAGCGTGATCGTCTTGCCGGTGCCGGTGGCGCCGGTGATCAGGCCGTGGCGGTTGGCGAGCGCGGGCAGCAGCTCGCAGACGACGTCGCCGTGGCGGGCGACGAGGATCGGTTCGGACATCGTGGAGCCCCCGGTTCTGGCTGTCTTGTCGAGGCGGCCGGCAGGACGCCGGCATGGGTCGCGCGAGTCTAGCGCCGGCCCCGGCGCCCGCTCTTGCGTCCGGGGGCCGGGGGCACCCGGGGGCCACCGCTAAAATCGCGCCCTTCGCTGAGGAAGCGCGCCGACTTTCCGTCACCCCGACCCCGAACGGCGCTACAGGAGATTCCCCCCATGGCCGGACATTCCAAATGGGCCAACATCCAGCACCGCAAAGGCCGCCAGGACGAGAAGCGCGGCAAGATCTGGACACGCGTGATCCGCGAGATCATCGTCGCCGCCCGCCAAGGCGGCGGTGATCCGAACGCCAACCCGCGGCTGCGGCTGGCGGTCGACAAGGCCAAGGCGGCCAACATGCCCGCCGACACCGTCAAGCGCAACATCGACAAGGCCACCGGCAACCTCGAAGGCGTCAACTACGAGGAGATCCGCTACGAGGGCTACGGCATCGGCGGCGCGGCGATCATCGTCGACTGCATGACCGACAACCGCGTGCGCACCGTCGCCGAGGTCCGCCACGCCTTCAGCAAGTACGGCGGCAACCTGGGCACCGAAGGCTCGGTGGCCTTCCAGTTCAAGCACTGCGGCCAGCTGATCTTCGCCCCCGGCACCAGCGAGGACGCGGTGATGGAAGCCGCGCTCGAAGCCGGCGCCGAGGACGTGGTCACCGGCGAGGACGGCTCGATCGAGGTGCTGACCTCGCCGGCCGACTTCCAGGCCGTGAAGGCCGCCCTCGAAGCCAAGGGGCTGACGGCGGAGGTCGCCGAGGTCACGATGCGCGCCGAAAACACCATCGCGCTGGCCGGCGAAGACGCCGCGCGCATGCAGAAGCTGCTGGACGTCATCGAGGACCTCGATGATGTGCAGGACGTCTTCCACAACGCGGAAATCGAAGCATGAAGGTTCTCGTGATCGGCGGCGGCGGCCGCGAGCACGCCCTGGCGTGGAAGCTCGCGCAGTCCCCGCGCGTGCAGCACGTCTACGTGGCGCCGGGCAACGGCGGCACGGCGGCGGACGCCCGGCTGCGCAACGTCGCCATCACGGACCCGGCGGCGCTGGCCGACTTCGTCGTCGCCGAGAAGGTGGCGCTGACGGTCGTCGGCCCCGAGGCGCCGCTGGCCGCGGGCGTCGTCGACGTCTTCCGCGCACGCGGGCTGCGCATCTTCGGCCCGACGCGTGCGGCGGCGCAGTTGGAAAGCTCCAAGGCCTTCGCCAAGGACTTCATGAAGCGCCACGGCATCCCGACGGCGCGCTACGAGAGCTTCACCGAAGCCGCCGCGGCGCACGCCTACGTCGACGCCCAGGGCGCGCCGATCGTCGTCAAGGCCGACGGCCTGGCGGCCGGCAAGGGTGTCGTCGTCGCGATGACGCTGGACGAGGCGCACGCCGCGATCGACACGATGCTGGGCATTCCCGGCGGCCGTGTCGTCATCGAGGAGTTCATGGAAGGCGAGGAGGCCAGCTTCATCGTCGTCGCCGACGGCACGACGGTGCTGCCGCTGGCCACCAGCCAGGACCACAAGCGCATCTTCGACGGCGACCGCGGCCCCAACACCGGCGGCATGGGCGCCTATTCGCCGGCCCCGGTGGTCACGCCCAACGTGCACGCCAAGGTGATGCAGGAGATCATCCAGCCGACGCTGGCGGGCATGGCCAAGGACGGGCATCCGTTCACCGGCTTCCTCTACGCCGGGCTGATGATCGACGCCCAGGGCCAGCCGCGCACGGTGGAGTTCAACTGCCGGCTCGGCGACCCCGAGGCCGAGGTCATCCTGATGCGGCTGAAGACCGATCTGGTCGAACTGCTGCTGGCGGCCACCGAAGCCAAGCTCGCCGACGTCGCGCTGCAGTGGGACCGCCGCGTCGCGCTCGGCGTCGTGATGGCCGCCGCCGGCTACCCGGCCGAACCGCGTGCCGGCGACGTCATCAGCGGGCTGCCGGCCGAACGCGAGGACCTCGTCGTCTTCCACGCCGGCACCAAGGTCGTCGACGGCCAGACCGTCACCAGCGGCGGGCGTGTGCTCTGCGTCACCGCGCTCGGCGACTCGGTGCGGCTGGCGCAGCAGCGGGCGCTGGAAGGCGTGCACGCGATCGCCTTCGACGGCGCGCAGTGGCGCAACGACATCGGCCACCGGGCCATCCGCCATTGAACGCCGCCGTCGACACCGCGGCGATGCGCCGCTGGCTGCTGGAGCTGCAATCGCGCATCGTCGCCGCGGTCGAGGCCGAGGACGGCACGCCGTTCCTGCGTGACGCCTGGCAGCGCCCGGCCGGCGGCCGGCTCGAAGGCGACGGGCTGACCCAGCTCGTCGAAGGCGGGCCGCTGATCGAACGCGGCGGCTGCAACTTCAGCCACGTCAAGGGCGCGGCGCTGCCGCCGACGGCCACCCAGCACCGGCCCGAGCTCGCCGGTTCGCCCTTCG
The DNA here is from genome assembly GCF_000190375.1 of Rubrivivax benzoatilyticus JA2 = ATCC BAA-35. Classification (GTDB taxonomy): domain Bacteria; phylum Pseudomonadota; class Gammaproteobacteria; order Burkholderiales; family Burkholderiaceae_C; genus Rubrivivax; species Rubrivivax benzoatilyticus. The sequence goes on from NZ_AEWG01000003.1 coordinate 7,105, forward strand.
AGGCGCTGGGCGTGTCGCTGGTCATGCACCCGCGCAACCCGCACGTGCCGACGACGCACATGAACGTGCGCCTGTTCGCCGCCTTCCCCGAAGGCCGCGCGCCGGTCAGCTGGTTCGGCGGCGGCATGGACCTGACGCCGTACTACGGCGTCGAGGACGACGCGCGCCACTTCCACCGCGTCTGCCGCGACGCGCTGGCACCCTTCGGCGAGGACAAGTACCCGCGCTTCAAGCGCTGGTGCGACGAGTACTTCTACCTGAAGCACCGCGACGAGCCGCGTGGCATCGGCGGCGTGTTCTTCGACGACTTCGCCGAGGGCGGCTTCGACGCCGACTTCGCGATGGTGCGTTCGGTCGGCGAGGCCTTTCTCGACGCCTGGCTGCCGATCGTGCGCCGGCGCCGCGACACGCCTTACGGCGAACGCGAACGCGACTTCCAGTGCCTGCGCCGCGGGCGCTATGTCGAGTTCAACCTCGTCTGGGACCGCGGCACGCTGTTCGGACTGCAGAGCGGCGGGCGCACCGAGAGCATCCTGATGTCGATGCCGCCGGTCGTGCACTGGGGCTACGACGCCAAGCCCGAGCCCGGCACGCCCGAGGCGCGGCTGTACACCGACTTCCTGCGTCCGCGCGACTGGCTCGCCGAGTGAAGCACGCGCCCGCGGCCGCCGGCCGCCGCATCGGCCTGTTCGGCGGCAGTTTCGACCCCGTGCACCGCGGCCACGTCGCGCTGGCGCACGAGGCGATGAAACAGCTGGCGCTGGACGGCGTGCTGTGGGTGCCGGTCGGCCAGCCGTGGCAGAAGGCGAGGGCGCTGTCGGCGCCCGAGCACCGTGTCGCGATGCTGGAAGCGGCGGTCGAAGGCGAAGCGCGTTTCGCCGTCGACCGCCTCGAGATCGAGCGCCCGGGGCCCAGCTACACGCTGGACACCGTGCGCGAGCTGCAGCGGCGCGAGCCCGGTGTGCGCTGGGTGCTGCTGATAGGCGCCGACCAGTACGCCGGGCTGCACACCTGGAACGGCTGGCGCGAGCTGCTCGCGCGGGTCGAACTGGCCGTCGCCGCACGGCCGGGCGTCGCGCTGGTGGCCGATGTCGAGGTGGCGCGCCACCCGCACGCGCTGGCGCTGCTGCCGCTGGCGGTCGACGTGTCGGCCACCGAAATCCGCCGCCGGGCCGCCAACGGCCTGGACATCACCGAATTGGTGCCGCCGCAGGTGGCACGCTATATTGACCAGCACGCCCTTTACCGGGCCGCATCCGGGAGCTGAATGGACATTCGCAAGCTGCAACGGGCCATCGTCGATGGCCTGGAAGACGTCAAGGCGCAGAACATCGCCGTCTTCAACACCGAGGCCCTGTCGCCGCTGTTCGAGCGCGTGATCATCGCGACGGCCACCAGCAACCGTCAGACCAAGGCGCTGGCCTCCAGCGTGCGCGAGACCGTCAAGGCCCGCGGCATGGAAGTCCTGTCCACCGAGGGCGAGGACAACGGCGAGTGGATCATCGTCGACTGCGGCCAGGCGGTCGCGCACATCATGCAGCCCGCCATCCGCGAGTACTACCACCTCGAGGAGATCTGGGGCGGCAAGGCGGTGCGCGTGAAGCTCGGTGCCACCGGCGGCGGCCTCGTCAAGGCCTCCGAGCCGATGGACGAGGCGCCGAAGAAGCCCGCAGCCAAGAAGGCGGCCAAGAAGAAGGCCGCCGACAAGGTGGCGGCGCGCCAGGCCGCACGCCCGGCGGCCAAGAAGGCGGCCGCCAAGGCGCCGGCGCGCAAGACCGCGCGCCGCGACGCCGACGCCGGCCTGCCGGTGTCGACCGTGAAGGTCGGCACGCCGAAGAAGCCGGCGGCGAAGAAGGCCGCGGCGCCGCGCAAGCCGGCCGCCAAGCCGGCCGCCAAGGCCCCGGCGCGCAAGACCGCCGCGCGCAAGACCGCACGCTGAGGTGAAGCTGCTGGTCGTGGCCGTGGGCCAGCGCCAGCCGGCCTGGGCCGACGAGGCCTGGGCCGATTTCGCCAAACGCTTCCCGCCCGAGATGCGGCTGGAGCTGAAGGCGCTGAAAGCCGAGCCGCGCACCGGCGGCAAGACCGCCGCGCAGTGCATGGCCGCCGAAGCCGCACGCTTCGAGGCGGCGCTGCCGCGTGGCGTGCGCCGCGTGATCCTCGACGAACGCGGCACGCGGCTGGACACCGTCAAGCTGGCCGAACGTGTCACCCACTGGCGTGGCGAAGGCCGCGACGTGGCCCTGCTGATCGGCGGCCCCGACGGGCTGGACCCGGCGCTGAAAGCCAGCGCCGACGAGACGCTGCGCCTGTCGGACCTGACGCTGCCGCACGCCTTCGCGCGCGTGCTGCTCGCCGAGGCGCTGTACCGCGCCTGGACGCTGGCCACCGGCCACCCTTACCACCGCGAATGACCGGCTCCCTCTCCCGCAAGGCGGGAGAGGGCAGGGGTGAGGGTGCCTGCGCGCCACGAGCNCNCNC
>NZ_AEWG01000002.1 GCF_000190375.1 Rubrivivax benzoatilyticus JA2 = ATCC BAA-35
AGCGTGCGCACGAAGGCGACGTCCAGGCGCCGCGGCACGCCGGCGCCGGCGTCGACGAGCCCGGCCTGCAGCAGCGCATCGGCCAGCCCCAGGTGCACGGCGACGAGCGCCAGCGCCAGCACCGCCAGCGCCGCCCGTCGCCGCGTGCGACGCTCCATCAGAGGCCCAGCCAGTCCTTGCGGCGGGACTGCGCCAGCGCCGACGCGGCGCCCTCGACGGCCAGGCCCACCGCCGGCGAGGCGGCGGCGCCGGGGCGGACCACCAGCGGCTGCAGGCGCTGGTCGCGCGCGACCAGCAGCTCGAACGGCGCGCCGGCCGGCAGCCACTGCAGCGCGTCCTCGAGCCGGCGCAGCCGCCAGCCGTCGACGGCCAGCAGCTCGTCGCCGGGCGCGACGCCGGCGGCTTCGGCCGCACTGCCACGCAGCACCTGGCGCACCACCGAACCCGCGGCGCCTTCGCTCAGCCGCAGGCCCAGGCGCTGCGCCAGCGAGCCGGCACCGAGTTGTGTCGTGACGCCGAAGCCGGCCAGCGCCTCGGCCACCGGCAGCTCGCCGGTGCCGTGCACCCACTCGGCCAGTTCCTCGGCAAGGCCGGGCACGCCGTCGGCCAGCGCAGCCACCAGGTCGGCTTCGTCGACCGGGCGCTCGGCGTGGCGCTTCCACAGCCGGCGCATCGCCTCGTCCAGCGAACTGCCGGCGGCACGCCGGCGCAGGTCGACGAGCAGCGCGACCAGCGCGCCCTTGGCGTAGTAGCTGACGGTGGCGTTGGGCGTGTTCTCGTCGGCGCGGTAGTAACGCGTCCAGGCGTCGGCCGCGGCCTGGGCGACGCTCTGCACGCGCCGGCCCGGCGTGGCCAGCACGCCGGCGAGCTGCTTGCCGAGCAGCGCCAGGTAGCGCTCGCGCGTCACGAGCCCGGTGCGCAGCAGCGACAGGTCGTCGTAGTAGGACGTGAAGCCCTCGAAGAACCACAGCAGCGAGGTCGGTGCCTCGCGCCCGAGGTCGGCGCCGACCAGCGAGCGCGGGCGCAGCCGCTTGACGTTCCAGGTGTGGAAGTACTCGTGGCTGAACAGGCCCAGCAGGCCGACGTAGGCCTCGCCGGGTTCGGCCTCGCCGCGGCGCGGCAGGTCGCGGCGCGAGGCGATCAGCGCCGTGCTGGCGCGGTGCTCCAGGCCGCCGTAGGCGTCGTCGGCGGCGTGCAGCAGGAACAGGTAACGCGAGAACGGCGGCTTGCCGCGCGCGCCGTGCCAGAAGCGGATCTGCCAGCGGCAGATGCGCTCGACGTCGGCCAGCAGGCGCTCGCCGTCGAAGCTCGGCCAGGCGCCGTCGACGGCGATCTCGTGCTCCGCCCCGGCGACCTCGAAACGCCCGCGCCAGAAGCGGCCGAAGGCGAACGGGTGGTCGATGGCCTCGTCGTAGTCGGCGGCCTGCCAGCGCCGCCGGCCGGCGGCGGGCATCGCGGTGGCGACTTCCCAGCCCGAGGGCAGCGGGCCGAGCTCGATGACGTGCGGCTCGTGCTCGCGGCCTTCGGCGCGCAGCAGCCCGCTGGTGCCGTTGAAGAAGCCGCGTGTGCCGTCGAGGAAGGCGCCGCGCACCGACGGGTCGTTGGCGTAGACGGTGGCGGTGACGACCAGCGCCTCGGCGCCGTCGCAGCGCGCCAGCCAGCTCGTCTTGTCCAGCGCTTCCAGTGCGACGGCACAGTCGCCCTGCTTCGCCTCCAGCCCGACCAGGTGGCGCGCGAAGTCGCGGATCATGTAGCTGCCCGGGATCCACGCCGGCAGCGCCAGCCGCTGCGCCGCCGCCGGCCGCGGCAGCGTCAGCGTGACGCGGAACAGGTGGGCGTGGAGGTCGGCGAACTCGATGCGGTAACGCGGCATTTCAGCTCCCGGCTCCGGCGGCGCCGAGGAAGCAGCTGAGCGACGCGACGGCGCTCAGGCGGAAGCGCAGCGTCAGCCAGTGGCCCATGCCGTGGCGCGGGTAGACGCCGCGGTCGACGAGGTAGCAGACGACGAGCATCACGCCGAGCACGACCAGCCCGGCGTTGGCCGGCATCATCACGCCGGCCCAGGCGACCAGCGGCGGCACGACGCCGTTGACGAACAGCCGGCCCTCGGGCTGGGCTTCGCGGAAACCGATGCCCCAGTGGATGCCGCCAAGGAAGGACACGACGGTGGCGGCGTACGCGGCCAGCGCCAGCGTCGCGTAGGGCAGCACGTCGGGATGCACCAGCCAGACCAGGGCGGCGCCGAGCACGAACGGCAGCAGCCCGGCATAACCGAGCCGCAGCGCGGCAGGAGACAGCGTGGGAGTCATGCGGCGATTGTCGCCGCGGCCGTTCAGCCCTGCTCTGGCCGCGCCAGCCGCCAGGCCCTTCGCGGGCAGCGGCCGGCCGGCGTGCGGCCTCAGACCTTCTTCGACGCGGCGGCCAGCAGCTTCTCGACCTGGTCGATCGGGATCGCCCCCGGCTTGCGCGTGCCGTCCTCGAAGACGACCGCCGGCGTGCCGTTGATGCGGTGGCGCTGGCCGAGCGCGACGTTGCGCGCCAGCGCACCGGCGTCGCAGGCGCCCATCGCCTTGGGCGGCACGACACCGTCGAGCATCCAGGCGCGCCAGGTCTTGGCCGGATCCTTGTTGCACCAGATGTCGCGCGACTTGGCGCTGGAGTCCGGCCCCAGGATCGGCATCAGGAAGGCGTGGATCGTCAGGTCCTTCACGCCGGCGAGGTCACGCTCGAAACGTTTGCAGTAGCCGCAGTTCGGGTCGACGAAGACCGCGACCTGGCGCTTGCCGCTGCCCTGGCGCAGCGTGATCGCGTCCTTGAACGGCAGCTTGGCGAAGTCGATCGCCGTCAGCTGGTCCAGCCGGGCCTCGGTGAGGTTGGTCAGCGTCTTGGTGTCGAGGATCGAGCCCTGGACGATGAACTCGGCCTTGGCGTCGACGTACAGGATCTCGCTGCCGCCGTAGCGCACCTCGTAGAGGCCGGCGATCGGCGCCGGGCGCACCTCGTCGATCCTGGGCATGCTGGGCAGGCGCTCGGCGAGCGCCTTGCGGATCGCGGCTTCCTGCGCCGCGGCGCTGCCGCAGGCGAGCACGGCGGCGGCAGCCAGGGCCAGCCGCGCGGTCGTCGTCTTCATCGGGGTTCCTTCGAAACGGCGGGGGGACGGTCCAGCGCACGCTCCGTCAGGAAACGCTTGAGCGGCGGCAGACGGTTCACCAGATCCAGACCCCGGTTGCGAAGTTCCCTGAGCAGCGGCTCCTCGCTCGCGAACAGATGCAGCAGCGCGTCGGTGAGCTGGCCCATCGCGCGTGTCGGCAGCTCGCGTTCACGCGCGTAGCGGCGCAGCAGCTTCTCGTCGCCGAGCGCCCGCCAGGGTTCGCGCCCGGCAACCGCCGCCGACAGCGCGGCGACGTCCGCCAGGCCGAGGTTGAGCCCCTGGCCGGCCAGCGGATGCACGACGTGGGCGGCGTCGCCGACCAGCACCCAGCCCGGGCCGCACAGGCGTTCGGCGCGGCCGAAAGCGAGCGGGAAGTCGGCGCGCGCACCGGCGAGGCGCAGCATGCCGGCGGTGCCGCCGGTGGCTTCGGCCAGCGCGGCCTCGAAACCGGCGTCGTCCAGCGCCATCAGCGCGGCGGCACGCGCTTCGGGCACCGACCAGACCAGGCCGTAACCGTGGCCGGCGCGCGGCCGGTCGAACGGCAGCAGCGCCAGGATGTCGGGCGAACGGAACCACTGGCGCGCCAAGCCGGCGTGCGCCTGATCGGCCTCCAGCCGGGCGCAGACCGCGCGCTGGCCGTAGGGATGCAGCGCCATCTTCACGCCCAGGCGCTCGCGTGTCGGCGAGGCCTTGCCTTCGGCGAGCACGACGAGCTCGGCCGGCACCTCGTTCGTCACACGCTCCAGGTGCGGCGCGAAGCGTGCAGCGGTGCCCAGCGCGTGTTCGAGCTCGGCGGCGTCGACGATCCAGGCCAGCGCGTCGGCGCCTTGCGACCAGGCGGAGAAATCGAGTGCATTGCCCGCCACGTCGCCTTCGATGCGCATGTCGTGCACCGGCGTGCGCGCGTCGGGCGGCAGCGCATCCCAGACCCGCAGCGACTGCAGCAGCGCGACCGAGGCGGCGTTCAGCGCATAGGTGCGGATGTCGGCGCGGCCGGCCGGCGCGACCGGCGGCGAGCTGCCGAGCAGCGCGACACGCAGGCCCTGGCGGGCAAGAGACAAGGCACCGGCCAGCCCCACGGCGCCGGCGCCACGGACGAGGACGTCGCAGGAGGCCATGCGGCGGATTGTAGGGAGCGGGCCGCGCGCGCCGGGTCGACGCCGCGCAAGCCCGCGACGGCGTCACAGCTCGATCAGCCGCGTCGGCTCGGGCGCCGCGCCGTGGTTCAGCGGCCCGCTGCCGGCGCCGGTGCGCACCGCCGCGCCGGCGGCCAGCGCCTGGCGCACGTAGGCGTGCGCGGACTGCACCGCGGCGTCCAGCGTGTCGCCCAAGGCCAGCCGTGCGGCGATCGCCGACGACAGCGTGCAGCCGGTGCCATGCGTGTTGGCGCTGGCGATGCGCGGCGCGCGCAGCCAGCGCCGGCCGCCGGCGCGCGTGGCCAGCAGGTCGGCGACCTCGTCGCCCGGCAGATGGCCGCCCTTGAGCAGCACCGCCGGCGCGCCGCGCGCCAGCAGCTCGTCGGCGGCCGCCGCCATGCCGGCTTCGTCGTCCAGCCGGCGGCCGGTCAGGAACCCGGCTTCGTCGAGGTTGGGCGTGACCAGCGCGGCACGCGGGAAGAGCTCGGCGACCAGCGCCTGCACGGCGTCGTCCTGCAGCAGGCGCGAGCCGCTGGTCGAGATCATCACCGGGTCCAGCACCACCGGCGCCAGGTGGTGGGCGTCGAGCGCGTCGGCGACGGCGTGCACGATCTCCGGCGCGTGCAGCATGCCGATCTTCACCGCGTCGGCGCCGATGTCCTCGGCGACGGCGTCGATCTGGGCACGCAGCATCGCCGGCGGCACGCCGTGGATCGCACGCACGCCCCGCGTGTTCTGCGCCGTCAGCGCGGTGATCGCCGTCATGCCGTAGGCGCCGAGCGCGGCGACGGCCTTCAGGTCGGCCTGGATGCCGGCACCGCCGCCGCTGTCCGAGCCGGCGATGATCAGCACCCGCGCGTAGCGGTGGGTGAAGGGCGGCGGCATCATCGTGCGCCCTCCCCGACCGCACGGGCCAGCTCGCGCGCCGCGGCCTCGGGGTCGGCGGCGGCGCAGATCGCGCTGACGACGGCAACGCTGTCGGCGCCGTGCGCAATGGCCAGCGCGGCATTGCCGGCGTGCAGGCCGCCGATCGCGACCAGCGGCAGCGCCGTCGCGTCGCGCGCCGCGCGCAGGCCGGCCAGCCCCCAGGGCGGCGCAGCGTCGGTCTTGGTCGCGGTCGCGAAGACCGGGCTGGTGCCCAGGTAGTCCAGCGGCAGCGATGCGGCGCGGCGCAGGTCGTCGAAGCTCTCGACCGACCAGCCGATGAAGACCTCGGGCGGCAGCAGCCGGCGCGCGTCCTCGACCGGCATGTCGCTCTGGCCCAGGTGCACGCCGTCGGCACCGCAGGCCAGCGCGACGTCGACGCGGTCGTTGACGACCAGCGGCACCCGCAGCGGCGCCAGCAGCGATTTCAGCGCCCGGGCGCGTTCGACGAAGGCGCGTGTGCCGAGCTGTTTCTCGCGCAGCTGCACGCAGCGCACGCCGCCCCGCACGGCGGCGGCGACGACCTGCTCCAGCGGCCGGCCGGCGCACAGCGCCTCGTCGGTGACCAGCATCAGCCGCAGCGCCTCGACGCCCCAGCCCTGCATCGGCGTGCGGCGCTCAGTCATCGACGATCCTCGCGCGGGCCAGGAAACCGGCTTCGTCGACGAGCTGCAGCGCGTCGACCAGCAGCGCGGCCATCGTGCCGACGCCGGCGCCACGGGCGCGCGCCTGCTCGGCGGCGATCTCGCCGGCCACGCCCATCAGCGCCGTGGCCGCGGCGGTGGCGCGCCAGGCGTCGGGCTGCACGGCGCAGAAGGCGCCGACCAGCGCCGTCAGCGAGCAGCCGACGCCGGTGATGCGTGTCATCCACTCGTGGCCGTTGTCCAGGCGCAGCACACGGCCGTCGGGCGCGACGACGTGGTCGACGGCGCCGCTGACGCAGACCACGGCGCCGTGGTTGGCCGCCAGCGCCAGCGCCGGCGCCAGCGCCGCCTCGGTGCCGGCGCTGCTGTCGACGCCGCGCGTGGCGACGGCCTCGCCGGCCAGGCTCATGATCTCCGAGGCGTTGCCGCGGATCGCCGTCGGCCGCCCGGCGGCCAGCAGCGCCGCCAGCGTGCGGTTGCGGTAGGCCGTGGCGCCGGCGCCCACCGGGTCCAGCGCCACCGGCACGCCGCGCGCGTTGGCGGCGCGCAGCGCGATCGTCATCGCCTCGACGGCATAGGCGTCGAGCGTGCCGATGTTGATGACCAGCGCCTGGGCGATGGCGACCATGTCCTCCAGCTCCTCGTGCGCCTGGGTCATCACCGGCGAGGCGCCGGCGGCCAGCAGCACGTTGGCGTTGAAGTTGGTCACCACCACGTTGGTGATGCTGTGCACGAGCGGGCGGCGCTCGCGCAGGGTCTGGATGTCGGCCCAGAGATCGCGGGCCTGGAGCGTGGTTCTTGCCATGACGTCCTTGCAACGAAATGGCAGGTCGGCCGGCTCCGGAAACGGCGGCGCGGCAGCACGGCAGCGACGCGTCCGGACTCGACTTCCCTGCGCGAGGATTACCTCAATCAGGTTCTAAGGGACTCTCTCAGCCGGCCTGGCCGTCGCACGACGGCCGGGCCAGCACCCCCAGCGAGACCGCGCACGGTGCGCGGCGACCGGCATTCTATAGAAGGCGCGGGCCGCGCACAATCGGCGTCCCACCCCGCCGTTCGGAGGCTCGTTTGAGCGATCTCGACTGCCGCGTCGCGCAGCTGTTCGTCCACCCCGTCAAGTCCTGCGCCGGCATCGCCTGCGACGAGGCCCTGCTCGTCGAGACCGGCCTCGACCTGGACCGCGCCTGGATGCTGGTCGACGAGACCGGCGCGATGCTCACCCAGCGCCAGCTGCCGCGTTTGGCGCTGGTCGCGACCACGCTGCGCGGCGACGAGCTGGTGCTGCGTGCGCCCGGCATGCTGGCGCTGCACCTGCCGGTCGACCAGGTCGGCGGCGCCACCCGCGCCCGCGTCTGGGACGACGAGGTCGCGGCTTACGACCTGGGCGCGCTGGCGGCGCAGTGGTTCGGCGACTTCCTCGGCAGCCCGGCGCGGCTGCTGCGTTTCGACCCCGAGCAGCGCCGGCTGTCCTCGCGCCGCTGGACCGGCGACATCGAGGCCGAGAACCAGTTCTCCGACGGCTTCCCGATCCTCGTCGCCTCCACCGCCTCGCTGGCCGAACTGAACGAGCGTCTGGCGGCACGCGGCCAGCCGCCGGTGGGCATCGAACGTTTCCGCCCCAACCTCGTGCTCGACGGCCTGCAGCCTTTCGACGAGGACCATCTCGACGAGATCGTCATCGAGGCCGACGGCGGCCCGGTGCGGCTGAAACTCGTCAAACCCTGCGTGCGCTGCTCGATCCCGAACGTCGACCCGGCGACGGCCGAGACCGGCGCCGAGCCCGGCGCGACGCTGGCCGGTTTCCGCGCCGACGCGCGCATGGACGGCGGCATCACCTTCGGCATGAACGCGGTGATCGTCGAAGGTTTCGGCCGCACGCTGCGCCGCGGCCAGGCCGCCAGCGCAAGCTGGGCCTTCTGAATCCGCACGGCGGGCGCCGGCTGTAGGAAAATCGCCGCCTTCGCGCCGGCGCCTGCCGCCGGCGCCCCGAACGCCTCCTTTCGCGAAAGCCCCTCCATGAGCCTCAAGTGCGGCATCGTGGGCCTGCCCAACGTCGGCAAGTCCACCCTCTTCAACGCCCTCACCAAGGCCGGCATCGCCGCCGAGAACTATCCGTTCTGCACGATCGAGCCCAACGTCGGCGTCGTCGAGCTGCCCGATCCGCGCCTCGTCAAGCTCTCGGAAATCGTCAAGCCCGAGCGTGTCGTGCCGGCGATCGTCGAGTTCGTCGACATCGCGGGCCTCGTGGCCGGCGCCAGCAAGGGCGAAGGCCTGGGCAACCAGTTCCTGAGCCACATCCGCGAGACCGACGCCATCGTCAACGTCGTGCGCTGCTTCGACGACGAGAACGTGATCCACGTCGCCGGCCGTGTCGACCCGATCGCCGACATCGAGGTCATCCAGACCGAGCTCTGCCTGGCCGACCTGGGCACCGTCGAGAAGAGCCTGGTGCGCTACTCCAAGCAGGCGCGTGCCGGCGGCGACAAGGAAGCCCAGCGCCTGGTCGACGTGCTGCAGAAGTGCCAGGCGGCGCTGAACGAGGCCAAGCCGGTGCGCTCGATCGACTTCAGCAAGGAAGAGCTGGTCGTGCTCAAGCCGCTGTGCCTGATCACCGCCAAGCCGGCGATGTTCGTCGGCAACGTCGCCGAGGACGGCTTCGAGAACAACGCCTACCTCGAGCGCCTGCGCGAGTACGCTGCGGCGCAGAAGGCGCCGGTGGTCGCGATCTGCGCCAAGACCGAGGCCGACCTGGCCGACATGTCCGACGAGGACCGCACGCTGTTCCTGGCCGAGATGGGCCAGGACGAGCCGGGCCTGAACCGCCTGATCCGCGCCGCGTTCACGCTGCTGGGCCTGCAGACCTACTTCACCGCCGGCGTGAAGGAAGTGCGCGCCTGGACGATCCACATCGGCGACACCGCGCCGCAGGCCGCCGGCGTGATCCACACCGACTTCGAGCGCGGCTTCATCCGCGCCCAGACCATCGCCTACGAGGACTTCGTCGCCTTCGGCGGCGAACAGGGTGCCAAGGACGCCGGCAAGATGCGCGCCGAAGGCAAGGAATACGTCGTCAAGGACGGCGACGTGATGAACTTCCTGTTCAACGTCTGATCCCCACGACCATTTCCTGAGCGCCGCGACACGCGGCGCCGGGCGGCGGTAGAGTGGGTCCGTGCGCCCGAACGCCGACGCCCCGTCTGCCGTCGCCACTCCACCCGCCTGGCGGGTCGCCGTCGCGACGGCCCTCGCCTACGCGGCGATCGGCTGGCTGGCCCTGCTGCTGGCCGTGCCGCCGGGCTACGCCTCGCCGCTGTATCCGCCGTCGGGCATCGCGCTGGTCGCGGTGCTGGTCTACGGGCGCGCGGCACTGCCCGGGGTCTTCCTCGGCAGCTGTCTCGTCAACCTCGTGCTCGGCGCGGCTCGCGGGCAGGCCGAGCTCTCCGCCCTGCTCGTGCCGGTGGCGATCGGCTTTGGCGCGATGCTGCAGGCCGCGCTGGGCGCGGCGCTGGTACGACGGCTGGTGCCGCAGCCGCTGGTGCTCGACAGCGTGCGCGACATCACGGCCACCGGCGTCTGGGGCGGCATCGTCGCCTGCCTGGTCAACCCGGTCGTCGCGACGGCGGCGCTGTGGAGCGCCGGGGCGCTGAGCAACAGCCAGGCGCCGGTGACGGCGCTGACATGGTGGGTCGGCGACACGCTCGGCGTGATGATCGGTGCCCCACTGGCGCTGACCCTCGTCGGCCGGCCGGCCGCCGCCTGGCGCCCGCGGCGGCGCACGGTGGCGCTGCCGCTGCTGGCCACGACGCTGCTGCTGGCCGGCGCGACGGTGGCGGTGGGGCGCTGGGACCGCGAGCGCCTCGTCGCCAGCTTCCGGGCCGACGCCGCGACGCTGGCCGCCGACGCCGACCGCCAGCTGCACGAGCCGTTGCAGGCGCTGCAGGCCCTGGCCGGCGCCTACCGGGCGGCCGGCGGCATGAATGCCGCCATGCTGGACGACGCGGCGCGCTGGTGGCTGTCGCAGCCGCTGCAGCTGCGCGCCGCGGGCCACGCCAGCCGCGTGCCGCGCCACGCGATCGCCGCCTTCGAGGCCCGCCAGCGCGGCGCCGGCGCGGCCGACTTCACGGTGCACATGCGTGGGCCGGCCAGCTCGCCGGATGCGCTGGTGATCGACCTCATCGCGCCGCGCGAGTCCAACGAACGGGCGCTGGGCGTCGACATCATGACGATCCCGGCGGCCCGCGCCGCGCTGGAGCTGGCACGCCAGAGCGGCGAGCCGACGGCCACCGCGGCATTCCGGCTGTCGCAGTCGGACCCGAAGGACGACGAGAACGGCTTCGTCCTGTACTACCCGCTCTACGCCGGCGGCCGGCCGGCGGACGCCGCGACACGCGCCGAGCGCTTCACCGGCGTGCTGTTCGTCACCGTGCGCGCCGAACGCCTGCTTTCCAGCCTGCCGGGCAACGACGCCGCCGGCCTGCACTGGTGTCTGGTCGACACCGAGCCCGGCATCGAACGTGTCCGCCTGGCCGGCCCCACCGGCTGCGAGGACGAACGCCCCGAGGGCCTGCGCGCCGAGCACCGCATCGCGCTGGCCGCACGCACGCTGGAACTGCGCGTGACTTCCACGCCGGCCTGGGAACGTGAACGCCAGCAGACCAACGCCTGGGTGTTCTCGGTGGCCGGGCTGGCCGCCGCCGCCGTGCTCGGTGCGCTGCTGCTGACCGTGACCGGGCGCGCCCACCGCATCGGCCTGGCCGTCGACGAGCGCACCGCCGAGCTGCGCCGCGAGATCGGCGAGCGCCGTCGCGCCGAGGAGGAGATGCGCGAGGTGCAGGACCGGCTGCGCGGCATCCTCGACAACGTGCCGATCGGCGTGATGTTCGCCGACCTCGACGGCCGCCTGCTCGACACCAACCCCTGCCTGTGCACGATGCTCGGCCGCAGCGCCGAAGAGCTGGTGCGCTGCTCGCTCGACGACATCTCCCACCCCGACGAACGCGAGGCCGACCGCCAGGCGCTGCGCACGCTGCGTGCCGGCGGCGCGAGCACGGTGCGCCGCCAGACGCGGCTGCTGCGTGCCGACGGCGCGGCGCTGCACGCGCGCACGCTGTTCACGCTGCTGCACGACGCCTCGGGCCAGCCCTGGCGCCTGGCCGGTGTCGCCGAGGACATCACCGAACACCGGCGGCTCGAGGAGTCGGAGCGGGCGCTGCACCGCGCCGAGGCCGCCAACCGCGCCAAGACCGAGTTCCTGTCGCGCATGAGCCACGAGCTGCGCACGCCGCTGAACGCGATGATCGGCTTCGCCCAGCTGCTGGGCCTGGACCGCGACCCGCCGCTGGCGCCGCACCAGCGCGAGTGGTCGACGCAGATGCTGCGCGCCGGCTGGCACCTGCTGGCGATGATCAACGACACGCTGGACCTGGCGCGGCTGGAGACCGGTGCGGTGCAGCTGGACCTGCGCCCGCTGGACCTGCGTTCGGCCGTCGGCGCCAGCATCGAGATGATCGCCACCGCCGCCGAGCGCATGGGCGTCACGGTGGATGCCGAACTCGCGCCGGAAGCGCTGGCGGTGCTGGCCGACGACACGCGGCTCAAGCAGGTGCTGACCAACCTGCTGTCCAACGCGGTCAAGTACAACCGGCCGGGCGGCACCGTCGTCGTCGAGTCGCTGGCGCCCGACGACGAACACGTGCAGCTGCGCGTGCGCGACACCGGCCTGGGCATGACGCCGGAGCAGGTGGCCGGCCTGTTCCAGCCCTACAACCGGCTGGGCCGCGAGCAGAGCACGATCGAGGGCACCGGCATCGGCCTCGTCATCAGCCGCCGGCTGGCCGAGCTGATGGGCGGCACGCTCGACGGCGACAGCACCGCCGGCAGCGGCTCGGTGTTCACGCTGACGCTGCCGCGCGCCGAGCTGGTGGCCGGCGCGCCGCCGTCGACGATCAGCGCGCCGCTGGAGCCCTACACCCGGCGGCGCGTGCACTACATCGAGGACAACGAGACCAACGTCGAGGTCATGCGCGGCGTGCTCGCGCAGCGGCCGCAGATCGTGCTGGAGGTCTCGACGATGGGTCTGGACGGGCTGGCCGCGGTGCGCCAGCACCGGCCGCACCTGATCCTGCTGGACATGCACCTGCCCGACATCAGCGGCCTGGAGCTGCTGCGCCACCTGAAGCAGGACCGCGACGTCGCCGACATCCCGGTGATCGTCGTCAGCGCCGACGCGACGACGGCGCGCATGCAGGAGGCGCTGACGCTGGGCGCCGCCCAGTACGTCACCAAGCCGCTGGACGTGCGCCGCTTCCTGCGCACCGTCGACGAGGCGCTGGCGTCGCACGAGACACGCTGGGGCTTGTGACGGGCGGAGCACCTCGAACGTGGCCGCTGCCTCGGCGGGCCGTCGCTACACTCGACGCGACAAGATCCGATGCCCAGGGAGGGTTCATGAGAGCGTTCAAGATCGCGGCGCTTGCCGCGCCGCTGCTGCTGGTGGCCGGTTGCGCCAAGTCGCCGGAGTCGACGGTCGAGAGTTTCTACACCGCCGTCGGCAAGGGGCAGATCACCGAGGCCCAGAGTTATCTGTCGCAGCAGATCGTGGCCCTGCTCGGGCCGCAGAAGATCAGCGCGGCGCTGGCCAAGGAGTCGACCCGCGTCGGCGAGTGCGGCGGCATCAAGTCGGTCGAGGTCAAGCTGTCGGGCGAGGGCGAGGTCCGCCAGGGCAGCGCCACCGTCAGCTACAAGGGCCAGTGCCCCGCGAAGACCGAGGCGGTCAAGCTCATCCAGGAAGATGGCAAGTGGAAGATCGGCGCGGCGAAGTAGCCGGCCGGCGGCGCCGCTGACGGCGCTGGGCCTGGGGGTCGCGCTGGCCGCGGCGGCGGCCGTCTCGGCGACGCTGCGCGCCGATCGCACACCGTCGGTCGAAGCCGGGCCCGTGACACCGCTGCCGGCCGTGCAGGTCTTGCGCGACGGTGATCTCGTTTTCCGGCGCGGACGTGACCTGATGGCCGGCATCGTCCTCGCGCAGGACGACCGGGCGCGTTTCTCCCACGTCGGCATGCTGCTGATCGACGACGGCCGGCCGATGGTCGTGCATGCGACGCCGGGCGAGGGCCAGGGCCCGTCGGGCGTGCTGCGCGAGTCGTTGCAGGCCTTCGCGGCCGCGGAGCTCGCCGCCGAGGTCGCCGTCTTCCGGCCGCCGAACCTGGACCCGGCGGCCGGTGCGGCGCTGCGGCGTTATCTCGAAGCCCAGGTCGGCAAGCCTTTCGACCTCGGATTCGTGTACTCGGACGACACCACGATGTACTGCACCGAGCTGGTGTTGAAAGCCCTGCGCGCCGGCGGCGTCGACCTGGCGCCGCGCCTGGCCACGGTCAGCGCGCCGACACTGCGCGAGCCGGCCTATTCGCCGGATGGTCTGCGCCGCGACGCGCTGCTCTCGGAGATTCGAGACCAGCCATGAATGTGGGCACACGCTCACAACGGCGACACAGCCGGTCCTTAGCACTCATCCCGACCGAGTGCTAATATTTTGTGGAACTCGAGACCTCCTCCAGGACTCCCAAGCCACCATGAACCCTGCCACCACCGCCCTGACCGTCCGCGATCCGTGGGCCCTGGTGCCCTCGATCGGCCATCTCGACGCCTACATCACGGCCGTCAATCGCCTGCCGATGCTCAGCGCACAAGAAGAAGTGGCGCTCGGCAAGCGCCTGCGCGAGCACGGCGACCTCGAAGCCGCCGGCCGCCTGGTGCTGTCGCACCTGCGCCTCGTCGTCTCGGTCTCGCGCCAGTACCTGGGCTACGGCCTGCCGCACGGCGACCTGATCCAGGAAGGCAACGTCGGCCTGATGAAGGCCGTCAAGCGTTTCGACCCCGACCAGGGCGTGCGCCTGGTCAGCTACGCGCTGCACTGGATCAAGGCCGAGATCCACGAATACATCCTGAAGAACTGGCGCATGGTCAAGGTCGCGACGACCAAGGCCCAGCGCAAGCTGTTCTTCAACCTGCGCTCGATGAAGCAGGGCCTGAAGGGCGAGGCCGCCGAGGCCGACCTGCACCGCAGCACGCTGACGCCGGCCGAGGTCGAGACCGTCGCGCGCGAGCTGAACGTCAAGCCCGACGAAGTCGTCGAGATGGAGACCCGGCTCGCCGGCGGCGACGTCGCGCTGGAGCCGCAGACCGACGACAGCGAGGAGAGCTTCGCGCCGATCGCCTACCTGGCCGACGAGGCCAGCGAGCCGACGCGCCTGCTCGAGGCCCGCCGCCGCGACTGGCTGTCCGGCGACGGCATCGCCCAGGCGCTGTCGGTGCTGGACGCACGCAGCCGCCGCATCGTCGAGGAGCGCTGGCTGAAGGTCAACGACGACTCCAGCGGCGGCATGACGCTGCACGAACTGGCGGCCGAATACGGCGTCAGCGCCGAGCGCATCCGCCAGATCGAGGTCGCGGCGATGAAGAAGATGCGCAAGGCGCTCGAGGCCGCCGCCTGACGCGCCGCCGCCGCCCTGCCCCACCGCCGGGCCGCCTTCGGGCGGCCCGCGTCGTTTTCAGGCGGCCTTCTCGTCGAGCAGGATCTTCAGGTCGTGCCGGAGCTTGTCGATGCCGGCGCCGTAGCGCGTGAACACGCGCACCCGGCCCTGGGTGTCGAAGACGTAGGAGCCGGCGGTGTGGTCGATCGTGTAGCTGGTCGGCGTCTGGCCGGCGACCTTGTTGTAGAAGACCTTGAACTGCTTGGCCGCGGCCTTGGTCTCTTCGGGCGTGCCGCGCAACGCGACGAAGCCGGGGTCGAAGTTGGCGACGTAGGCCTTCAGCATCTCCGGCGTGTCGCGCTCGGGGTCGACGCTGACGAACACGCCCTGGATGCGCTCGCCGTCGGGCCCCAGCTGACGCTTGACCTCGGCGAGCTCGACCATCGTCGTCGGGCAGACGTCGGGGCACTGGGTGTAGCCGAAGAAGACCACCGTGACCTTGCCGCGGAAGTCCTGCAGGCTGCGCCGGCGGCCGTCGGCGTCGGGCAGGTTCAGCTCTTTCGCGTAGTCGGCGCCGGTGATGTCGACGCCGTCGAAGCCGGCACGCGGCGGGCTGTTGCCACTGTCACAGGCGGCGAGCGCGAGCGCCGCGGCGGCGGCGAGGATCAGACGGCGGGAACGGACAGTCATGGCCTGAGGAGCGCGAACGGACGGAAGCGGCAAGCCTAGCAGCGTTGCGAGGCTGCCCCTGACGGCGCCGGGGCGCGGGGGCATCAGCCGCGGCCGGGACGCCCGGCGCGCACCATGCTGCGCAGGTCGTCGAGCGGCACCGCGGTCTGCGCCGCGACCCGCGGCCGCGGCGGCGGCCGGAAGGCGTGGCCGAAGACGATCTCGAAAGCGAGCGCCGGGCGGCCATCGGCGGCGGCGTCGGCGGCGAGCGCCGCCTCGAGCCGCCGCCGCCAGCGCGGCGTGCGCAGGCCGGCGTGGCGCGACACCGCGACGTTGCCGCCCAGGGTGCGCAGCTCGGCGATCGCCGCCGCCGCGTCGGGCCAGGTCAGCGTGACGATCTCCTGGTCCATCACCGGGTCGGCGAAACCGGCCTCGACCAGCATGTCGCCGAGGTCGTGCATGTCGACGAAGGGCGCGAACGGCGCCGGCCAGCCCTGCGCGGCGTAGAGCGAACGCAGCCGCTCCAGCGTGCCCGGGCCGAGTGTCGAGAACATCAGGAACCCGTCGACGGCCAGCGCCCGGTGCCAGCGCGCCATCGCGGCCCGCGGGTCGGCGACACCGTGCAGCATCATGTTCGCCCAGACCAGCTCGGCGCCGCCCGGCGGCACGTCGGCCTCGGCCAGCACCTGCAGCGGGCGAGCGCCACCCCAGCGCCGCGGAGACCACCACGGCGCTGCGGCCGGCGCCGGCGCGACCTCGGACTCGACGGCGACGATCTCGGCGGCCGGATAGGCCGCAGCCAGCACGCCGCGGCTGGCGCCGGTGGCAGCCCACCAGTCGAGCACTTTCGCCGGCTGTTTGCGGATCACGGCCAAGCGGTCGGCCATGCGGCGCGCGACCTCGCCGTGCAGCCAGGGCGGCTCGTCGGCGGCGCGCAGGCGGCGCAGCACGCGGGCCAGCGCCGCCTCGTCGAGCGGGCGGCGCGTGCTGCGCTCGGCGGCGTCGGTCTCGGGCATGCGGCCAGTATATTGAGACCATGCTTTCGGCCGCCTGGCTCGCCCGCTTGCCCGGACAGTGCGAGGTCTGCCGCAGCGCCACCCGCGCGGCGCTGTGCGCCGACTGCGTCGCACGTTTCGCCGCACCGCGGCCACGCTGCCGCCGCTGCGCGCTGCCGCTGGCCGCCGGCGATCTGTGCGGCGAATGCCGCCAGCACCCGCCGCCGTTCGAGCACACCGCCTGCGCCGCCGACTACGGCTTTCCCTGGGACGGTCTGGTCGCGGCGCTGAAGTTCCACGGCCGCGTCGAACTCGCCGCCGCGCTGGCGCCGCTCGTGGCCAACGCCGCCGCGGCGCTGCCGGTGCCGGAGGTCGTCGTGCCGGTGCCGCTGTCGGCCCGGCGGCTGGCCGAGCGCGGCTACAACCAGGCCTGGGAGATCGCGCGCCGCGCCGCCCGGCAACGCGGCGTGCCAGCGCGCACCGACTTGCTGGAACGGCTGATCGACACGCCGCCGCAGGCCGAGCTGGGGCGCGCCGAACGCCTGGCCAATCTGCGCGCCGCCTTCCACGTGCCGCCGTCGGCGCGCGCCGTGCTCGCCGGGCGCCGCATTGCGCTGGTCGACGACGTCGCGACCACCGGCACGACGCTGCGCGAAGCCGCGGCCGCCTTGCGCCAGGCTGGCGCCGCGGCGGTCGACGCCTGGATCCTGGCGCGCACGCCGGACTGAGTTATGGTCGGCCGATGTTCGACATCGTGCTCGTCCACCCCGAAATCCCGCCGAACACCGGCAACGTCATCCGCCTGGCGGCCAACACCGGCTGCCGGCTGCACCTCGTCGAACCGCTGGGTTATTCGATGGACGACAAGCAGCTGCGCCGCGCCGGGCTGGACTACCACGAGTACGCGCCGGTGCGCCGCCACGCGTCCTGGGACGCGCTGCTGGAGAGCGAACGCCCCGACCCGGCGCGCATGTTCGCGTTCACGACCCGCGGCTCGCACCCGCTGGCCGAGCAGCGCTGGCAAGCGGGCGACTGGCTGGTCTTCGGCGCCGAGAGCGCCGGCCTGCCGGCCGAGCTGCTGGCACGGTTCCCCGACTCGCAGCGTGTGCGCCTGCCGATGCGCGCCGGCCAGCGCAGCCTGAACCTCAGCAACGCGGTGGCGGTCGCAGTCTTCGACGCCTGGCGGCAGGCCGGCTACGCCGGCGCCGCCTAGAAGGCGGCTTTACGCACGGCTCCCCCGAGCCCCCTCCTGTATGGACCGGGGAGATGGGTAACACCCGTGCGAGGACATGGGTGACAGAGAGGACGGGGTCAGCCCACCCCGTTCAGCTCGATCGCATCGAGCTTGTGATGGCAGAAGTAGACGTCGAAGGAGCCGTCGCGATCAAGGCGAGGCCGCAAGGCGACGTGCTGACCGATCAACGCCTTGCCCACTCGCAGCTTGAGGCCCCGAATGCTGATGCGACCGCCGTCGCCGACGCGTCTGACGATGTCTTCGGGCCCGTACTCGACGTCAGGCAGCTTACTGGGCATCGAGCGCACGCTGGCGCTGTAGCGGCTGGCCGGCGTTTGCATACCCAGAGCTTCATGCGGGCGCTCGAAGTTGTAGACGTGACGCCAGGAGTTGAAGTGCCGCTGGACTTCGGCCAGGTCGCGAAACTTGCGGCCCAGCAGCACCTCGGCAGCCAACGTGCGGTGGAAGCGTTCGTCTTTGCCGTTGGTCTGCGGATGAGCGGGTCGACTGTGGCTCAGGCGCACTCCCAGGCGGATCAGCCACACGCCCAAGCCCGTGAGCGCCCCCACGGTCGGTGCGCCCCAGGGTGGGCCGTTGTCGGCATTGATGCGCTCGGGCAGGCCGTAGCGCCGGAAAGCATCTTCCAGGGCCTGCTGCACCGGTTCGCGTCGCTCACCGGCCAGAGCCTGCAGCACGAGGCTGAAGCGCGAGTGATCGTCCAGCACGGTCAGCGAATGGCAGCGCTGCGTGTCGGTGGCAAAGTGGCCCTTGAAGTCGATCTGCCACAGCGCATTGGGCGCCTCATGCTCGAAGCGCTGCCATGCGGTTGCAGCCGCGCTCGCGACGGGGCTGATCAAGCCGTGGCGCTTGAGCACCGAGTTGACCGTGCTCGCCGCGATGCACACACCTGCGTCGCGAGCCAGGACATGGGCGATCTTGCGGCCACCCCACGCCGGGTGCTCGCTTCGAACGGCTAACACCTGGTCCTGCAGCTCCTGCGCTGTGCGAGATGGCGAATGGCATGGGCGACGAGATCGGTCCTCCAAGTCCTCGCGGCTGAGCCACTTGTAGCCCGTCTTGCGGCTGATCCCGAACCGGCGACACAGCTCACTGACGTTCGCATCCGCTTGGCGGGCCAGCCCAACGAACTCCTGTCTCTGATCCTTCACGGTGACTGCGCTCCACGGCAACTTCGTTCTCCGCTGGCTAGGCAGGAAAAAAGTGTCACCTATGTCCTCGCACACCTGTCACCGATGTCCGCGGTCCATACACCCTCCGGGAGGGTGCTCCAGTTCGTTCGACCACACCCTCCAGCCTCCCTCCGCGAGGGAGGCTCCAGTCAGTCTGACGATGGCTGCTGCGCGGCGCTCGAACTGCGAGGCCCCACTACTCGGCCTTCGACTGCCGGCCCATCAGGCGCCGCAGCGCGGTCTCGGGCGAGACGCGGCCTTCGAGGACCTCGACGACGGCCTCGGTGATCGGCATCTCGACGCCCAGCGCACGCGCGCGCTGCAGCACGGTGGCAGCGCTGTAGACGCCTTCGGAGACGTGGCCGAGCTCGGCCAGGATGTCGGGCAGCGCCTTGCCGGCGGCCAGCGCCAGGCCGACCTTGCGGTTGCGCGACAGGTCGCCGGTGGCCGTGAGCACCAGGTCGCCCAGGCCCGACAGCCCCATGAAGGTGGCCGCCTGGCCGCCAAGCGCGACGCCCAGCCGCGTCATCTCGGCCAGCCCGCGTGTGACCAGCGCGGCGCGGGCGTTCAGGCCCGTGGCGGCGAGGCCGTCGCCGATGCCGGTGGCGATCGCCAGCACGTTCTTCACCGCGCCGCCGACCTCGACGCCGACGATGTCGCGCGCCGTGTAGACACGCAGCGTGTCGCTGTGGAAGGCCTCGACGGCGGCCGCGGCCAGGGCGTCGGACTCGCTGGCGGCGACCAGCGCCGTCGGCTGGCCGCGCAGCACCTCGAGCGCGAAGCTCGGGCCCGACAGCACGCCGCCGGCGGCGCCGGGGCGCAGCTCGCGCGCGATCTCGTGGCCGAGCAGGCCGGTGCCGCTCTCGAAGCCCTTGCAGGCCCAGAGCGCGGGGCGATCGTCGGGCAGCGAGCCCAGGTGCTCGCGCAGCCCGGCCATCGGCGTGGCGATGACCAGCAGGCCGTCGGCACAGTGGGCGAGCGCGGCGTCGCGGTCGGCGCTGACGCGCAGGCCGGCGGGCAGCGGCTCGTCGCCGAGGTAGCGGGTGTTGCGGCCGGTGGCCGCGATCTCGGCAGCCTGGGCGGCGTCACGGGTCCAGAGCAGGACCTCGTGACGCGGCGCGGCCGCGGCGGCGAGCGCCGTGCCCCAGGCACCGGCGCCGAGGACGGCGATCTTCATCGTGTCGGCAGCGCGGGGGCGGGGCCGGGCGGCCCCGCGAAGGCGATCAGTTCGCCGAGGTGATGATCGGCGAGCCGCCGTTGGCCTGGGCGGCCTCGGCCTGCATGCGGGCCTCGAACATGGCCTGGAAGTTGACCTCGTTCAGCAGGATCGGCGGGAAGCCGGCGCGCGTGCAGACGTCCGAGACGATGGCGCGCAGATAGGGGTAGACCATCTGCGGGCAGACGATGCCCAGGATGCCCTGCATCTGCTCGTCGGGGATGTTGCGGATCTCGAAGATGCCGGCCTGCTTGGCCTCGACGAGGAACAGCGTCTTGTCGGCGACCTTGGTCGTCACGGTGGCGGTGACGGTGACCTCGAAGATGCCGTCGGCCACGACCTCGGCGGCCATCGCGAGGTTGATCTCGACCGCCGGCTGCTGCTGCTCGAGCAGGATCTGCGGCGAGTTCGGCTGCTCCAGCGACAGGTCCTTCAGGTACATGCGCTGGATCTGGAAAACGGGGGTCTCGTCGGCCATGGTGCTTCCGTGTTGGGAGGTGGCCGCCCGGGTTCGGGCGGCAGCGGCCGGCGATTATGGACCAGCGCACCGGGGCGTCCGCCCCGGGCCGGTCAGCCCGCGAGCAGGGGCGCGAGGCCGCCGCGCTGGTCCAGCGCGATCAGGTCGTCGCAGCCGCCGACGTGGGTCTCGCCGATGAAGATCTGCGGCACGGTGCGGCGTCCGGTGAGCGCGATCATCGTGTCGCGCTGGGCGGGGTCCAGGTCGACGCGGATCTCCTCGATCGCCTCGACGCCGCGCTGCTTGAGCAGCGCCTTGGCGCGCAGGCAGTAGGGGCAGACCTGGGTCGTGTACATCCGGACGGAACTCATGCGCTTTCCTCGCCCGCACGAGGATGGCGGGCTCAGGCCGGATTGTCCGGCGGATGAGAAGACCCGGAGGGCGCGTGGGGCGAGCGCCGACCGGGCGAGGCTCAGGCGCCCTTCGGCGCCTGGGGCGGCTCCGACGGCTCGGCGGCCGGGGTCTCGGCGACGGGGGTCTCGGCGACCGGCGCCGGGGCGGGCGCGGGCTCGGCAGCGGGCGCCTCGGCGGCCGGCGCCGGCAGCGGCTTGGGCTCGGCCTTGGCGGCCTTGGCCTTCTTCTCGGTCTTTTCGGCCTTCTCGGGCTTGTCGGCCTTGGCACCGCTTTCCATCGGCAGGTTGGCTTCGCGCCAGGCGGCATTGCCGCCGGCCACCGCGACGGCCTTCTCGTAACCCGCCTTCTGCAGCTGCGCCGCGGCGCGGCCGGCGCGTGCGCCCGAGGCGCACAGCAGCAGGATCGGCAGCGTCTTGTTGCCCGGCAGGCCCTTGGCGTCGGCCAGCGTCGCCAGCGGGATGTTGCGCGCGCCGACGGCGTGGCTCTTCTCGTACTCGGCGGGCTCGCAGACGTCGATCAGCACGCCCTTCTCGCGGTTGATCAACCGCACCGCCTCGGCAGGCGGCACGCCGCGGCCGGTGCCGCCTTGGATCGTCTGCCACAGGAGCAGGCTGCCGGAGAGGGCGGCCATGAAGACGAGCAACCAGTTTTCGATGAGGAAGTTCAAGGCGTCGGGGTCAAGGGCGGCAGAGGGCGCGAATTATAGAATTCGGGCCATGCACAAGCTCGTCCTGATCCGTCACGGGGAATCCACCTGGAACCTCGAGAACCGTTTCACCGGCTGGACCGACGTCCCGCTGACCGACACCGGCGTCGCCCAGGCGCGCGAAGCGGGCCGCCTGCTGAAGGCCGCCGGCTACGAGTTCGACGTCGCCTACACCTCGGTGTTGAAGCGTGCCATCTGGACGCTGTGGCACTGCCTGGACACGATGGAGCGCACCTGGCTGCCGGTCGTCAAGGACTGGCGCCTGAACGAACGCCACTACGGCGCGCTGCAGGGCCTGAACAAGGCCGACATGGCCAAGCAGTACGGTGACCAGCAGGTGCTCATCTGGCGCCGCAGCTACGACACGCCGCCGCCGGTGCTCGAC
Source organism: Rubrivivax benzoatilyticus JA2 = ATCC BAA-35 (assembly GCF_000190375.1). Taxonomy (GTDB): domain Bacteria; phylum Pseudomonadota; class Gammaproteobacteria; order Burkholderiales; family Burkholderiaceae_C; genus Rubrivivax; species Rubrivivax benzoatilyticus. The sequence goes on from NZ_AEWG01000002.1 coordinate 21,593, forward strand.
GCCGCCGACCCGCGTGGCCAGCGCCAGGACCCGCGTTACGCCAAGCTCGCCCCCGAGCAGGTGCCGCTGACCGAGTGCCTGAAGGACACCGTCGCGCGCGTGCTGCCGTTCTGGAACGAGGAGCTCGCGCCGGCGATCAAGAGCGGCCAGCGTCTGGTCATCGCCGCGCACGGCAACAGCATCCGCGCGCTGGTGAAGTACCTGGACGGCATCAGCGACGCCGACATCGTCGGCCTCAACATTCCCAACGGCATCCCGCTGGTCTACGAGCTCGACGACGAGCTGAAGCCGATCCGCAGCTACTACCTCGGCGACCCCGAGGCGGCCGCCAAGGCCGCGGCTGCGGTGGCGAACCAGGGCAAGAAGGCCTGACGCGCCCTCCCCCGAGCACGACGGACGACGCCGGCCTCGCGCCGGCGTTTTCGTTGGCGCAACCAGCGGGTGGGGTCAGGTCTCGCGCCGGGAGGGGTCACGCCGGGAGGGGTCAGGTCTCGTGAGACCTGACCCCGGCCTGCCTAGAGGGGGTCATGCCTAGAGGGGGTCAGGTCTTGTGAGACCTGACCCCAGCCTGCCTAGCCTGCCTGACCCCAGCCTGCCCCGTCCCGCAGCGCCGCCGCCAGCAGCGGCACCACCGACACCGCGTTGCTCTCGTGCGCGATGCAGTCGCTGCTCCAGACGTGACGCACGCCGGCGGTGCGGAGTTCGGCCAGCGCGTCGCCGACGAACAGCGCGTGCGTGACGGCGACGTCGACGCTGGCCGCGCCACGTTCCAGCAGCCCGCGTGTCGCGGCCTGCAGCGTGCGCCCGGTGCTGGCGACGTCGTCGAGCAGCACGACGGCGCGCCCCGCGACGTCGGCCGCCGGCAGCGCGACGGCGACGTCGCGGTCGCCGTGGCGCTGCTTCAGGCAGACCGCGTGCTCCAGCCCGGCGGCCTCGGCGGCCACCGTCACCCACTGCTCGGACTCGGCGTCCGGGCCGACGAGCAGCGCACCCGGCACACGTTCTGCGGCCAGCCGGCCGAGCAGCGGCGCGGCACCGAGCGCGACGCCGCGCCGCCCGGGCACGACCTCGGCCATCGAGGCGACACGGTGCAGATGCGGGTCGACGGTGATCACGGCGTCGAACCAGGCCGCCAGCGCCCGCCCCAGGTGGCGCTGGCTGACGACCTCGCCCGGCGTGAAGGCGATGTCCTGGCGCATGTAACCGAGGTACGGCGCGACCAGCGTCAGCTCGGCAGCACCGAGTTCACGCGCGCCGCCGGCGACCAGCATCAGCTCGGCCAGGCGCTCGTTGGGCCGCTGCAGACCACGCAGCAGCGCGACCCGCGGCGGCAGCGCCGCAGGCAGCCGCAGCCGCGACTCGCCGTCGGGGAAGACGTGGCGCTCGACCACCGCCAGCGGCCAGCCCAGCGCCGCGGCCAGCGGCCGGGCCAGCGTCAGTTCGTCGTCGAAAGCGAGCAGCAGACTCATCGGGCAGCTCCGGCGAGGGCGTAGGCGCAGTCGTGCAGCGCCTCGCGGCGCGCGAACTCCAGGTCGGCGGCGACGCAGGCGTGGATGCGGTACAGCGGCTCGCCGCGGCGCACCGCGGCGCCGATCTTGACGAACAGGTCCAGCCCGGCGCCGGCCATCTGCGGCGCGCCCGACAGCCCGGCGATGCGCGCCAGGCGCAGGTTGTCGATGCCGGCGACGACACCGTCGGCAGGCGCCGGCACGTCGAAGACCAGCGGCCCCGGCGGCGGCGGCTCGGCGCGCCGGCCCTGGGCCTCGATGATCGCCTCCAGCCGCGCCAGCGCGCGGCCCGAGTCGAGGATCTGCGTGGCGATGCGCTCGCCGTCACCGCCACGCACCGCGGGGTCGAACTCGATCATGCGGCCGGCCAGGCGGATCGCCTTGGCGCGCAGGTCCTGCGGCGCCTGCGGGTCGTGGCGCAGCACCTGCATCACGTCGCGCGCCTCCAGCACCGGGCCGATGCCGCGGCCGATCGGCTGGCGGCCGTCGGTCAGCATGACCTCCAGCGTCAGCCCCAGGCGTTCGGCGACGAACTCGAAGACCCGCTTCAGGCGCTGCGCCGCGGCCTCGCCATGCACCTTGGCCGTCGGCCCGACCGGGATGTCCAGCACCAGGTGCGTCGAGCCGGCGGCGATCTTCTTGGACAGGATGGAGGCGATCATCTGCCCCGGCGAGTCGATCGCCAGCGGGCGTTCGACGGCGATCAGCACGTCGTCGGCCGGCGACAGCGCCGCCGTGCCGCCCCAGGCCAGGCAGCCGTTGACGGCGTGCACGATCTGCTTGAGCCGTTCGGGCGCGAGTTCGACCTCGGCCAGCACCTCCATCGTGTCGGCGGTGCCGGCCGGCGAGGTGATCGCGCGCGACGAGGTCTTGGGGCACAGCAGGCCGTGCTCGGCGACGATCGGCACGACCAGCATCGAGGTGCGGTTGCCCGGCACGCCGCCTATGCAGTGTTTGTCGACGATCGGCCGGCCGCCGCCGCTGCCGTTCCAGTCCAGGCGCCGGCCGGCGGCGATCATCGCCTCGGTCAGGTGCAGCACCTCCTCGCGGTCGAGTTCGTACTGCTGCGTCGCGACGACGAAGGCGGCCAGTTCGACCTTGGTGTAGCGCTCGGCGGCGATGTCGGCGACGACGGCGTGCAGCTCCTCGCGGCCCAGGCGCTCGCCGGCGATCTTGCGCCGCAGCGCGGCATGCGACGGCGGCGGCGCGGCGTGTTCGATCGAGACGGCGTCGCCGTCGGCGGCGCCCAGGCGCGCGAAAGCCTGTTCGCTCAGGCCCAGCTGCAGCGGCTCGAGCAGGCGCAGGTCGTCGACGACGTTGAGCACCGCGGCGATGCTCCGGCCGCCGGCGGCGATCGTCACCTTGGACAGCGCCTGGAAACCGGCGGCGCGCACCACCGGGCAGTCGCGGTGCAGGAAGGCGACGTTTTCGCGCCAGGTGTCGATGCCGAGGCGGCGCACGGCGAGGGTCGGACGGTTCATCGCGGGCACGCTCGCTCGCGCGAGGCGTTCAGTCGGGCAAGACGCTGGCGATCTGTTCACGCACCCGCGCCGCCAGCGCGCGACGGTCGGCGTGGGCACTGGCTTCGGCCGGCAGCACCGTCAGGTGCAGCACGACGCCGCGCGCCCGGGCGAGTTTCCAGACGTTGGCGGCCAGCGTCTCGGCGCCGACCCAGCGGGCCGACGGGCTGACGGCGTGGCCGGGCTCGGCATAACGCAGCGCCACCGCCTGCACCGGCGTGGCGGTGGCGATCGCCGCCTGCAGCAGGTTGGCATGGAAGGGCAGCAGCGTGTGGCCGTCGCCGGTCGTGCCTTCGGGGAAGACGGCGACGGTGTCGCCGGCCTGCAGCGCCTCGGCCATGCGGTGCACGACACGCAGCGCATCGCGTTTGCTCTCGCGCTCCAGGTACAGCGTGCCGGCGGCGTCGACCAGGCGGTTGGCCACCGGCCAGTGGCGCACGTCGGCCTTGGAGACGAAACGCGCCTCGGGGCAGACGGCGTGGATGGCCATGATGTCCAGCCACGACAGGTGGTTGGCGACGATCAGCTTGGCGCCGGGGCGGAATTCGCCCTGCACCCGCAGCTCGACACCCAGGCAGCGCAGCATCGTCGCGGCCCACCAGCGGGTGCGCCGGTGACGGCCCGCGGCGTCCAGCCGAGGGAAGACCCACAGCGCCATCGCCACGCCGCGCAGGCCGTGCAGCAGCACGCCGGCGACGCGCCAGGGGGCGAGCAGCACCGCGGTCAAGCGGCCTCGTAGGCGACCGTGCCGGCGACCAGCGTCGCACGCACCCGGCCCGGCAGCGCCATGCCGGTCGACGCGAACGCGAACGGCGTGTGTTTGCCCTGGCTGGCCAGCGCCGCCGGCGCGACCTGCCATTCGGCTTCGGGATCGAAGACGCAGACGTCGGCGACACCGCCTTCGACCAGCCGGCCGGCACTCGACGCCAGCGAGCCGACGGCCTCGCCGAGCACCCGCACCGGCGCCTGCGTCACCGGCGCCAGCGCCTGCGACAGCGTCAGGCCGTGGTCGCGGCCCCAGCGCAGCGCCAGGCTCAGCAGCAGCTCCAGCCCGGTGGCGCCGGGCTCGGCCTCGCCGAACGGCAGGTTCTTCATGTCCTCGGCGACCGGGTTGTGGTCCGAGACCAGCGCGTCGATCGTGCCGTCGGCCAGCGCGGCGCGCAGCGCGTCGCGGTCGGCGCCCTGGCGCAGCGGCGGCGTCAGGCGCATGTCGGCGTTGAAGAAGCCGATGTCGACGTCGGTCAGGTGCAGCGAGTTGATGCTGACGTCGGCCGTGACCGGCAGGCCCTCGGCCTTGGCGGCACGCACGAGCCTGACGCCGGCGGCGCTGGACAGCCGGCACAGGTGCACGCGGCAGCCGGTGACCCGCACCAGCTCGAGGATGGTCTGCAGCGCCACCGTCTCGGCGGCCACCGGCACGCCCGACAGCCCCATGCGCGTGGCCACCGCGCCCGAGGCGGCGACGCCCTTGCCCAGCCAGCCGTCCTGCGGCCGCAGCCAGACGGCGTAGCCGAAAGTCGCGGCGTACTGCATGGCGCGCAGCAGCACCTGGGTGTCCTGGATCGCGACGTCGACCTGCGAGAAGCCGACGCAGCCGGCTTCGGTCAGCTCGGCCATCTCGACCAGCGTCGTGCCTTCGAGCCGGCGCGTCAGCGCGCCCAGCGGGAACAGCCGGCAGCGGCTGAGCTTGCGGGCACGGAACTTCAGCATCTCGACCAGGCCGGGCTCGTCGAGCACCGGGTCGGTGTCGGGCAGACAGACGAGGCTGGTGACGCCGCCGGCGGCGGCCGCCGCCAGCTCGCTCTCGAGCATGCCTTCGTGTTCCTGGCCGGGTTCGCGCAGGCGCGCGGCGAGGTCGACGAGGCCGGGCGCGACGACGAGGCCCGAGGCGTCGATCGTGCGGTCGGCCTGGAAGTCGCCGACGGCGCCGAGGCCGACGATGCGGCCGGAGGCGATCGCGACGTCGGCCGTCTCGTCGCGGCCGGTGGCCGGGTCGACGACGCGGCCGTTGCGGATGAGGATCTTCATGGGGTTCAGGCCTGGTTGCCGGCGATCGTCGACATCACCGCCATGCGCACCGCGATGCCGAAGGTCACCTGCGGCAGGATGACGCTGTGCGTGCCGTCGGCGACCGAGGACTCGATCTCGACGCCGCGGTTGATCGGCCCCGGGTGCATGACGATGCAGTCGGGCTTGGCCAGCGCCAGCTTCTCCGGCGTCAGGCCGTAGTTCTTGAAGTACTCGCCGGCCGACGGCAGCAGCGCGCCGCTCATGCGCTCGTTCTGCAGGCGCAGCATGATGATCACGTCGGCGTCGCGGATGCCTTCGGCCATGTCGTGGCAGACGCGCACGCCCATGCCGGCGAGGTCGCCCGGCACCAGGGTCTTGGGGCCGACGGCGCGGATCTCGGGCACGCCGAGCACGTTCAGCGCGTGGATGTCCGAACGCGCCACGCGCGAGTGCACGATGTCGCCGACGATGGCCACCGTCAGCTGCGTGAAATCGCGCTTGTAGTGGCGGATCGTGTACATGTCGAGCAGCGCCTGCGTCGGGTGCGCGTGGCGGCCGTCACCGGCGTTGACCACGTGCACGTGCGGCGCGCAGTGCTGGGCGATCAGGTAGGGCGCGCCGCTTTCGCTGTGGCGCACGACGAACATGTCGGCGTGCATCGCCGACAGGTTGGCGATCGTGTCCAGCAGGCTCTCGCCCTTGGCGGTGCTGCTCTTGTTGATGTCGAGATTGATGACGTCGGCCGACAGCCGCGTCGCGGCGATCTCGAAGGTCGTGCGGGTGCGCGTGCTGTTCTCGAAGAACAGGTTGAACACGCTCTTGCCGCGCAGCAGCGGCACCTTCTTGACCTCGCGGTCGTTGACCGACAGGAAGGTGCCGGCGGTGTCCAGGATCTGCGTCAGCACCGCACGCGGCAGGCCTTCGATGGACAGCAGGTGGATCAGCTCGCCGTGGCGGTTGAGCTGGGGGTTGCGGCGCGACAGCATCAGCGGGCCTCCCGCCGCAGGGCGCGGTCCTGAGGTCTCATGCGGCCTCCTCGATGGCGAAAGTGAAGCGGCCGTCCTCGGCACGCGCCAGCGACAGGCGCTGCGTGGACGGCAGGGTGATGCGCGCCGCGGCCAGCGCCGCGGCGATCGGCAGCTCGCGGCCGCCGCGGTCGACCAGGACCACCAGCGTCACGCTGGCCGGGCGGCCGAAGTCGTAGAGCTCGTTGATCGCGGCGCGGATCGTGCGGCCGGTGTAGAGCACGTCGTCGACGAGCACGACATGGCGGCCGTCGACGGCGAACGGCAGCTGCGTCGTGGCGGTGCCGGCGGCCAGCCCGCGCGAGCCGAAGTCGTCGCGGTGCAGCATGCTGGAGATGACGCCGTGCGCGCCGGGCAGGCCCAGGTCGCGCTGCAGGCGTTCGGCCAGCCAGGCGCCGCCGGACCAGATGCCGACGAGCACCGCGTCGGGCGGGAGGACGGCGCGCAGGCCCTGGCGCAGTTCGGCGTAGAGCGCCTCGGCATCGAGCTGCAGGACGGTCATGGGGCGAGGGTTCTCAGGTGTTGGTCGAGGATCAGTGCGGCGGCCGCGGCGTCGGCGTCGCGGGCCCCGGCGGCCAGCGCGTCGACGGTCGTGTAGCGCTCGTCGACCTCGTGCACCGGCAGCCGGAAACGGCCGTGCAGCTGGCGGGCGAAGCGCCGCGCGCGGCGCGTATTGTCGTGCTCCGCGCCGTCCGGATGGAACGGCACGCCGACGACCAGCGCGTCGGGCTGCCACTCGTCAATCAGCCGGGCAATGGCCTCGAAACGTGCGTCGCCTTCGGCGGCGACGGTCTTCAGCGGCCGGGCTTCGGCCAGCAAGGTGTTGCCGACGGCGACGCCGACGCGGCGCACGCCGAAGTCGAAGGCGAGAAAACTGCGCGCGGGGGCAGGCGGAGCGGCCGGGCTCATTCGGGAACGACGTGGCAGGTCACGCGTCAGGCGTGCCCGGCCTCCTGCGACAGCATGCGCGGGTCGACACCCAGCAGCGACAGCGCCTGGCCGTAGCGCTGCTCGACGGGGGTCTCGAAGATGATGCGCGGGTCGGCGTCGACGTTGAGCCAGCCGTTGCGGCGGATCTCGTCCTCGAGCTGGCCGGCCTCCCAGCCGCTGTAGCCCAGCGTCACCAGCACGCGGCGCGGGCCGCCGCCCTGCGACATCGCCTCGAGCACGTCCTTGCTGGTCGTCATCTCCAGGCCGCCGGGCACCGACATCGTCGAGCTGTAGGCGCTGCCGTCGCCGGCCTTCTCGTGCAGCACGAAGCCGCGTTCGGTCTGCACCGGGCCGCCGAAGAACACCGGCTGCTCGGCGAACTCGTCGCGGTCCAGCGGCAGATCGACACGCTCGAACAGGTTGCGCAGCTTGATGTCGATCGGCCGGTTGATCACCAGCCCGAGCGCACCACGCTCGTTGTGCTCGCACAGATAGACCACCGAGCCGGCAAAGGTCTCGTCGGCCATGCCGGGCATGGCGATGAGGAACTGGTTCGACAGGTCGATGGCGGCCATGCGCCTATCTTATTCCGCGGCACACTGGCGGATGTGAAGAACGGCATCGACAACGCCCTGGTCTGGCTGCGCCGCGACCTGCGCACCGAGGACAACGCGGCCCTCTACCACGCGCTGCGCGCGGCGCGGCGGGTCTGGTGCGTGTTCGTCTTCGACCCCGAGATCCTCGAGCCGCTGCCGCGCGCCGACCGGCGCGTGGAGTTCATCCGCGACAGCGTCGTCGGCGTCGACGCCGAGCTGCGCGCGCTGGCCGCCTCGCACGGCATCGACGGCGCCGGGCTGATCGTGCGCCACGGCCGGCCGCTGCAGGAGATCCCGCGGCTGGCGGCGGCGCTGGGCGCGCAGGCGGTCTACGCCAGCCACGACGACGAGCCCGAGGCACTGGCACGCGACGCCCGCGTGCGCGGCGCGCTGGCCGACGCCGGCATCGCCTTCCACGGCTCGAAGGACCACGTGATCTTCGAGCGCGACGAGGTGCTGACCCAGGGCGGCGGCCCGTTCTCGGTGTTCACGCCGTACCGCAACGCCTGGCTGAAGAAGCTCGACGACTTCTACCTCTCGTCCTACCCGGTCGAGCGCCACGCCGGCGCGCTGGCGCCCAAACCCGCCGGCGAGACGCTGCCGACGCTGGCCGACATCGGCTTCGAGAGCACCAACCTGCACGCGCTGAAGCTGCCCAGCGGCCCGGCCGGCGGCCGCGAGCTGCTGGCCGACTTTCTCGAGCGCGTCGACCACTACGCCGACTGGCGCGACTTCCCGGCCGTCAAGGGCCCGAGCTACCTGGGGCCGCACCTGCGTTTCGGCACGGTGTCGATCCGCCGCCTGGCGCGCGAGGCCCACCAGCGTTTGACGGCCGGCTCGCGCGGCGCCGAGGTCTGGCTGTCGGAGCTGGTCTGGCGCGACTTCTACCACCAGCTGCTGCACCACCACCCGCGGGTGGTCGGCGGCTGCTTCAAGCCCGAGTACGACCGGCTGCACTGGGAGCACGGCAAACACGCCGACGAGCTCTTCGCCGCCTGGTGCGAGGGCCGCACCGGGTATCCGATCGTCGACGCGGCGATGCACCAGCTCACGCGCACCGGCTACATGCACAACCGGCTGCGCATGATCAGCGCCAGCTTCCTGACCAAGGACCTCGGCATCGACTGGCGCCGCGGCGAGGCGTGGTTCGCACGCCACCTGAACGACTTCGACCTGGCATCGAACAACGGCGGCTGGCAGTGGGCGGCCTCGACCGGCTGCGACGCCCAGCCCTACTTCCGGATCTTCAACCCGGTCAGCCAGAGCGAACGTTTCGACCCCGAGGGGCGTTTCATCCGCCGCTACCTGCCGCAACTGGCCAAGCTGCCCGACACCCTGCTGCACGCGCCCTGGCGCGCCCGCCCGGCCGACCTGGCCGCCGCCGGCGTCGTGCTGGGCCGCGACTATCCCGCGCCCGTCGTCGCCCACGAGGAGGCGCGCGAACGCACGCTGGCGCGTTTCGCGGCCGTCAAGCCGGCGGCCGCACGTGCCGCCGGCCGGGCCCGGCCGGCGGCGGGCCGCGACTCCTGAGCTGGCTCAAGATCCGGCGCGACGGCGGCGATTCGCGCGATTTCTCGCTTCATTCCATCCCCTCACGTGCCGATAAGACGACGGGGCCGGCCCGACATCCGGGGCCGGCATTGGACGTCAGGAGCGTGCGCGATGCACGTCGCACAAAAGAAGATCTGGGTACAGCTGATCAGCACCATCGCGATCGCGCTCACGGTGGTCTGGGCGGTGGGCATCGTCTGGCAGGGCCGGGTCAACCGCGAGGCCGCGATCGAGCAGGCGACCGCCTTCTCCAGCAGCATGCACGACGCCACGATGGCCGGCCTGACCGGCATGATGGTCACCGGCACCGTGGCGCAGCGCGCCGTGCTGCTGGACCAGGTGCGCCAGCTCGACAACATCCGTGACCTGCGCGTGCTGCGCGGCGAGGCCGTCAACAAGATCTTCGGCAACGGCACCGGCGCCGACGCCAGCGACCCCGACGCCGCCGAGCGCGCCGTGCTCGCCACCGGCAAGACCGAGATCCACGTCGCCAGCGACGACAAGGGCGAGTACCTGCGCGTCGTGCGCCCGGCGATCGCGTCCAAGAACTACCTCGGCAAGGACTGCACGACCTGCCACCAGGTGCCCGAGGGCACGGTGCTGGGCGCGGTCAGCATGAAGGTCTCGCTGGACCAGACCAACGCGCTGATGGCGCGCCAGCGCTGGCAGACCATCCTGATGGCCATCGTCACCTGCATCCCGGTGCTGATCGTCATCTACCCGTTCATCCGCCGCGTCGTCACGCGGCCGCTGGAACAGGGCGTCGACCTGGCGCACGGCATCGCCTCGGGCGACCTGACGCGCGACGTCGTCGTCGACAGCCGCAACGAGATCGGCCACCTGCAGCGTGCGCTGCACGAGATGCGCGGCAGCCTGGCGTCGATCGTCGGCCGCGTGCGCCGCGGCACCGACACCATCGCCCAGGCCTCGGCGCGCATCGCCGGCGGCAACAAGGAGCTGGAGTCGCGCACCGAGCACCAGGCCCAGGCGCTGCACGAGACCGCGGTGTCGATGTCGCGCCTGACCGACGCCACGCGCCAGAACGCCGAACACGCCAGTCAGGCCAACGCGCTGGCGATCTCGGCTTCCGACGTCGCCAAGGCCGGCGGCGCGGTCGTGGACCAGGTGGTGACGACGATGGACTCGATCAACGCCGCGTCCAAGCGCATCGCCGAGATCAACCGCGTCATCAACGACATCGCCTTCCAGACCAACCTGCTGGCGCTGAACGCCGCGGTCGAGGCCTCGCGCGCCGGGGAGCACGGCCGCGGCTTCGCCGTCGTCGCCAGCGAGGTGCGGGCGCTGGCCCAGCGCTCGTCGCAGGCGGCGCAGGAGATCAAGACGCTGGTCGACTCCACGGTCGAGCAGGTCGTCGGCGGCTCGCGCATGGCGCACCGCGCCGGCCAGACCATGACCGAGGTCGTCGACAGCGTGAAGCGGGTCACCGACATCATGTCGGAGATCGACGCCGCCAGCCGCGAGCAGATGGCCGGCATCGAGGAAGTCAACCGCACGCTGTCCAGCCTGGAAGGCGTGACCGGCGACAACGCCCGCCTGGTGCAGGAGGCGGCGCATGCCACCGCCGCGCTGGCCGAGCAGGCAACCGCGCTGGACGAGGCGGTGAAGCTGTTCCGCCTGCCGGCGCGCACCGACGCCTGACGGCGGGCCGCGGCCGGCGGCCGCGGCTCAGAACAGGACGACGTCGTCGCCGCCCTGACGGTGTTCGACGAGGTCGCCGCGGGCCACCAGCTCGGTGTGGCTGGCGACGCGGTTGCGGCCGGTCTGCTTGACGAAGTAGACCGCCTGGTCGGCACGCTCGAAGGCCGAGCTCGGCGTGTCGCCCGGCCGCACCGCGGTGAAGCCGATGCTGACCGTGATGCGGCCCACACGCGGGAAGGCGTGCTCCTCGATCGTCGTGCGCAGGCGCTCGAAGGCACGGCCGGCGGCCTCGCCGTCGTCGCAGCGCATCAGCACGACGAACTCCTCGCCGCCGAAGCGGTAGAGCTGGTCGCCCTGGCGGAACACGCCGCGCATCAGCCGCGACAGCAGCAGCAGCACCTCGTCGCCGATCAGGTGGCCGTGGCAGTCGTTGACGTGCTTGAAGTGGTCGATGTCGACGACGCCCAGCCAGGCGGCGCCACCGCCGCGGCGCTGCCCCAGCGCGTCGCGTGATGGCGGCGGCAGCGGCACGGTGCAGCGCATGAAGCTCTCGTCGAAGGTCTTGCGGTTGAGCAGACCGGTCAGCGTGTCGCGTTCGCTGTAGTCCAGCAGCGACTGGAAGTTGCGGTAGACGCGCAGCACGCTGCCGATCAGGCGCAGCTGCTCGGCGCCCAGCGGCGCATGGCTGCGCAGCTCGAGCACGGCGTCGCAGTCGCGCTCCAGGTCCAGCGGCAGCAGCGTCAGCGCCGGCTGGCCGTCGAGCATCAGGCCTTCGCGCTGGCGCAGACAGGTCTGGCGCACCGGGTGCTCGGCCAGCGGCGGCAGCGCCGACAGGTCGGCCCACAGCGGGTCGGCACTGGGCACCAGCTCGCCGGCGGCCAGCCGTGCGCGCGTGAACCAGCGGCGGTCCTCGCCTTCGCCGACGATGCGGTAGATGGCGATGTCCAGCGGGCGCAGCAGGTCATGCAGCGCGCTGACCAGCGTCGCGTCGAGCGCGTCGCGGTCCCGGAACCCGGTCAGTTCCGCAAGATGATCGGCAACCCGGGACACCGTTCAGCTCGGCCTGGCCGCTCCCGCGTAACGTGCGACGAGGGCCAGCAGCTCCTCTTCCGCATAAGGTTTGCCGAGGTAGTGGTCGGCCCCCAGGTCCGCGGCGTGGTCGCGATGCTTCTGCGCGATGCGCGAGGTGATCATGACCACCGGCAGCCCGGCCAGCGCGGCGTCGGCGCGCACCGCGCGCAGCAGGTCGAAACCGTCCATGCGCGGCATCTCGATGTCCGACAGCATCACCGCCGGCCGCTCCTGGGCCAGCCGCTCCAGCGCCTCGACGCCGTCCTTGGCGGTCTCGACGCGCCAGCCCTCGCGGTGCAGCAGGCGCTGGGTGACGCGGCGCACGGTCAGCGAGTCGTCGACGACCAGCACCAGCGGCGGCAGCGGCTCGGCAGCCACCGGCTCGGCGACGTCCGGCAGCCGCTCGACGCCGCGGCCTTCGAGCCGCGCCCGCGCCGCCGGGCCGTACAGCGTGGCCAGCGCCACCGGGTTGTAAATCAGCGCCACCGCGCCGCTGGGCAGCAGCGTCACGCCGGCCAGGCCGGGCACACGCGCCAGCTGCGGGCCGACGTTCTTGACGACCACGTCCTGGTTGCCGACGACCTCGTCGACGTGCAGCGCGACACGCTGCTCGGCCGAGCGCACGACGACGACGGCCTGGCTGCGTGTGCCGGCGGCGCCGCGTTCGGGGCCGTCGAGCAGCGCGGCCAGCCAGTGGAACGGCAGCGCCTGGTCACCGTCGGTGTAGACGCCGCTGGCGTAGGCCGCCTCGACCTCCGCCGGCGAGGCACGCCGCACGGCCTCGATCAGTGTCGACGGCACGGCCACCGACAGCTCGCCGCAGCGCAGCATGACGACCTGCGTCACCGCGGTGGTCAGCGGCAGCAGCAGGCGGAAGCGGGTGCCACGCTCCGGCGCGTGGTGCACCTGCACGCGGCCGCCCATCGCGGCGACCTCGGCGCGCACGACGTCCAGGCCGACGCCGCGGCCGGCCAGCTCGGTGACGTCGGCGGCGGTGCTGAAACCCGGCGTGAAGATCAGCTGCGCCAGCGCCTCGTCGTCGACGGTGGTGTCGGCGGCGAGCAGGCCGCGCTCGACGGCGCGCGCGCGGATGCGCGCCAGGTCCAGGCCGGCGCCGTCGTCGCGCAGCTCGACGCCGACCTCGTTGCCTTCCTGCGTGATGACCAGCGTGATCGTGCCGGTCGTGTCCTTGCCGGCGGCGGCGCGCACCGCGGCCGGCTCGATGCCGTGCACGACGGCGTTGCGCAGCAGGTGCTCGAACGGGCCGATCATGCGGTCGAGCACGCCGCGGTCGACCTCGATGGCGCCGCCCAGGATGTCCAGGCGCACGCTCTTGCCGGTCTCCTTGGCGGCCTGGCGCACGGTGCGGTAGAGGCGGTCGCTGGCGCTGTCGAACTCGACCATGCGCGTGCGCAGCAGGTCACCCTGCAGCTCGCGCGTCAGGCGGGCCTGCGCGGCGAGGTCGTCTTCGGCCGACTGCAGCGTGCGCTGCAGGCTGCGCTGCAGCGTCGCGACGTCGTTGACCGACTCGGCCATGAAGCGCGTGAGCTCCTGCAGCCGCGTGAAGCGGTCCATCTCGAGCGGGTCGAAGACCTCGGCGGCAGCCTTGGCGGCCTCCAGCCGCGAGGCCATCTGCGACTCGGCCTGCAGCTCGATGTCGCGCAGCTGGCTGCGCATGCGCTCCAGGCTGCCGGTGAGCTCGCCCAGCGAGCCCTGCAGCTGGCGCACGCTGCCGTCGAGCCGGGCACGCGCGATGCTGACCTCGCCGGCATGGTTGACCATGCGGTCGAGCAGCGCACCGCGCACCCGCACCGCGGCCGTCGAGGCCGGGGCGGCACGCTCCGCCGGCACCACGACGGCGGGCGCCGCCACGGCGAAGCGGCTCCAGTCGATCTCGGCCACCGGCGCGGCCGGCGGCTCGGCGGCCGCGGCCTGGGCCTCGGCCGGCGGCAGGGGCGCCGCCTCGACGGCCTCGGCTACCTCGGCCGGCGGCTCGGCGGCCGGCGGCGCACGCAGGGCCTCGAACTCGGCGACCATCGTGTCGGCGCGTGCGAGCAGCGTCTCGACCTCGCTGGCGTGCACGCCGCCGCGGTCGCCCAGGCGCTCGATCGCGGTCTCCATGCGGTGGGCCCGCTCGCCCAGGCGCATCGCTCCGGCCAGGCGGGCACCGCCCTTGAAGGTGTGCAGCGTGCGCAGGCAGGCCGCCGCGGCGCCGCCGTCGGCCGGGTTGTCGGCCCACTCGCGCAGGCGCGACAGCAGCTGCGGCAGCAGCTCGTCGGCTTCGTCCTCGAAGATCGGGAACAGCTCGGGGTCGAGCGCGTCCTCGGCGTCGAGCTCCTCGTCGCCATAGCCGCTGTCCAGCGGCCCGAGGCCGGAGGTGTCGGCCGCCGGCGGCGGCAGATCGGGCCAGCGCTCGTGGTCGGCCAGGCGCTCGACGATGGCCGGCGCCACCGGCCGCAGGAAACCCGCGGCGAACTGGTGCAGCAGGCGGCGGACCTCCTCGGCGGCCTCGGCAAACAGCGTCGGTTCGCCGTCGCGGCCGCGGCCGCCGGCACGCGAGCGCATCAGCGCATGCTCCAGCGAACGCGACAGCGCCGACAGGTCGGCGTAGCCCACGGTGGCCGAGCTGCCGGCCAGCGAGTGGGCAAGCGCGATCGCGGTCTCCGACACCGGCCGGTGTTCGGCTTCCAGCGCCCATTCGGCGAGTTCGGTGCCCAGCCGGCGCGACAGCTCGTCGGCCTCGTTGAGGTAGATGTTGAACAGCGGCAGCGGCACACGCAGCGGGCCGATGACCTTGACCGGCTCCTCGTCGGGCACCGGCGGCTCGACCTCGGCCGGCTCGACGGCCCCGATCTCCGGCGACGGCGCCTCGTCGGCCGACAGCGGCGCGGCGGCGGAGGCGTCGACGCTCTCCGGCTCCGGCGTGGCCGGCGGCGACACCGGCTCGGCGGCGGGCACGGCGAACACCTCCGGCATCGGCACGCCGTCGGCGTCGGCCTCAGGCGCCGCGTCGGGCTCGGCCCCGGGCTCGGGCTCGGGCTCGGGCTCGGGCTCGGGCTCGACTTCGGCGTCGATCTCGACAGGCTGGAGGCCGGGTTCGGCGGCCTCGGGTTCAACCGGCGACGGCGGCACCGGCTCGGCCGGCGGCGGAGCCTCGGCCGCGGGCGCGGCGGCAAATTCGGCCGGCCAGTCGATCTCGGCGCCTTCGAGCACCTCGGCCGCGGGCAGCGGCCCGGGCACGGTCTCGACGAACACCGGCTGCGGCAGCGGCTCGTCGGCCGGCACCTCGAGGCGCTCGGGCCAGGTGGTCTCGTCGGGCGCCGGTTCGGCGTCGGCGGCAGGCACCGCGGGTTCGGCCGGCAGCGCCGCGGGCTCGGGGCCGATGGCGGCGAGTTCGCCGAGATCGAAGTCGAAGTCGGCGTAAGCGGCCTGCGGCGCGGGTTCGGCTGGCGCCGCAGGTTCTAGCGGCTGCAGGGCCTCGATGGCGTCGAAGCTCTCGGCGAGCTCGGCGGTCTCGACCGGCTCGGGAGCGGCTTCGGCTTCGGCCTCGGGCTCGAGCGCGCCGAGGTCGAGGCGGAAGTCGACCTCGTCGGCGGGCAGCGGCAGCGCCGGGGCGGCGGCCGGGGCGGCCCCGAGGTCCAGGTCGAGATCGGCCGCGCTCGGCAGGTCGGGCACACGCTCGGCCAGCGCCGGGGGCGAGGTGTCGGTGCCGAAGTCGAACTCGAAGTCCGGCAGCAGCGCCGCGTCGGGGACCGGCTCGACGACCGGCTCGGGCAGCGGCTCGACGGCCGGCTCGACGGCCAGCTCGGCCACGGGCTCGAACGCCGGCGCTGCGGCTTCGGCGGCCGGCACGACGGCCGGCGGCACCGCGGCTGCACCGATCGCCAGGCGCTGGCCGTCCAGGCGCAGGCCGTCGGCGGCGCGCACCACGGGTTGCGAGGCGTGGCCCTCGTCGCGGCCGGCGCTCAGCGCGGCGACCCAGGCCGCGAAGTAGTCCAGCGCCTCGGAGGTGAAGGAGCGCAGCGCCGGGTCCAGCCGCGGCGACTGCGCCAGGCGCGAGTTGAACAGCTGCTCGCAGGCCCAGGCGGCTTCACCGAAGTCCTTCAGCCCGACCATGCGCGAGCTGCCCTTGAGCGTGTGGAACGCGCGGCGCACCGCGGTCATCTCGCCCAGGTCCTCGGGTTCGTCGGCCAGGCGCGCGAGCGACTCGCGCGCCGCCGGGATGACCTCGGCGGCTTCCTCGAGGAAGACGCCGCGCATCTCGTCGTCCTCGGCCGTGGCGGCGGCCGCCACGGGCTCCGGCGGCCGCGCCGGCGGCGCCGGAGGCGGCGGCA
>NZ_AEWG01000001.1 GCF_000190375.1 Rubrivivax benzoatilyticus JA2 = ATCC BAA-35
GCCGGCTGGCCCTGCTGGGCGCCGCGCTGCGCTGGCGCGAAGCCGGCTGGCAGGCGCCGCCGCGCGACGGTGCACCGTCGCGGCTGCAGCTGGCGGCCGAACTCGAGCCGCTGGCGCTGGCGCCGTGGCTGCAGCGCGCCCAGCCCGACGCCGGCTGGAGCGGCGACCTGAAGATCGCCGGCCGCGTCGACATCCGCCGCGCCGAGCGTTTCGACGCCGACATCGTGCTCGAGCGCCACGAAGGCGATCTGTCGGTGGTGCGCGGCAACCTGCCGATCGCCTTCGGCTTCACCGGCCTGCGTTTCGCGCTCGCCGCCCACGACGGCCGCTGGGAGACGACGCAGGCCGTCGTCGGCACGCAGATCGGCGTCATCGCCGGCTCCCAGACCGTGCGCGCCAACCCGGCGCTGGCCTGGCCCGAGCCGCAGGCGCCGGTCGACGGCGTCGTCGAGATGCGCATCCCCGACCTCGACGTCTGGAGCGCCTGGCTGCCGGCCGGCTGGCGGCTGGGCGGCACGCTGTTCACGACGGCACAGGTCGGTGGCACGGCGGCGGCGCCGCAGTTCGGCGGCCGCGTCGAGGGCTCGCGGCTGGAGGTCGGCAACCTGCTGCAGGGCGTCGACCTGGACGACGGTTCGCTGCTGCTGACGCTGCGCGGCGAGGCGCTGCGCCTGGAGCAGCTGCGGCTGCGCGGCGGCGACGGCACGCTGGCCATCGACGGCAGCGCGCGGCTGGGCGCGGCGCCGAGCGCCGAGCTCAGCGTCGTCGCCGAGCGTTTCGAGGCCTTGTCGCGCGTGGACCGGCGCATCGCCGTCAGCGGCCGCGCAACGCTGGGGCTGCGGCCCGACGCGCTGGTGCTCGACGGCAAGTTCGGCGTCGACCGCGGCCGCATCGACATCTCGCGCAGCGAGGCGCCGTCGCTGGACGCCGACGTCGTCGTCGAGAACCGGCCGCCACGCCCGGGACAGCGACCGGCGCCGCCAGCGCCGGGCACACGCGAGCCCTCGGCGCTGATGAAGAACAGCCGCGTCGCGCTGGAGCTGGCGCTCGGCGAGGACCTGCGCCTGGCCGGGCGCGGTGTCGACACCGGCCTGACCGGCACGCTGCGCGTGTCGACGCCGCAGGGGCGGCTGGCGATCAACGGGCTGGTGCGCACCGTCGGCGGCCGCTACGCCGCCTACGGCCAGAACCTGGCCATCGAGCGCGGGCTGATCCGTTTCGCCGGCGAGGTGGCAGCGCCGCGGCTGGACATCCTCGCGGTGCGGCCGGACCTGGACGTGCGTGTCGGCGTGACGATCCAGGGCAGCGCGAGCGACCCGCGCGTGCGCCTGTACAGCGAGCCCGAGATGAGCGAGCTGGACAAGCTGTCGTGGCTGGTCACCGGGCGCGCCTCCGAAGGCCTGGGACGCGCCGACACGGCGATCCTGCAGCAGGCGGCGCTGGCGCTGCTGGCCGGCGAGAACGGCGGCCCGTCGACCGGGCTGCTGCAGCGCCTGGGGCTGGACGAGCTGTCGGTCTCGCAGAGCGGCGACGGCGACACGCGCGACACCGTGGTCACGATCGGCAAGCAGCTCAGCGACCGGCTCTACGTCGGCTACGAACGCGGCGTCAACGCCACCGCCGGCTCCTGGCAGCTGATCTACCGCGTTGCGCGGCGCTTCACGGTGCGCGCGCAGACCGGCGACGAGAGCGCCGTCGACGTCATCTGGGCCTGGCGCTGGAACTGAGCGCCGCCGCGCGGCACCGCCGCCGCCACGGCCGGCGTGCGGCCGGCCGAATCCCCCGCCCCGCCAGGCCCATTCATTGACAGCCGTCAACGGCGCCGGTTGACGCGACGCGGAACCCTCGGCAGTATCGGCAATGTTGTTGCGAACCACTCGCATTTGCATTGTTCATAACCGAGAGTCCTTCGATGAAACCGTCCCACTGGGGTGCCGCCCTCGCCATCGCCGCGGCCTGCTTCACCACCTCCGCCTACGCGCTCGAGTACCCGATCGGCACGCCGCAGAACCTGGCCGGCATGGAGATCGCCGCGGTCTACCTGCAGCCGATCGACATGGAACCCGAAGGCCACATGCGCAAGGCCTCGGAGTCGGACATCCACATCGAGGCCGACATCCACGCGCTGGCCAACAACGCCAACGGCTACCCCGAAGGCTTCTGGATCCCCTACCTGCTGATCAAGTACGAGATCACGAAGATCGGCGGCTCGGGCGCGCCGATCACCGGCGACATGATGGCCATGGTCGCCAGCGACGGCCCGCATTACGGCGACAACGTCAAGCTGCAGGGCCCGGGCAAGTACAAGGTCAAGTACACGGTCTACCCGCCCAACGCCAAGGAGAACCCGGCGTCGCCGCTGTACGGCCGCCACACCGACCGCGAGACCGGCGTGCGCCCCTGGTTCAAGCCGTTCACCGTCGAGTGGGACTTCACCTACGCCGGCATCGGCAAGAAGGGCGGGTACTGAACCATGTCCACCCTGCCCCCGAGACACGGGTTCGTGTTGCGCAACGCCCGGCTCGTCGCCGCGCTGACGCTGGCCGGCCTGGCCGGCGGCGCGCAGGCCGCCGGCAGCGAGATCGAGCAGCTCAAGGCCCAGCTGCGTGAGCTGGCCGCACGCTTCGGCCAGCTCGAGCAGCGCAACCAGGAGCTCGAGAAGAAGGTCGGCGAGCTGAGTGCCACGGCTCCCAAGGCGGCGCCGATCGAGGCCCGCGTCAAGGCGCTGGAAGACGCCCAGACGGCAACCGACCAGGCGCTGCTGACCGACCGCCTGAGCGAGAACGAGCCCGAGCTCGTGACGCGGCTGAAGGCCGTCGAGACGCAGACGCTGGCGATGCAGAAGCCGGTGCGCCAGATCGAGGCGCTGGAAGGCATCACCGTCGAAGGCGGCCTGGTCGCGGTGGCGCAGCGCGTCAACGGCGCCGGCACCGACAGCGGCCAGCGCGAGTCGCGCCTGAACTACCGCGGCGACATCGAGGTCACGCTGCCCGGCGGCGAGATCGGCCAGGCCGAGGGCACGATCTACGCCCAGCTGCGTTTCGGCCAGGGCGAAGGCGTCGCGCTGCGCCCGACCTACACCAGCACGACGAACTCGTCGACCTTCCAGGTCGCCGGCGTCAACGACCCCGACTCCTCGTTCGCGGTGCTGGCCCAGGCCTGGTACCAGCTGAACGTGCCGCTGCCCTTCGACGGCTACAAGGCCTACTCGCGCCAGCGCCTGGAGTTCACGGTCGGCAAGATGGACCCGTTCGTCTTCTTCGACCAGAACGCGGCGGCCGACGACGAGACGGCGTTCTTCCTGAACAACGCCTTCGTGCACAACCCGCTGCTCGACTCGGGCGGCGACGCCGGGGTCGACGCCTACGGCTTCACGCCGGGTTTCCGGGCCGCCTACGTCAACGAACAGGACAAGGCGGGGGTCTGGAGCGCGTCGCTGGCGGTGTTCGGCTCGGGCCCGGCGACCAGCTTCTCCGGCTCGCTGGGCAAACCCTTCGTCATCGGCCAGCTCGAGTACTCGACACGCTTCTTCGACGGCCTGCCGGGCAACTACCGGCTCTACGCCTGGCGCAACGGCCGCGCCACCGACCTGGACGGCAACGAGCAGGCGCACGGCGGCTGGGGCCTGTCGATCGACCAGCGTGTGACCGACGACCTGACGCTGTTCGGCCGCTTCGGCAACCGCAGCTCGGGCACGGCGAGCTTCGACCGCGCGCTGACGCTGGGCGGCGAACTCTCGGGCGGTGCCTGGGGCCGCGCCTCCGACGGCCTGGGCCTGGCCGCCGGCCTGCTGCGCACCAGCGACGACTACCGCCGCGTCAGCACGTCGCGCGGCAACGAACGCGTCGCCGAGATCTACTACCGCTACCACGTCAACGAGCAGATCGCGCTGACGCCGGACTTCCAGTGGATCTCGCGTCCGGGCGGCGACGACGGCGCCGGCGACGTCAAGGCCTTCGGCCTGCGCGCCACGCTCGGGTTCTGAGCGCCGTGGCCGCCCGCGTCTCGCGCCGTGCGGCCCTGGCCGCGGTGCTCGCCCTCGGGGCGGGTGCCGCGGCCGCCCAGGGCCAGGCCACCTACCCCGTCGTCATCCAGAACGGCCGCATCGAACCGGCGCGCCTGGAGGTGCCGGCGGGCGTGAAGATCAAGCTGACGATCCGGAACGAGGGCCCCGGCCCGTCGGAGTTCGAGAACCTGGACCTGCGGGTCGAGAAGGTGCTCGGCCCCGGCGCCAGCTCCTTCGTCGTCATCCACCCGCTGCGCCCCGGCAGCTACCACTTCATCGACGAGTTCCACCTGGACCAGCCGGGCATGACGCTCGTCGCGAAATGACGCTCCACACGGAGCACGAAACGTCCTCATGTTGAATGCCCTGATCGTCGTCTGGCGCGAGAGCCTCGAGGCGATGCTCGTCATCGGCGTGCTGCTGGCCTGGATCTCGCGCCAGAGCGAGCCCGCGCCGCTGCGCCGCGGGCTGTGGCTGGGTGCCGGCGGCGGCCTGCTGCTGGCCGCGGCGCTGGGCGCCGCCA
Organism: Rubrivivax benzoatilyticus JA2 = ATCC BAA-35; assembly: GCF_000190375.1. GTDB lineage: Bacteria > Pseudomonadota > Gammaproteobacteria > Burkholderiales > Burkholderiaceae_C > Rubrivivax > Rubrivivax benzoatilyticus. The sequence continues at coordinate 4,530 of NZ_AEWG01000001.1, forward strand.
CCTTCCTGGTGCAGAGCGAACTCGAAGGCCAGGCGCTGGAGGTCTTCCAGGTCGTGATGGTCTTCACCGCCGCCGCGCTGATCGTGCAGATGGTGCTGTGGATGCGCCGCCACGGCCGCGGCATGAAACGCGAACTGGAACGCCAGGCCGGCCAGGCCTCGGGCGCGCTCGGCGTCGGCCTGGTCACCGCGTTCGCCGTCGCCCGCGAAGGCGCCGAGACCGTGGTCTTCCTCTACGGCCTGGGGCTGGAGTCGGGTGGTTCGGCGCTCGCCGCCAACGCCGCGGCCGCGGCGGCCGGTTTCGTGCTCGCCGCCGCCACCGCCGGGCTGATCGCGCGTGGCGCGCGTTTCCTCAGCTACCGCGTGCTGTTCGGGATCAGCGAAGTGCTGCTGCTGCTGATCGCCGCCGCGCTGCTGGCCGGCGGCCTGGACCGCATGATCGGCATGGACTGGATCCCGCCGCTGGTCGACCCGGTCTGGGATAGTTCCGCCCTGCTCGACGACGGCCGCGGCATCGGCCGCGTGCTCGCCGACTTCCTCGGTTACCGCGCGCGGCCGTCGGCGACGGTGCTGATCGGCTACCTGGTGTTCTGGAGCGCGACGATCTGGGCACTGCGGCGCAGCGCCGCGCCGCGCGGCCCAGGCGCGCACGGATGACCGCCGCCGTCCCGATCCGCTTCATGCCCCGGCCGCGCAAGACGCGGCTGGCGCGCATCGGCGACGCGCTGCGCCGCCACCGCCGGGCGGTGCTGGCCGTCCAGTGGTTCGTCGTCGCGTTCTATGCGGCGCTGGTCGTCGTGCCGGTGTTCCTGCCGCTGCCGCCGACGGGCGCGAGCATCGTCTCCAACCTGACGCTGGCGGCGCAGTTCGCGTTCTGGGGCCTGTGGTGGCCGGGCGTGATCCTCAGCACGGCGTTGTTCGGCCGCGTCTGGTGCGGCGTGTTCTGCCCCGAAGGCGCGGTGACCGAGTACGCCAGCCGCCACGGCCTGGGCCGCACGATCCCGCGCTGGGTGCGCTGGAGCGGCTGGCCGGTCGTGGCCTTCGTCTGCACCACGGTCTACGGCCAGCTCGTCAGCGTCTACCAGTACGCGGCGCCGGCGCTGCTGATCCTCGGCGGCTCGACCGTGCTGGCCGCCGCCGTCGGTTTCGTCTGGGGACGCGAGAAACGTGTCTGGTGCCGCTACCTGTGCCCCGTCAGCGGCGTCTTCGCGCTGCTGGCCAAGATCGCGCCCTTGCACTACCGCGTCGACGAAGCCGCCTGGAAGGCCTACCCGGGCCGCCCGCCGCGCGTGGACTGCGCGCCGCTGGTCGACCTGCGCCACATGACCGGCGCCTCCGACTGCCACGCCTGCGGGCGCTGCAGCGGCCACCGCGACGCGATCGAGTTCGCGGCGCGTTCGCCGAGCCAGGAGGTGCTGGCGGCGGCGCCGTCGCGCAACGACCGCGCGCTGGCGCTGCTGCTGGTCTTCGGCACGCTGGGTGTGGCCGTCGGCGCCTTCCAGTGGAGCGTGAGCCCCTGGTTCACCGCGGCGCGCCAGGCCGCGGCGACCTGGCTGATCGACCACGACGCCTTCCTGCTGCTGCAGGACAACGCGCCGTGGTGGCTGCTGACCCACTACCCCGAGGTCAACGACGCCTTCACCTGGCTCGACGGGCTGCTGGTCTGCGGCTACATCGGCGCCTACACGCTCATCACCGGCGTGCTCGGCTGGGCGGCGCTGCGCGGCGCGGCACGGCTGGCCAGCGGCGTCGGCTGGGCGGCGCTGGCGATGGGCCTGGTGCCGATCGCCGGCGCCGGGCTGTTCCTCGGGCTGTCGATGACGACGCTGACCCAGCTGCGCGCCGAAGGCTGGGTGCCGCCGGGCGTGTCCGGCGCGCGCGCGCTGCTGCTCGCCGGCGCGGCGCTGTGGTCGCTGTGGCTGGGCTGGCGG